>CAYQBE010000001.1:0-95991 GCA_964415625.1 uncultured Clostridium sp.
GTTAGCAGACGCAAGAGTGCGTCAGCACGGTTTTTGCGAATGGATAAGTGGGTTGTATGCTCCTTGGAGCATACAACCGCACAGCTGGAATTTTTTCCGTTGGATTCCTTGGAACTGTACACTTGAAGAAATATCCTGCGCAATCTGCATAAGTTATTTTCCTACAGTTCCTTACCTGTTGAATAGCAGTCAAACGCTATCTTCTATCCCCTTCAAATTCTTTAGAGCGTCAGGATTCCCTGAGATGATCTCTCCAAGAGTCTGACATTTTTCGAAGTCCTGACAGTCGCCACACGTGGACACCTCTTTTTTTACCGCGCACTGGCGAATCGCGCAAAGGCTGTCACAGTATATGGTTTTGATCCCATCAACACGGCAGCCCTCACAATGAATATGTTCAGGCAGAATCGGAGCCTGATTTAATTCAGCCCATAGTTTTGCAGTTTTCTCACGCAAAGCCTGATCATTATGGATCGTTGCCAGATAAGCATCACAGGTTTCACAGTCCAGCCCGCAATATGCAATCATATCCCTCATATGTAGATTCCTCCTGAAATTTTTCCGCCTGTACGGTTGGATACTCTAAAGAGCCTCCAACCGACTCATCCATTCGCAAAAACCGTGCTAACGCACTCTTACGTCTGCTAACGCAACCGTACAGGTAGAAATTTTATTTTTTCATTCTGTTCAGCCACCCAAACTATCCATGAATCACCTCATACCGTAATCGAAGATACGAGTTTTCCAAAACCACGCATTCCTGTAATTCCAACACACCTAATTTTGATAATTCGCTTTCTGACAGCAAAGATTGTCCATCAATTAAGGTAGACGTATCTTTTCCGCCGATTAAAATAGGGGCAACAACGATATCAATAAAATCGATCAGCTTTTCACGAAGAAACAGCCCGTTTAATGTACCGCCGGTTTGTATCGTGATCCTCTCACAGCCAAATTCTGATCTGAGTTTTGCAAGAACCCCTTTCAGCGACAGTTCCTTTTGATAGATAATGTGAAGATTATCTTCTTTCATTGCAAATGCAGGATGGTTTTCATTCGATGTAACCAGCACGAATTGTTTTGATAAAGCGCAAAGATAACGTATGCCATGCTCCTTTAAATGTTGATTATCAATCGAGACAAAGGAAACGGGAGTTTTTTGGGGCATGTCCTCTGTGTTCGCACCGATCTTGGCCTGCACTCTGCCGGAATTCAGCGACCATAGATCCGTTGTCTGCTCGATTTCATAATATTGCTGTAATCCTTCCTTCACTCCTGTGATTTTAGGGAAATCCTTATCCACGTCTAAGCTGTCTGACGCGCCGGTGCTGATTTTTCCGTCAACAGACATCAGCATAAATAATGTTGTAACAGGTCTGTCCATTTTATACCTCCAATCGATTTGTCTATCTGATTGTATCACAGCGCCAGACATATTTCCAGAACAAAGAGCATCGCTGCATCGCTTGCGAAGGACGCGCCTGCAATGGCCGCACAACATCTGCTTTGCGCGCCGCAGAGGGCATGGCAACCGCCACGCCCTCACTTGTAATGTGTCATCCATGATTGGAAACTGCTTCCATCCGGTAAATCTCCCCGGCCCGTGTCTCCCATGCATAACGCCCCTTTTCATCCACGGAAACCGGAACTGCCTTCCCTGCTGCCGACACTGCGAGCTTCTCCCCGCAGCGAACCACAGCCCTTCCGCCCTTCTTCGCATAGAGGATCGCTTCCTTCAGCTTCCCGTCCTGCCAGCAGATATCCGCTTCAAATCCGCCTTCCGCGCAAAGTCCTGTCACACGTCCCTCTTTCCAGGAAGAGGGCAGCGCCGGGAGAAGATGGATCTCGTCCAGATGGCTCTGCAGCAGCATCTGCGCGATCCCGCAGGCGCCGCCCAGGTTACCGTCGATCTGGAATACCCAGGGAATCCCCGGGATCCTATCCAACGGCGGGTGCATGTCGAACAGGTTGGGGGCGGTCAGCTTTCCTAACAGGTCATGGATATATTTGACCGCGCTGTCCCCGTCGCCGAACCGCGCGTACAGATTGATGAGCCACGCGCAGCTCCATCCCGTATGTCCTCCGCCGTGTTCCATACGCCGCTCCAGAGCCTTTTTCCCGGCCTCCAGCAGCTCCGCGTTTTCATATGCATTGATCTGGTTGGACGGAAAAATGGGATAGAGATGGGAAAAATGCCGATGTCCGATCTCCCATTCGTCATAATCCTCCCGCCATTCCATCAGCTGTCCGTGCCTGCCTACGCCGAAGCCGGGCAGCTTTTCCAGGATCCGAACCGCCTGCTCTCCCAGCTCGGACTGCTTACCGAGAATCCGCTCGCTCTCCAAAAACTGGATCAGAATATCCCGCAGGATCGCTGTGTCCATGGTGGAGCTCATACAGAGCCGCCCGGTCTTTCCATTTTTCATGATATACGTATTTTCCGGAGAAACGGACGGGCAGATTACCAGCTCTCCTCCATCCTCCATCAGAAAATCCGCGAAAAACTGTACGCATTCAAACAGGATGGGATACATCCGTTCCAGAAAATCCTGATCCATCGTATACCGGAAATGCTTCCAGATGTGGGTCGCCAGCCATGCACCGCCCATCACCCAGTAGGTCGCCGGGATGGCCAGATCCTGGGGAGCCGTATCCGCCCACACATCGGTATTGTGGTGAGCCACAAACCCGCGGCAGCCGTACATTTCCCGAGCCGTGCGCTTTCCATTTTCCAGCATCCGCTCCAGATGCTCAAACAAAGGCATATGGCACTCGGAAAGGTTGCAGATCTCCGCAGGCCAGTAATTCATCTGGGTGTTGATATTGATAGTGTACTTGGAATCCCAGATGGGCTCCAGCTTTTCGCACCAGATCCCCTGCAGATTGGCTGGGAGCCCTCCAGGCTGGCTGCAGGACATCAGCAGGTAACGGCCGTATGCATAGTAGAGCGCCGCCATTCCATGATCCGTGCCGCCCTCCGCGATCCGGCGCAGACGCACATCCGTGGGAAGCTGCTCCAGCTCCGCGGTCATCTGCAGATTCGCTTCATTCTCCGTCGACGCTCGGCCCGGCTTCGCAACTGGCCGCAGATTCGCTCCGTTCTCCGCTGGCACACAGCCCGGCTCCTCAACCGGCCACGGATGCGCCCCGTTCTCCGCTGACACACAGCCCGGCTCCTCAACCGGCCGCGGACACGCTCCGTTCTCCGCTGCCCCGGCTCCCAGTACCAGCACCGACCGTCCAAACATTTCCGAATGCCTGCGGATGTGTGCCTCCCGAATCTCCCCGAATCCTTCCAACGTCAGCCCCGCCATCTGCTCCTGCAAATATTTATAACAGTCGGTAATCTTCTTCTCCCGCAGCGGATAGGTGGTCACGCCGTTCACATAGACCACCGCCCGGTCGGCATTTCTGATCACCAGATGCTCCCCGATCGTCTGAACACTTCCGCCCTGTACGCAGGCCTTCGCCTGGATGCAGAACTCGCTCCCGCCTTTTCCCAGATCCCCGTCGATATAGATGGTATCCTCCCCTGCGCTTCCCGCACAGTTATAGTATCTCCCTCTCGTCAGCAGGCCCGACATGGAAAGGCTTCCCGGCCTGTCCGCCGAAAATTCCACCGCCAGGGCATCCGCTTCCAGTGAAATGAAAGCCTTCATTATATAGGTGATTCCGTCCTGCTGATAGCGAACCGTCACGATCCCCTTTTCCAGATCCAGCTCACGGCGATAATCGGAAATCTCACCGCCGCTGTTTTGCATCTTGTAGGAAAATTCCCCCAATGTCTGGAACGGCCTTTGGCTCTGAGGCGTTCCGGACAGGGCATAGACACTCAGCTCTTCGGCCTCCTCGATTTTTCCTTCCTTGATCAGGCGTCGGATTTCCGGAAAATGCTTCGACGCATCCGGATTGATCCGGTCGATTGGGCCGCCGTAAACCACGCTTTCCTCGTTCATCTGGATCCTGCCCGTAAAAGGCTCGCCGTATACCATCGCTCCCAGACGGCCGTTGCCGAGTGGCAGCGCCTGCAGCCATTCCTTCGCATAATCTGTATAGAATATTTTGTACATTTTTCACTCCCTCAATGGATACATAATTTCACATTCTTTCTCCATCCATTTTCCATCCCGTCAAATCCACCCGTCGTATCGCCGATCGTCAGCTTCCGCTTTGCGTCCTCCCATGTAAATTCCGTCAGGGCATACTTTCCCTCCTCATACCGGTAATTATTCCCTTCGTCCTCATACAGCGTAAATGCCGCGTCCTTCCCCGGATATACATGGATCTCCAGCGGATTTTCATTTTTCTCATCCGCATAGGTAAGACCTTTTTTCATGGGAATGATCGAGCCAGCCTTCACGAAAACCGGCATCTCATCCAGCGGCGCGTCCACGGTCACGAACTGCCCGCCCTCGTATTTCCGGTCTGTCCAGTAATGATACCAGTCGTCCCCCGCCGGCAGGTAGCATGTCCACACCTTCTCCGCTTCCAGCTCCTGATTCTCCTTCCCATAGTACATAGGCTCCGTCACCGGGCAGACGAGCAGGCTCTTCCCGAACATAAATTCCTGATCCATTTTCCGCGCCTGCGCATCTGCCGTATAATCAAACAGGAGGCTGCGCATCATGGTTCCGTGGTTCCGGTACACGTCCCCGGCCAGCGAATAGATATACGGCATCAGATCGTACCGCAGACGGATGTATTTCTCAATGGCATCGTAGAACGGCTCGCCCTTCTTCCCGAAGTTCCAGATCTCCCGCGGGGTGTCCGTGCCGTGGGAACGGAACATGGGGAGAAATGTGCCCATCTCCAGCCATCTGACATACAGCTCCCGATATCCCAGATCCGATACGCCCTCGTTATAATCCCCCTGCCAGAACCATTTCGGCGTGGGGTCCGTATTGCAGCCGCAGCCCCGGTTCTGCCATTTGCTGCCCACCGTGAAAAATCCTCCGATGTCCAGTGTCCAGTAGGGATATCCGGACAGGCCCATGTTCAGCCCCTCCGCGATCTGCTTTTTCAGCGTATCCCAGGAGGCATAGGTGTCCCCGGACCAGAGCACCGCGCCGTATTTCTGGCCCGACACATACCCGGAGCGGGTCAGGTTCAGGACACGGATATCCTCCCGGTCCTTCCGCTGGTTTTCATAGATCCCTTTGGCGTGCATCAGCGCAAACAGGTTGGCCTGCTCGGCCGGCAGATATTTTTTATGCTCATTTCCCACCAACATGTAGCGCTCCCAGGGCTCCCGCTTCATGGTGCCGCCCCAGTCCGGGCCGCTGAAGGGCTCCGTGGAATCGCACCACCAGGAATCGAAGCCGCCGTCAAACAGTTCCTGTTTCGCCTGCTGCCAGTACATTTCCCGGGCCTCCTCGGAAAATGCGTCGTAGGTGGCGTAATCATGGAGCAGATGCCCCGCCTGGAAAAGCTCCGTATGGTTCTTTCCTCCGGTATTCATGTTGGGCCACACAGACACCATGGAATGGGCGTGCATGCCGTGGATCTCCTCCATACGCTCCTTCAGGTCCCCGTAGCGCGATTTGTCCACCAGCTTTTCTCCCCAGTTTCCGGGATCCCAGGTGTTCCAGTCCTGCACCACGCAGTCCAGCGGCACGCCCAGCTCCCGGTATGTCCTCACCACATCAGCCAGCTCCTTTGCCGTATAGTACTGCTCCTTGGACTGAATGTACCCGAAGGCCCATTTCGGCAGCATGGCCGCGCGCCCGGTCAGCGACCGGATCGTCCGGATGATCTCATCGGGCGTCTTTTTCGCGATGAAATAATAATCCATCTGGGAAATGGTATCGAAAAAAAGGTAGGAATCGTCCGCTCCGTCATGGAAGGTCATCAGGCCGCCGCAGTCGAACAGCATCCCGTAGCCCTGGTCCGACAGAAAGACAGGCATGGGAATGCGCATGTTGTGCTGGTACAGGTACTGGTCGTGCCCCCTGTAGTTGTAGATCCCTTCCTCCGCCTGCCCCAGGCCGTAGATTCCTTCCTCCGGCTTCCATCGGAAATGCAGCCGCCCCTTGTAAGCCTGATGATCCGCCACCTGTTTCAGGTTCTGGATAAAATTGCGCTCCCCGTCCACGGTCTTCACCCTGTTGATGATAGGCGGTTCGCCGCCTGTGGTGTAACGCATAACGTCAATTTTTTCCAGCTCCCGGGGACCCTCCGCCAGGAGGATCGAAACGCCGCCGCTGGTTCCGTCACCGGACGGCCACACCGAGGAAGCATTCTGTCCGGTCTGACCCGGTTGCTCCCCTGCCGAAGCATCCTCCAGCCGCGTCCAGAGGATCCGCCCGTCCGCTTTCAGCACCTCGGCCTGCACACGGCCGGTCCGAACCTGAACGCTGTGTTCTGTTTCTTCTATAGAATACGGCACCGGAGTAAATCCCGTCCGGTCAATGAATGCTGATTCTGTTTCCGCGATCGGTTCCTGGCTGAACACGCACCGGAACACCTCTTCCTCTATGGGAATCAGACGCAGGAAAAACATTTCCCGTGTGAATTCCGCATAATGCTCTGTCTGTATACATTTCATAATATCATTCCTTCCTGTTCTTAATCCCACCTGTTTCATTCCCATTTCTTATTTAATGATGCAAGGTTATCATCCGCAAATGCTCCATCCATGATACACCCTATGATCGCCCATCGGCCTTTTGGAAAATGCTTCACCCTGCTCATCCATTTAAAATCATGTTCTCTACATTTTTCATTTCATCCAGATGATCCCCGTGGACCGCCATCCGGAAAAAATCATCCCCCCGGATCCCTTTCAGCAGATAATGGTCCGACTCTATCTTAAAAAATGGTTTTTTCAGCATCTGCATGTACAGGAAGCTCCCCAGGGGACGCAGGGATATAATGAACGCGTCGTCCATGGGGCGCTCCAATACAAAATCATACGCATGCCAGCCCGCCTCCGCACACCGTTCCCGGGACGGGATGATCTCCAATATCTTCATGTTACATCTGCCTCCTGTCCGCAATCCAAAATTCTGTCAATCCTCCACAGCCACAGTATCCGCCAGAAAACAGCCTCCGGTCGCTGTTCAGCCGCGCTCAATTCCCCGCAGCCGCCGCGATCTCCCGCATCGCCTCCAGAAACTGCCCGATCTCCTCTTCTTTCGTCAGCGCCGAAATGCTGACCCGTACCGTGCCGGCTTCCTGCGTGCCCATGGCCTGATGGATCAGCGGCGCGCAGTGGAGCCCCGCCCGGACCACCGTTTCATATCCGTTCTGCAGGATATACGCCAGCTCCGACGCCCGCAGCCCCGCCAGGTTCATGCTCAGCACCGGCCCCAGGTTTTGCTCCTTCTCTCCGTAGACCGTCACGCCCTTCATGTCCGAGAGCCCGTCGTACAAAAGCCCCATCAGCCTCTGTTCCTCCCCGGCGATCTGCTCCGCGCCCCGTTCCAGGATGTATTCCACCCCGGTGCCCAGCGCCTGGATCCCGTGTCCGTTCTGGGTGCCCGTCTCGTATTCATAGTCCCCGTCCTCGTAGGTCAGCCTGCTGCTGTCCCTTCCCGTTCCGCCGTAGCGGCTGGGACGGAGCCCGACGCCCTCCCGCAGAAAATATCCCCCCGTCCCCTGGGGGCCGAAGAGCCCTTTATGCCCGGTAAATACCAGCGCGTCCACATGCCAGGCATCGCAGTCTATGGGAATGCAGCCCGCGCTCTGGGAGGCATCCAGCAAAAATAAGATTCCATGCTTTTTTGCAATCTCCCCGAACCGCGCCGCGTCCTGGATCATGCCCGTCACATTGGAGCAGTGGTTCAGGACCAGAAGCCCCACCTCCGGGCTGATCCGCTTTTCCAATTCCTCCGGACTGACCCGCCCGTACCGGTCACAGGGCAGGATCTCCACCTCCGCGCCCTGGGCGACCCCGTTATACAGAGGGCGCAGGACGCTGTTGTGCTCGGTCTGGGTGACCAGGATCTTCCGCCCTTTTCGTTCCAGCCCGCAGAACAACTGATTCAGCGAGTCCGTGGCCCCCGAGGTGAAATAGATCCGCTCCGGGGCAGAGATCCCCAGCAGCCTGCCCAGATTTTCCCGGCACTCTGTAAACACATCCTTCCCCCGTCCCTGCCCGCTGCTGCGGAACTGCCCGGCGGGAGGCGCGGATAAAGCCGCAGCGTGCGCTTCTGTCACACACTGCGGCTTCGGATATGTAGTTGCTGCATTATTCAAATAAATCATATCCTTATGAACCCTTTCATGATCATAACTTCACCGCCCCGGATGTCCGGGGGCAGGTTCTTCTATCCCCTGTCAGCCTTCCAGCACCTTAAAATTCATAACCTCCGCCAGATCCTTCAATTCCTGCATATAATCCCCGAATACCAGTACCTGGTGATGTCCGAAGCCTGCCAGATGATGCATATATCTTCTCGCGTCGTCCATCTGGATATAATAATACGGGCTGCAGTAAACCTCGTCGTATTCGGAGCGGAGCACCTGTCCCACCTTCACGCAGATCGTATCTCCTGCCGGGTTGAACCTGGCCAGCGTCACATGATCCTGCTCATTTTCCGTAAAGTCCACCTGCAGCTTGCCGCCGAAGCCCTGTCCGGTAAATGCCCACAGCTTGTATTCCAAAGGCTTGGTGCCGTACCCGTTCATGCACAGCGCCGGAACCGCATGGTGGATGCGGAGCAGCTCATCCGTCTCATGGTTCGGATTGCCCATAAATGCCGGACGGTGCGCCGCATACTGCAGAATGGTCATAGCCAGCAGGGCGTTCAGATCTTCCTCACAGCCACTGGGGATCCCCTCGTCCTTCATCAGGGAATGGCACATGCAGGGCGTGAACTTCCGCTCCTGCGGGATCTCTGATGTACAGAGCTCATGGCACGTCGTGGAAAATGCGTTGCAGTCGTAGATGTCCATCATTTTCTTCGCCGCCAGATAATATTTTACATCATTGATAAACCAGTCCGTGTTCACCTTCGTCTCTTTGGAGCCATTGATGATCCGGTCCGCGATCGGCTTTGCCTCTTCATCCGTGATCTGATCCATGTATTTGAAAATCTCACGGAAGGGAAGCTTGATCACTTCGAAGCCATACCGCTGCCGCAGCACCTCCGGATCCCGGATCAGGCTCTGGATGCCGAAGGTCGGCTGTCCGCCTGCAGTCAATACCAGTGCTCTCGTCTCGGACACTGCTTTCCGTACCCATAATAAATGTGCGATCTCATTCAGATCCCGGATATCCATTGCCACATACGCTTCCACGCCGATATTTCTGCAGTATGCCGCAAAGTCGATCCCTTCATTTCCATTCTGTAAAATGACGATGGGCTTTTTATACCGTTCCAGCTTCGGGATCCGCCAGTTCATGCAGAGGAAGAAATCCACCTGGTCCATGTCCTCTTCGATCTTCGCGAATACGTCCTTTCCTACGATAAACTTTTCATCATAACGGGCGTCCACCGCTTCCAGGAAATGGATCTCCTCCGTTGCACCTTCCAGCACCTTTTTTGCCGCTTCAAATGCCTGGTCAGCCGCAGCGGACTCGGCCTCCACGGTCATGTCCTCCTTATACCCCGCGCGGCACGGCCCCTCCCAGAAATGGGAATGGGTCAGGCAGCCGACGATGGGACGCACGATCAGTTTTGTGTTCATTGCTAAATCTTTCATGATATGTTTCCTCCATATATCTGTAATAATTCAGAACGGCGCCAGACATGTCTGCGGTCTGCCGTTCATAAAAGCGGCTGCTATTCTTTCACCGCTCCGGAGGTCAGCCCTCCGATGATATATTTCTGCCCGACCAGATACACCAGGATCACCGGGATACAGGTCAGCACAATATCCGCAAATATGTAATTCCAGTAGTTCGTATTTTTCCCGAAGAACTGGTACACCGCCATGGTCATCGGGAAGAGCTTGCTCTTGGACGACAGGTACAGCGGTGTCAAAAAGTCGCTCCACACGCCCATAAACTGCAGGATAAAGCAGGTAAACAACACCGGCTTGAGCATGGGCATGATCACCCGGAAGAACAGGGACAGCGGCCCCGCGCCGTCCAATACCGCCGCCTCATCCAGCTCCACCGGCACGGACGAGATAAAGTTCCGGATCGTAAAAACACAGAACGGAATCATTGCGCTGGTAAATACGATCACGATCCCTGTCTTGGTGTTGGTCAGCTGGAAGGTGCTCAGCACTCTCGACAGCGTAACATAGTTCACAGGGAAGAACAGCCCGCAGAGCACGAAATAATACAAAAAGGCGTTGACCTTTGTCCGCCTCCGGCTCATGACGAAGGACGCCATGGCCGAGCTGATCACGCCGATCAGTGTGGAAACGCCAGCATAGACCAGGCTGTTGAGAAAGCCTTGGATCAGCTTTCCTTTCTGGATCACCTCGGTATAATTGGAAAACTGCCATTCCGTCGGCAGGGAGAGGCTCATCCTGGCCGCTTCTCCCTTGGTCTTAAAGGAGTTGATCACCACAAGATAAAATGGGAGCACCACCGCAAGGCACAGCAGGATCATCACTACATGCTTCAAAACCGCAAGGATTCTTTTTTTCATCATTGCTGCACCTCCTGCTTACTCATATTTTTCACGATCAGGACGCCGACCACCGCCGTGATCAGCAGCAGGATCGTATTCAGCGCCGTGGACATTCCGTACTGTCCGGACGAATAGAGCTGGTAGGAATAGGTCGTGATCACTTCCGTCGCATGGCCCGGTCCGCCGTTGGTCAGAACGTAGATGATATCAAATACCTTTAATCCGTAGGTAATGCCGAATACCAGGTTGATCATCACAGAGCCCGAGATCATGGGCAGCGTCACATACCGAAGCCTCTGCCAGAAATTGGCCCCGTCAATCTGCGCCGCCTCGTAATAAGACCTTGGGATGGTGCTCAGACCCGCGATAAAGATGGTCATGACATAACCGATCCCTCTCCAGGCATCTACCCCAAAAATGGATTTCCACACCACGTTCAGGTCGGAGAGCCATTTCTGCTTCAGGAAATCCAGATGCAGAAATTCCAGCACCGTGTTGAGCATGCCGTTGTTGTAATTCAGGATCGAGGTAAATAAAATACCGATGATCACATACGGCAGAATGGACGGCAGGTACAAAAGCGTCCTGTACAGTCCTTTTCCCCGGATGCTCTCATTCAGCATGATCGCCAGGAACAGAGCCGGGATCAGCTTCACGATATTGGAAATGATCGTAAACATGAGGGTATGCCCGATCCCTGACAGGTAATCCTTGTCCGAGGTAAAAATCTCGATATAATTCTGAAGTCCCACAAAATTAACCTCTCCCATGCTCCGGGAATTCCAGTCCGTGAAGGAATATCCGATTCCCAGGATACTGGGAAGAAGGAAAAATACACTGTAAAGCACAAGCGGAATGAGCAGGAACCACATTGGATAAATTCTACTTTTTTTCAAAAAAATCACCACTTTCCGGTTTTAAAAAGTGCCGGGGTACCTCCCCCGGCACGCATCAGGTTCCCGTTCTATCTATTCCCAGGCACTGTCGCCGGCGATCTTCGCCGCTTCCGCCCGGTTGGAATCCATATTTTTCAGGACATCATTGGCCTCGCTCTGATCCTGACAGAAGGAGATCATATCCGCACCAAAGTCTCCCCAGTAGTCGTTGGTATACTTGGTTCCTGTCTGGAGCACCGCGGTGCCCATCTTATCCTCATCCACAGTCGCCATGAACTCTTCTTCCTCCGGCAGCCAGTGCTGTTCCAGCCCGTCGTCGTTCATATCCAGGTTGGTATAAGCCGGTGAATTGTCCAGGATCTCCTGCAGGCTCTCTGTCGTCGTTACAAAATCGAAGAATGCCTTTACAAGCTCTTCATGCTCTGTTCCCTTATAGCCGAACATGGTCGGGCCTGCCGGGTTGGTCGGGAAGCTGGTGTTGTCGCCCAGCGGGATCAGGAACAGTCCGAACTCATCCTCTGTACCTGTCTCTTCCTGGATCTGTTTGATGTAGCTGGAATTTGCCATAGCCATCGCGCAGTTCCTGTCGCCAAATTCATTTGCCATGTTGGCGCTGTCGGTTCCGATCCAGTCCTCTCCGAAATATCCTTTATCCGATAATTCCTTGAACTGCCCCAGCACTTCCAGCATCTTTTCGTTGTCCGCAAAGGTAGCCGTATTGTCGTTCAACGCGTCATACAGTCCCGGCTCTGCTTCCTCATACACGCCGCCGATCTGGAAAAATGCCAGCTGATGCTGCCATCCGTCCGCACCTGGCAGGAACCACGGTGTGATATCCTCTGCCGCGATCGTTTCACAGACCTTGAGCATCTCATCATAGGTCGTCGGGATTTCCAGCTTCAATTCCTCAAATAATGTCTTGTTGTAGACCATCACATATTCCGGTGAATTGTGCCAGATCTGCAGCCCATACAGCTTGCCGTCATACTCGCAGGAGGACAGCCTTGCTTCCGGCATGAGATCCTTCCAGCCCGCGTCGGAAAAGTCGATGCAATACTTTTCCGGATCCACGATCACGGAGCTGATCGCAAACGGATTGGACTGGATCCAGAAGATATCCGCACAGGAATCGGTCGAAAGCTTGGACTGCAGGATATCACTGTACTGATCCGCCGGGATCGTCTGCAGGTCCACCGTCACATCATAGGTCTCTTCAAACCTTGCGATGGTGTCGTCATACCGGTTGTCCATCCAGCCCGCGGACACCAGGATACTCAATTCCTCCCCCGCAAAATCCGCGCTGCCCGCGTCTTCCCCGTCGCCGCTTCCGCCGTCGCTCTCGGTTTCCTCCGCGCTGTCCTGGCTTCCGCCGTCAGAATTTCCGCCGCCGGAACACCCGGCCACCATCGAAACCACCATCGCCGTACACAACAACGCACTGATCACTTTTTTCTTCATTTGTTTTCATCCTCCCAATTTTATTACACCCGTTTCCGCTTTCCGGAACTCTGTGTTTCTTGTTACCTCCATCCTACCCCCTTTTTCCGGTATAGTCTATGTACGATCTGCTTTAAAATTAGGACATTTTTTACAATTTTCACAGTTTTTCGCACATTTCTCGATTCCACTTATGCATTTTATACATGCCGCACACCTTTCTCATTCCCATATATTGTACATAATATCTACTCCCTCATATTTATATTTGCATTTTCCGACATTCTGTTGTACCATAAAATCAGTTGCCGCTCCCAACGCAGATAGTAGACGTGGTGGGAAAGCGAATGGAATATAACAAACCATTTGGAGGTATCAGAGTGAAGAATGGAAAAAAGGAAATGATAGATAATAAAGAATTTCAGACTTTATATGATAAATCAAAAAAACTGATTGATAGCGCCAGAAACAATATGGGACAAATGGCAAATGCAATTACGGTACTTACAAGTTTTTTGTTAGGGAGATACATTGTTGAACAGGAACAGCAAGGCTCTGAAAGAGCAAAATATGGAGCTAAAATAGTAGATTCTCTATCGGCATATCTGACAGAAGAATATGGCAGAGGATTTTCAAGAAGCAATGTGGCTGGGATGCGGCAGTTTTATGTGACATATAAAGACAGGGAAGATGAAATAATCCAGTCGGGAATTGGACGATTCGGTCAGACTTTTGAAATTATCCAATCGGGAATTGGACAATTGGAAATGGCATATAACAATATACCTTTTAAACTCAGTTGGATCCATTACTAGGTGCTTATGCGCATAGAAGACAGAGATGAAAGAGATTTTTATGAAAATGAGGCAATACGTTCAAATTGGAATGTAAGTACTTTAAAAAATTTCATTCCAGCTTGTATGAACGGCTTGCATTAAGCAGAGATAAAGATGATGTAATGCGGCTGGCAAATGAAGGAGCTGTTCCACAAAAACCACAAGATATTTTACATACACCATATGTATTGGAGTTTGCGGGATTAGAGGACAAAGTTTCATACCATGAAAGTGATTTGGAATCAGCAGTAATAGAAAAGATGCAAAAGTTTCTTTTAGAATTAGGCAAAGGTTTTCTATTTGAGCAGCGTCAAAAAAGATTTACGTTTCATGACAAAAATTTCTATGTGGATTTGGTTCTATATAACCGACTATTAAGATGTTATGTCCTTATAGATTTTAAAATTGATGAACTCACGCATCAGGATTTAGGACAGATGCAGATGTATGTGAATTATTTTGACCGTTATGAAAGAATTGAGGGTGAAAATCCAACGATTGGTATTTTACTTTGCAAGCAGAGTGACGAGGCTCTTGTGAATTTGACACTCCCAGAAAACGCTAACATTTATGCAAAAGAATATAAATTATATCTGCCAGATAAAAAGTTGTTACAGAAAAAATTGAAGGAATGGTTAGATGAGGAACAGAAAAATAAGCTATAATATGTAAGAATAGAAGGGATACGAACTTGTCGAAAATCCTCCCCCTACTCGCTGAAAGCCCCTGCGCCGCCGACCAGCTCAGCCAAAGAAAATTGTCCGAAGGAACCTCTCAAAAAACGCCGGCTCTTAGCGAGGTTCTTTCGAGCTTAGTGCCGCTGCGTTTTTTGCGAAGCGAAGGCGGGGTGACGCGGACAATTCTCTTTGACTGAGCGTCCGCGCCACCAAAAACTCATGAAAGGCCCAATTTTTCAAATGAAACACAAACTGCAGACCCATTTTTTCCTGACCTATTTTTTTATGGCCCTGATCGTAGTCCTCCTCTACTCGGTCTTTTTTTACCACTATACCTCCGACATCCTGATCGAGCGGGAGACCAAAAACCTCCGGGAGCTCAACAGTTCCTTCCTGAGCCAGACCGATTCCGAGATCCGGGAGCTGGACAATGTATCCATCAACATTTCCTACAGTAACCTGATCAAAGAACAGCTCTCCGAATGGACGGATACCTCGGCCGCGTCCGACGAGTTCCGGAGCCTGGTCCAGCTTTTCATCTCCATCAACGGCACAAACCTGAACGCGGATCAGATCAACCTCTATGATTATAACGGCTACCTCCTGCGGATAGGCACCAAGACCAACATCTATCCCCTTGATCTGGACAGCCTGGACTGGATGGACACCGTATCGGAAAATGCCGGAAAAAAGACCGTCAGCCTGCCCTACGCCACCAATGACTTAAAGACCAGCGGCACCTCCAGCACGCCGCCCACCTGGTATATCTCCCTCTATCGGACGCTCCGGAACAGCTCCAAGGAGGAGATCGGCGTGATCGAAACCATGAAAAAGTGCTCCTCTGTCTTCAAGAGCATCACGACCTACAAGCGGCAGACAGCGCACGCGCCTGCCGTCTATATCTATGACGCCGATGGAAATATGGTCTATCCTTACGAAATGTCGGAGGAGGAACACGCTCCTGCGGATTATTATTCCCTGGTGAGCCGTCAGCCGGGAAATGATTCTGTGAAAACCCTGGGAGCCGCAGGAGAACAGGAGCTGCTGATCCACAATACCTCCTCCTACACTGGCTGGACATATGTGATCGTACAGGACGAAGCCCAAGTCCTTCATCCGGTCAGAAATATGATGCGTTTTATGATCATGGTGGGAATTTTGATGATCGGCCTCTGCCTGATCTTTTCCTATATGACCTCCCGGCAGCTCATCAAGCCGATCCGGAAGCTGAAACGGGTCATCCATAAGACCATGCTGGATACCCTGGATGAAAACAATAAGGCGGAGCTGAGCAATTCCTTTGTGGAGCTGGAAGAGCTGAACCAGGAATTTGCCGACATGAATGTGAACCTGAAAAAATCCATGAATGAACTGCTGGATTCCCGCGCCCAGGAATTGAAGTCCCGGAACCTGGCGCTGCAGTCCCAGATCAACCCGCATTTTTATTATAATACGCTGGCCAGCATCATCGTGCTGGCGGAGAAGAACCGGAAGGAGGAGGTCATCACGATCTGCCGGAATCTGACCCGGATGATGCGGTACATCACCGGCAGCTCCAACGCGCCCGTCGCCCTCCGGGAGGAAATGGATTACGTGCGGAAATATCTGTACTGCATGAAGGTGCGTTTCCAGGAAAATCTGAATTACACCATTGAAGTGGACGAATCCATCCTGGATGCGCCTGTGCCCAAGCTGATCATCCAGCCCATTGTGGAAAATGCTTTAAAATACGGGATTGACTGCAAGCCGCCCTGGAACATTTCCATCCGGAGTGTGATCGCGGAGGATTCCTGGCGGATCGAGGTGGAAGATACGGGCAGCGGATTTTCAGAGGCGGCTCTGGAAATGATCCGGGAGCGCATCCGGATCGCAGACGAGCAGCCCGGACTGCCGGAGCTCAATATTGACGGGCTGGGGCTGCTGAATGTGTACATCCGCTGGCATCTGCACTGCGGGGAGCAGGTCATTTTTGAATACGGGAATACCGGGCAGCACCACGGGATTGTGTCCATCGGGAGAAATATGGAGATGCCCTGACCGCGCATGAATCTTATACGAAGCACCTGAAAAAACGGATATCATGACACGCAGCGGCGGGCTGTTTTACAAAGTTATACTTAGGAGAATGTATTATGGGAACTACAAAATATTCAGTCATCGTAGCAGAAGATGAACTCCTGCTTTTAGACCATTTAGCAGAAAAGATCGAACAGTGCGCCCCGGATTTTGAAGTGATCGGGAAAGCGCAGACCGGGGACGAAGCCTACCGGCTTGTGAAGGAGCACAACCCGGACCTTCTGATCACGGATATCCGGATGCCGGTCATGAACGGGCTCGAGCTTCTGGAAAATGTCTACAACCACTGCCCTCTGACAAAATTTATCATCATCAGCGGCTATTCCGATTTCGAATACGCCCAGAGCGCCATCCGGCTGAAGGTATCGGAATATCTGTTAAAGCCGGTAGATCCGGAGGAGCTGACCCTGGCCCTCGGGAACATCCGGAAGCAGTATCAGATCGAGCAGAAGGCTTACGAAGACATTTTTAACGAATCCATGACCCGGAACTCCCCGGAGCAGATTGCCGCAACCCTGCGGGATTACCTGGTCCAAAATTATAATATGGATATCAACCTGAACCTGATTGCGGGCAGCATGCACTACAGCCCCGGCTACCTGACCAGGATCTTCCAGCAGCAGTACCAGATGTCCCCGCTGAAATTCATCACCCAGATGCGGCTGTCCCAGGCGAAGCATTACCTGTCCCACAACCCGGAGCTGTCCGTGAAGCAGGTCAGCGAGATGATCGGGTATCAGGATCAGGGGTATTTCAGCAGGCTGTTCAAAAAGAATACGGGGGTGAGTCCGCTGGACTGGCGGAATCAGGACTAAATTTATTATCATTCACGGCCGATGAAATCTGCCGTGAGTATCGCGCCAGCCGCAGACGCGAAGCGGCATATTCCCTTATGCGGCTGTGCGCATCCTGTTATACTGTGCGGCAGATTTATCTGACGCGCAGTATAATCTTATTTTTGAAACCTTTTTAGCTTTCGCTCTATATACCATCGTTGAATCCCCACATATTCCGGAAGTTCTCCTTCCTGATTTTTTGAGAAACAATACTTGTATAATTTTCGAAGCAGCGGCTCAGCGCTCTGTCCTTCTTTGAGCATTTGCAGTTTTTTCAGTATCGGCTGTAATGCAGCTTTCCTGTTTGAAATCAAATACCCGTTTTTATCATTCAGATTTAAAATTTGATCCAGGTCTTCCTGATATTCTTTTACTGTTGAATATATTTTCCCCTGATTATCATAGTATATCGTACTCATATCATTTTCACTCTGCGGATCAATGGATAGTTTTTGATTTTTCTTCATAGAATCACAGGTAAACTTTGCAGGATTTACCTTACCTTTTTCCTCCTTCGAAGCATCATCCCCGGTACATGCGGCCAGCAGATTTTCATAGAGTAACTGGTTCTCCTGATTTCTTGCTTCATAATGCTCTATTTTAATATCCCTTCTCTTTCGGATTCGTTTCATGCAATATGCACATAAATATCCCTGCTCCACCAGCAGACTGTTCCGCAATTCTGTCTTATCCAAGCCGTCAAAATCTGCCCCGGGTGTATTCCGATGCTGACGCAGACTGACGGGTTCCGTACCTTTTTTTATATAGATCATTCGTTATCTCCTATATCTGTTCCAGTTCATAAGATACCTTTGCCTGTACCACATCTGCGTCGCGGCTGCCCAGTATATCTTCCAGCTGTTCTAACAGTTCCTTTGCTTTTTCATAATTTTCTTTTGAAAGCTGATGGTAGAATTCATTTTTTATGCGGCCCACTTCCTCCGGACGGACATCTACTTTCATCATTTCCTGTAAAATGGCTGTAACATCCCTGCCATACGTCGTATTTCCAGGAGAAAATACCTCTCCGTTTTCCAGCAGCAGAATATGTTCCTGCCTTACATTTGCAAGAATACTGGGTGAATGCGTCGTGACAATGAACTGGACTTTCGGGAAAATATAATGCAGATCCTCCATAATCCGTCTCTGCCATTCTGGGTGCAGGTGCATATCAACCTCATCAATCAATATGATTCCCGGTGTTTTCTCTAAAATATCGTCCAATAGCTGTGGGTTCAGGATTGCCATCCGATATGCGATATCCGCCGCCATACTGATTGTAATACGCAGCCCGTCACTCAGCATTTTCATCGGAAGCCGTTCCCTGGAATCTCCTTTTCGATATAAGATTTCTATTTCCTTTGTTTTCATCTTATACTCGAAATCTGCCGTATGTGTTTGCTGTCTGACTCCTGAAAAACACTTTCCCATTGCGCGCTTTACTGCCTCCAGCTCCGGAATCCGCTTTCCTTCCTGAATCTGGATCGCGGTCATCTGCTCGAACCATTTCATCATCTGCTTATCATTTGACGCGGAATCCAGACAATCCAGATACCCCGATGTCCGGGTAAATGTAGTTTCCGCAGAAGCATTTCTCTTCTGTCGTTTCTGCATGTACAGTCTTCCTGTACCATAATATGCGATCACTGGCAAAATTGCCGACTTATCTCCCTGCCTGACTTTTATCTGAAGCTCTCTGCCATAATCCATGATTGATTTTGCTTCGCTGATATGGGTTCTGCCGGTTTTCGCATGCAGGCTTCTTTTCCATGCGAGTTCCTTATCTCCAACGGAACATACTGCCCCAATTTCTACCGGATATTGTGCTTCTGCTTCCACGCGGCTTCCAAGCTCAAACATTTTCCGATGCGCATCGTCCTGCCAGATTCCATTGGACGGGATCCCGTCAAATCCGGCAAGATAACTTCCCAGCGCAGTTGCGGCAGCATCCAGGACCGCCGACTTTCCCGAACCGTTTACCCCCACCAGGACAGTATATTCCGGATTAAAATTGATCTCTATGTTTTCATAACATCTGTAATTTTTCAGAGTCAGAGACTGAATATGCATCATATATTTCTCCTTATACCAACAGATTGCCTTATCTCCATGCTCTGATTGTACCCCAAATCGAAACATCGGTCAAGAATGCTGATCACAGCAGATATTTATTTTATTTTCTCCCGGATGAATTGTAAGTGTTTTTAAAATGTGCTAGAATAAATCACAGATATCGAACCAGGGAGGGAATTGATCGTGGAAGATAAAACTTTGATGAACAGTCAGACAGATTCGACACTGGAAGAGCCTTACCGTTCCCTGAAGCATGACTTTCAATTACTGCAGGCGGAAGTGGAGGAGCTTCGGGCACGTGAGGCCCGGCTGAATCAGGAGCTGGAAGAACTGCGGGCGCATGAAGCCGAATTACAGGAGGAGGTCATAAGATCCCAGAACCGCGCCGAGATGATCGAGGGCTATAACGAGCTGATGGTCGAGATGCTCAGCAAGCGGAAGGAGTGGCTCCTCGTGATCGATATGAATACAAAGGAAATCCTGTACTGCAATAAGAAAAAGCAGGAAGGAATCGTAGCTTCGGAGGTCTGCACTGCCTGTAAAAAGCGGCTTCCGTTCCACAGCGAGATTCTCAAATGGAACAGCGAGGAACAGTATAAGGTGTGGGAGATGGCCGGTGAGGCCGACACCTATTACCGGATCACTTCCTTTCCGATCGAGTGGAAGGAGCACGACTCCTACGTACACATCATCGTTGACATCACAGACGAGAAGCGCGCCGCCCATACTCTGACCAGCAAAGCGTACCATGATCCGGGTACAGGGATCAAGAACCGTCTGTTTTTTGAAGAATATATGGAAATGGTCCTCCGGGAGGAGCAGGACACCACGCTCTGCTACCTCGACCTGGACGGGCTCAAATATGTAAATGATAAGTACGGACATTTGGAGGGCGATATCTATATCCAAAATTTTGTCGAGCTGATCAAAATGAATTTCCGGAGCGAGGATACATTTGCCCGGATTGGCGGGGATGAATTCTGCCTTGTGCTCAGCGGCAGCATCGGAGAGCTGATCGAGCGGAAGATGGCGGAGATCCTGCGGGACTTCCAGACCGGAGGATACGCCGAGTATCAGTGCAGCTTCAGCTACGGCGTCGTAGATATCGAGGGGGCGGACAATCATCTGTCCTATGACGAGATCCTCCAAAAGGCGGATGAGATCATGTATGAATGCAAGCGCAGGAATAAGGAGAAGTATCCGCAGCTTGTCAGATGAGCTGTATTGAGCGATCTGTCCGTACCAGGACATTGAGGGAGCAAGATCCATTCGGATCAGCGGAAAGGGGCAGGGCGACTTCTATATTCTGACATTTGAAAATACCTGTTCGGATTATTCGCTGCCCCCGGCATGAACCGATATCAGGGTGCCTTGCAGCTCCATGCAAGGCACCCTGAACAATAACATCTTGGTTATACCAGTTCCTTCACCCACACCGTCATTTCCCCGGCGCCCCTGTTGTTCCAATATGCATAAGGCACCGCTTCTAAGACGGCATCGCTGAACTCCACCGGATGTTCCCCGTACAATTCTCCATTTTTCCACGCGTTCTCCCGGATCCTTTTTCCCTGGAATACCAGCTTCCGGATCCCGCCGAAGAGCGCGGAATCCACCTCCCGGATCTCCTGGCTGGTATCTGCGTACAGCTCGGACAGATTTTTTCCATTATCCGTCTCTTCCAGACAATATACCAGAGGCCCCTTTGTCACCGCCACCTTTCCGCAGTCTGCCCGGACATTCGGGTTGGCACGGACAAATCTTGCCGGAGCCTCGAAGGAAACCGCGATCTCCGTATCTTTCTCCAATTCCACAACGGCATAACCCTTTTCCTCCCGGAAGCAGATCGGGCGTCCTGCCGCCGACATCCTGTAGCCCCGCGCGTATTCCGGTATCCTGACGGCCAGTGTCATGCCGCCTGCCGGAACAGATTTCACAGAAATGTGGATCTCATTTTCAAAGGGGAACCGGGTTTCCATGGAAATGTGTACGCTCCCCGCCGCCAGATCTGCTTCGGCCTGGTTGGAGATAAACAGGTTCACATACAGCTCCCGCTCCCCTGCGGAATAAATGTACTGCCCCATGGAGGCAAGTGTCCTTGCAATATTCGGCGGACAGCAGGCCACGCCGTACCATTTCTGGCGTACCGGCTTCACATGCTCTCTGGAGGTCCGCTCCATGCAGTTCTCCGGCCACACCTCCAGCGGATTTACATAAAAGAAACTCTTCCCGTCCAGTGCGATGCCTGCCAGCACCGTGTTATACAGCGCCCGTTCCACCGTGTCAATATAGGACGCGTCCCGGGTGATATTGGCCATCCGGATCCCAAACATGGCAAGCCCGATGGACGCACAGGATTCCGAATAATTGCAGTCATTGGGCAGGTCATAATCCGTGGTAAAACGCTCCAGAATGCCGGACGCCCCAATCCCTCCGGTAATGTACATCTGTTTCCTGACGATGTTATTCCAGATCCTGACACAGGTATCCATCAGCTCCTGATCCTGATACGCGTCCGCCAGATCCGCCATTGCAGAATACATATACACGGCCCTCACCGCATGCCCCTCTGCCGCGGGCTGCTCCCGCACTGGCCGGTCCGACTGGGAATATTCCGGCCGGTAATCCGCCAGCTCCGGGAAAATGTTTCCATGGCCGAAGGTCTGTCTCTCTTTTAGGAAATAATTTTCTCCAACGCCTCTCGCGTCAATAAAATATTTCGCCAGCTCCAGATATTTTTGTTTTCCGGTCGCCCGGTATAGCTTGATCAGTCCGACCTCCACCTCCTGGTGTCCCGGATAGCCGTGGATCTTTCCCTCTTCCGTCCCGAAGGTGTCACAGAGCAGATCCGCCAGCTTTTCTACGATATCCAGAAATTTCCGCTTTCCGGTTCCCTGATAATAGGCCGCTGCCGCCTCCATCATATGGCCCGCCGTATAGAGCTCGTGGCCCTCGCACAGGTTCTTCCACTTCCGGTCAGGCTCCTTGATGATAAAATAGGTATCCAGATACCCATCCTCCTGCTGCGCCTCCGCGATCAGTTCGATCACCTGATCCGCCGTTGCCTCCAGTTCGCTGTCCTCATTTGCCGCCAGGGAAAAGCCCACGGCTTCCAGCCATTTGGCGATATCCGTGTCCTGAAAGACCGCGCCGTAAAATTCCCCGCTCTTCCTGCCCGCCGCGATCTCAAAATTGTCTAGGCAGTGCGACGGCTCCGCGTCCGGAATCCGGTCATTCATGGCATTCCACTGGTAAGGTATGATCGTATCCTTCACCAGATCGACATGCTTCGACCAGAACGGGTCATCTATCTTAATCTTCCTTAAATCTATAGCATGCAACACTTTCTTTGCCCTCCTACATATATGTATGCCCGGATTCCGTCAAATGCAAACCCGGGCTGACATTCCAGCTTATCGCAGCTGGAAATATTTACGCCTTCACTGCCCCGTTGGTCAATCCGCTGACGATATATTTCTGCATAAAGATAAAGATCAGCACAACCGGCATGATGGCAATGATCCCGAACGCCATGGTCGCGTTCCATAAGGTCTGGTACTGCTGTACATAATTGTAGATACTGGAAGTGATCGGCCGTTTATTGGGATCCGTAATAAAGGTAATCCCGTAGATCAGATCGCCCCATGCATATACAAAGGAGAACACGGCCGCCACCACGATCCCCGGCTTCGCGATCGGAAGCATGACCTTTGTAAAGGATGTAATGCTGCTGCACCCGTCAATCTTTGCCGCCTCGTCCAGCTCCTTCGGAATGGACAGGAAATAGGTCCGCAGTATGATGATACTGAACGGGATCCCCAGCGTCGCGTCCGCCAGGACCGGCGCCAGATAGGAGTTTAAGATCCCCATCCTGGAAAACATGATATACAGGGAGGTCAGGATCAGCGTGGACGGAAGCATCTGTGTCATCAGGAAATACAGGATCAATACCTTCCGGCCGCTGAATTTGAACCTTGCAAGCCCATAGGCCGCCGGGATGGACAGCACGGTGGATATGACCGTGGCGCCGCAGGCAATGATCAGGCTGTTTTTAAAGCCCCGCAGGGTATCGCTGGAAGCGGAGAGCTGATCCGCAAATGCTTCAAAGGTCAGATCCCTCGGCCACAGCGGTGTGGGAATCTGAAAGATCTCCACCTGGGTCTTGAGCGCCGTGACCACCATCCAGTACAGCGGGAAAACGAAGATCATAAATACCAATGCTCCAATGATAAAAAATTTCCAGCTTCCTTTTTCTTTCTTCATCTCACATCACCTCTTCCTCATCGTTGATCAGTTTAATATAGAAAATTCCTACCACAAATAAAATCAGGAACAGAATATTTGCTGCCGCCGCGCCTTTGCTGAACTGGAACTGTTCAAAGGAGAGCTTGTATGCGTAGGTCGATACCAGCTCTGTGGCGTTGATCGGTCCGCCCTTTGTCATAACCCATACCAGGTCAAATACCTTAAAGGTATAGACAAATCCCAATGTGAGCACCGACATGATGGCCGGCCGGATCATGGGAATGGTAATCTTAAACAGTGTCTGGAACTTGTTCGCCCCATCCAGCCTTGAGCTTTCATAGATCTCCTCCGGGATGGTTGTAAGTCCCGTGATCAGAAGCATCATGTTAAATGGAATCCCGATCCAGATATTTGCCACGATGATCGCTGCCATTGCAAGCCCCGGATCCAGAAGCCATTCCAGCGGCGCGTCGATCAGGTGCAGGGACATGAACAGCTGGTTGATGATACCGCCCTTGCTGGCAAACATAAATTTAAACAGCAGACCCGCAACCGTAACCGGAAGCAGCCAGGAGATCATCGTAACACCCCTGAAAAACGAACTTCCCGCGAATTTTTTGTTGAACAGAAGAGCCAGGCCGAAGCCGATAAAAAACTGGAAAAAGATCGATACTACGGTAAATATCAATGTATTCCAGATGGCGGAGGACAGGATCGCGTCCTCCCCCTCAAATAATTCGATATAGTTCTGGAAGCCTACCAAAGACTGCTTCGCTGTATCCGCAAACCTGTATACGTCCACATTTTTAAAGCTGAGGATAAAGTTCTGTATCATCGGATATCCTACAAATACCAACATATAGATGGCTGCCGGAAGGGCAAACAGAAACCCCGCCCGAATACTTAAATGCTTTGTTTTTTTCATCTCATTCCATCCTTTCCGAGTCAAAACAGGATTCATTTGCAAAAAGTGGGACAGGATACCCCTGTCCCGTATCTGGCCAGATGTCCTGCGGCAAAGCACAAGACACCGCAAACATTTTATTTTTCAGATGCTTTTACTTTATCAACCGCAGCCTGTGTATCCTCCGCAGCCTTCTCCGGTGTCTTCGCAGAGGTCATAACCTCCTGGAATCCGGTCTGGATGGCATCGGAGTATGCCGGCCAGGATGCGCTCGGTCCTCTCGGGATGGATGTGTCAAGCTGCTGGATAAATGCCTTCTGGATCGGATCGTCTGTCCAGTAGGGATCCTGCGCTGCCTCTGTCTTCGGCGGGAAGGAACCGTACTGCTTCATACATTCCACCATCACATCTGTCTGATCGTAGTATTCCATAAATGCGATCGCGCCGTCCATATTATCCTGCTTTACGGCACCCATGTTTTCGCCGCCCAGGATTGAGGTCGCCTGTCCGGAATCCGCATCCTTCTTCGGAAGGACAGTCACGCCGTAATTCAGGTCCGGAGCATCCTTTTCAATTCCGGGGATCTGCCACGGTCCATTCTGCTGCATTGCCAGATTTCCTGCCACGAAATTATTATTTGCATCGGACTGGGTCCAGTTCACACAATCCTTGGACCAGGAACCCTCTGCCACCATTTCCTGCATCAGCTTGTACGCATCGGTTCCGCCGCCGATATTCTGATAATCTCCGCCGGCCGTATACAGCCACTGCAGACACTGGAACGTACCTTCATCTGTTCCTGTCGCCGCATTTCCGAAGCCGGTCACACCGTCCTTTGTCAGCTCATTTGCCATTTTCCGGAAGTCTTCCCATGTGGTATTTTCATCCGGATATGCGATCCCAGCTTTATCAAAGATATCCTTGTTGTAAAACAGCGCCGTACAGTTGGTTGCGAATGGGATTCCATAATGCTTGCCGTCCGCCATAGTGGAGGACATGGGGCCTTCCATGTATTCATCCCAGTTGATCTCCGCTTCAGACACATCGCCGAACAGATCCATCTCAATGAAGGAAGCCATTCCGCATCCATCCAGGATGACCAGATCCGGAAGCTCGCCGGAAGCCATCCCCAGAGTCAGCTGTTTCTCATAATCCGCAAATGGTACATACACATGGGTCGCTTCGTACTGATCCTGGGATTCGTTAAATCCGTCGATCATATCCTGCATCATGTTTTTCTGGGCATCTGTCTCAAAATAATCCCAGATCACTACGGATTCTTTCCCGCCTGCGGATTCCTGGCTGTCCGCCCCGGAATCCTGGGAAGCATTCCCGCCGGTGCTGCCGCTGCCGCCGTTTCCGCCGCATCCGGTCATCATTCCTGCTGCCATGGTGAGGCATAAGAGTACACTTACAATTCTTCTTTTCATAACCTTTCCTCTCTTTCGTTTCATTTGATAGGTTTAGTATAAGAAAAGATTGCCCGGCTTTACATTCTAAAAAATTAAACAGGGTGGAAAATCTTTAACTCAATTTTCCACCCTTGTATTTTTATACTCACGGCCGATTTATCTGGCGTGCAGTTTCATTTCCTCACACACCTGCTCCGGTGTGCTCTCCCCGGTCAGGATACGGTATTGTCCGTCCGAAAGCCGGTCGGAGATCTGAGCCCAGTCCTCACATCCTGTTCTGGAGATACAGTTCTCAATCTGCGAAAAAATCACCTTATAACCAGGCTTTGCCTTCAAAAACCACTCTGCGGCATCCCTCCTCGGCGGAAGCGAATCCGCCGTCAGGTTCGCATTCAGCATCGTATCGATCTGACTGTAATAATTCAAAAAGGCGATGCTCCCCTGCACATTTTTCCCCTTGATCACCGCAATGTCCTCCCCGCCGAGCAGTCCCATAGACCGCTCTCTGCCGGGAAATTCGGCCACGCCGTAATGGATGCCCGACTCGTCCAGCGCCGGAAAGACCCATGGTCCATTCTCCATCATGGCACATTTTCCTTCGATAAACGTCCTTGCCACATCGTTCTGGGACCAGTTTACACAGTCCCGGGACATCCATCCCCGATCCACCATGCCGCGGATAAACCGGAACGCTTCCAGTGTCCCTTTCCCGCCGGCATCTTCCAGGCTGCCGCCTGCGGAAAGAAGAAATGTCCCCAGCTGGAACACGCCCTGCTGCCCGTCGATGGCCGACATGGCAAATCCATACCTTCCGGGAGCGGTCAGCTCCTCTGCCGCATCTTCCAGCTCTTCCCACGTCCGGGGAACAGAGATTCCCTTCTCCTCCAGCAGATCCTGGTTGTAGATCAGCGCCAGGTTGTTGCAGCAGAACGGCAGGCCGTAATATCTATCCCCATATTCCACGGATTCCATGGCATTCGGAAAGTACTCTTCCAGGCCTTCCAGTTCCTCCACGGCTTCCGTAATATCCTCCAGCTTTCCCATCTCCACATAAGAAGGCATGTCCGGGTTGTCCAGGATCACCAAATCCGGAAGCTGGTTCTGCGTGATCGCCATTGCCAGCCTCTTGTTAAACTCCGTAACCGGGCCGTGATATTCCCAAGTCAGCTCATATTGATCCTGAGACCGGTTGAAGCCTTCTGTCAGATCGTCCATCGAGCTTTTCTGCTTCTCGGTCTCATAGTATGTCCACAGGACCAGCTCTTCCTTTTCCCCTGCTTCCCCGGCCACCCCGTCTGCGCGGGCACATCCCGTCAGGCACAGAGTGCAGGCAAGCACAATGTGAGGTAAACTTTTGAGACGTTTTTTCATTATTCCCTCCTAATTGCCGCGATTCCGGCGTTTGTCCGGAAATCCGGCAGATACGGCAGCCAACCGATGCCGCGGTTCCTTATTTCATCTGCCGGTAATCCCCGGGTGATACTCCTGTTTCCTCCTTGAATACCCGCTGAAAATATTTCGGGTCACTGTAGCCTACCGCGCCTGCGATCTCATACACCTTCATATCCGTCCCCTTCAGCAGACGCTTTGCATGGCTGATGCGGAACTGCTTCAGAAAAACAGAAAAGTTGATTCCCATTTCCCGGTTAAACAGGGTGCTCAGGTACTCTGGCGTGATCTCCAGGACGGAAGCCACCTCTTCCTGCGTCAGCCCCTCCTGATAGTGCTCCCGGATATAATTGATGGCACGCTTGATCACATAATTGCTGATATCCTCGCGTTTTGCCTTCGGCCCTGTGAGCACCTGCACCACGTCACGGTAAGCGCATTCCAGTTCATGCCAGGTCACGGCATTTTCCACGTTGCGCAGCAGATTTCTGCTTTTCAGGTGCTGGTACAGGGCGCTGTCAATCTCCTGAAGCGTATCCGCGATCAGATAATAGCTTTTCACAAATGCTTTTCGGATTTCTTCTATTTCAAAATGTCCTTCCGACATATATGCGAGAAATTCCTCCGTTCCCTGTCTCAGCTTCTCGGTATCCTCCTGGCAGATGGCGCCCCGGATCTGGTTATAAATGTGGGTCGGCGCCAAAAACGGCCTGGGGACATACTGTCCGGCTGCGGAAGCATCCAGCCATCCCTTCGGCTCCAGCACCAGGGCATAGGTAAGCAGGCTGCCCAATTCCTCTGCCGCGCCCCGGATCTCCTCCGGGTGTCCGAACCGTTTTCTGGCCCATACGGCCTTTTCCTTCCGGTCCTTATATCTCAGAATCAGTCTGTTATAGACCGATTTTTCCAGGGCGTCGATCTGGTCTCCGCCCTTTTCCCCGCATCCGAGCAGATATGCCCTCTGCCGGTTCTCCATATAGATATAGTGAAACTTCCATTCGCCGTATTTCGTTTTCAGCTCGTCCGCAAACTGCTCCAGTTCCTCCCGGTACGCCGCCTCGGCCGAACCGATATATCCGACAAAAAGCTCATAATCCCCCTCATCCGGAAACCCGCAGAGATCCTTCAGAACCTTGATGTCCTTTTCCAGTTCCCTGGCCTCGCCTGTGATCAGGTTCCTGAGATGCATCCCCGGTGTCCCGTTTGTCATCTGCTCCCTCCGGATCTTTCCCTCGACTTTCTCAAGCATGTTCTTGATATCATCAATATCCAGCGGTTTCAGCAGATAATCATCCACGCCGTACCGGATGGCCTTCCGGGCGTATTCAAATTCCGAATACCCGCTCAGGATGACCGCATGGAGAGGGATCTTCCGCTCATGAAGGGCAGCCACCATCTCCAGGCCGTCCATCTTCGGCATCCGGATATCCGTGATGACCAGATCCGGCTTGAATCTCAGGATCATTTCCAGGCCTTCCTCCCCATTCACAGCTTCTCCCAGGACCACATGCTCCGTCTGTGATTCGATAAGCCTTGCCATCCCTTCCCTGATCTTGATCTCGTCCTCAACAATGACGATCCTCATCTGAAAGCTCCTCCTTTTTTACCGCCGTATCGGCGGGAATCTTTAATGTGATCACGGTTCCCACGTCCGGGATGCTGCTCACGTTCCAGGATGCCCGGTTTCCATAGTACATCTGCATTCTGGAAAATGCGTTATGCAGGCCGATGCTCCTTCCGTCGTCCTGCAGGGCCGTATCCCGGTCATTAAATTTTTCCGCAAGCTCTCTGGAAATCCCTTTCCCGTTATCTTCAATAATGATATCCATCTCGTCCCGGTTCTCTGAGAGCAT
The DNA here is from genome assembly GCA_964415625.1 of uncultured Clostridium sp. Classification (GTDB taxonomy): domain Bacteria; phylum Bacillota; class Clostridia; order Lachnospirales; family Lachnospiraceae; genus Schaedlerella. The sequence continues at coordinate 29,158 of CAYQBE010000001.1, forward strand.
CACATCCACCCGCAGGATCCCGCCCCACTCGATCCCTTTAAATCCATGCACGATCGCATTTTCCACAAAGGGCTGCAGCAGGAGCTTGTATACCCGGATCTCTTCCGTCTCCGGCTGTACATGGATCTCGCATTCAAATGCATCATTGAACCGCATGCGCTGCAGGCTTACATACTTTTCCAGCCAGTCCGCCATCTCCGCGACAGTCGCCATTTTGTTGCTTTTGTCCACGCTGTACCGCAGGATCACCCCCAGGTTTCTTACCATCCGGCTGATCTGATATTCCCCCTTCTCAATGGCCATCCAATTGATGGAATCCAGGGTATTATAGAGAAAGTGGGGATTGATCTGGGCTTCCAGCGCACGGATCTCCGCGTCCCTCTGCTTTTCGCCCGCGGATCTCACCTCTTCGATCAGGCTTTGCACCTTTCCGGTCATGGTGTTGAAGTTGTCCGCGATCTGCCCCATCTCGTCTCTGCTTTCCACACTGACCTGCACGTCCAGATTGCCCCGCTGTACCTGCAGGATCCCTGATACAATGCTTTGTGTCGAGCGTGCGATCAGGGATACAGTATACCGGATCAGAAATACAGAGGCCAGAAGCAATGCCGCACCCAGGGCGATCGTAAGATACTGGATATGCCGGACCTCCCGCAGGATGTAATCCTCGTCGTAAGCATTGTAAAAATACCACCCCAGGTTTTCATTCTCGTATCGGTTGACGGCAATCCTTTTCCCCGCCAGCACTCCCGTCTTTTCCACAAATTCTTTGACGGCCCGACCCTCGGCCAGCACGATCCCTGAGTAAAAGGAATCAGGATAGGTCAGGATATGGTTCTCCTGATCGGAAATGAAATTGACCGTATAGACCTCTGCCCCTTCCTGCGCCGTGCTGCAGACGGCATGAAGCACGGACTCGCTGACGCTCATAATGACCGTACCGATGGGGCCTTTCCCGATATCCTTGAAGTCATACATCTGCTTGGATATATGAAAGATCCGCTCCTCTTCTCCCCCGCGTTTGATCCTTTCCGTAGGCGTGATGGCCATATTGGAGGATTCCTTCTGTGCCCGTCTGTACGGCTCGATGCTTTTTTTATCCGGATACCGCTCCCACAGGTTATCCACCGCGGATGCCAGCCCAAAGTCATAGGTAATGTCCTGTCCGTCCGCCAGCACGATGCTGATGCATTCCACGCCGCTGACAGAGATTCCATATTGCTGCAGCCGACCGCAGATTTCCCTGTAGGCACGCGCCCGCATCTCAGGTGCGGCGTTCTGATACCGGTCCAGACCTGCAATGATCTCATTGTCGGAGTATATCTGGTAGACCACGTTGGTATAGGCATCTATCGTCAGGTCGGTCCTTTCCGATATCTGCACAAGCTGGCTCAACATAAGCTCGTCCGCCTTTTCCCGCATATTGCTGGAAATGACATAGAGCATCAGCACCTGCGATGCCAGTAAAGGAATGACAGATGTCGCGATAAACGTATACATGATCTTTCTGCCTAACTTTTGGTTTCCAAACCACTGCAGGAAATCTTTTCCGATTTTCATACGGCTGTTTCCTCCTTGGATGTTATAAAAATATTCCAACTGTACGGTCGCAATCCGAAAGCTCAGTTTTATGCAATTTCTTGCAATAAAACGTACAGTTAGAAATATTTCTGATAATTTCCCCATTTCCAGTCCGAAAAGAAATCATTTTCTATAATTTCCGCAAAATCCTGCGCGGAAAACAGTGAAAAGAGCCTTACCCTGCTGCTCCCCTTCACCTTCTTTGCGCGCGGCAATGCGTCACCCGGAAAAGTGGCTTCACTGCAGTCATCCAGCCCCAGACTTTGAACCATTTTTCCAAAACGCTCATAAGTCTCTGACTCTCTCTTTTCGGAATCGAAATTCATTCTGCCAGCCCTTTTCTGCTTACCGCTTTTATCCCGGCTTACCTTTGTTTTTTTTAGTTTTTCAACGGGCTCTCTGGATATTACATCATTTTTTCCGGCATACACAACACAGAAATGCATATGCCCAACCATTTCATCATGTTCCTGCTTTCCTCCAAACTCTAACTGTTTTTGTATCATCTGAACCGAATCTCTGATTTTGTTATATATTCCGTCCTTTCCCATATCTTTCATCAACGATAAAACAGTCTGTTTGTTTGCATTTTTTAGTTCTACAAGATAATGCTGTTCCCCTTCCGCCGGAGAAAAGTTATAGAACACAGCATCGCAGGAGCTTTTCCCATTCGCAAGCTTTCTGGTGATATTATCAAAAGACAATACTGGTACATCATGTACTTTTTCTGTCATTTTTTCAAGCCACGCATTCTTACCGCGCTTTTCTTCCCTTTCGTCACTGCCCATTCCATCCAGTGCTCTCAATGAATAGGAAAGAGATACCAGATAAATGCTGGACGCGATCTGCTCATCCGGATATGCAGATCCTTCTGCTGATTCCAACGCAATTTCATCTAATACTTTCATCATCTTCTGTTATTTCATCTCCATATTTTTCATCCAGCAGTGATTCTAATTCTTCCAAAGGCATTGATAATTCGTCATATAAATCCGTCATACCAAACTCACTATAGGAAACATTTTTCATCCGGACTTCGCCGTCTTCTCTACCGACCCGGTATACATTCAATTGTTCCATCGTATCGCTTACATCCGTAAAGCATTCAATCGCACGCATAAAATACGGACTGTGCGTTGTGATGAGAAACTTGAGATGAAATGTCTTCTGCAGATTCACCAATGCTCTTGCGTACTCCACCTGCCACTCCGGATGAAGGTTAATTTCCGGCTCATCCAATACAAGAATATCTCCATGCTCTATTGCCCCGATCCGAAGTGCATATTCCAGCAGAGCCATAGACTTTAATCCAGTAGATACATTAACGGAATGGATCGGTTCATCAATAAGATCATCTTTAAATTCCAGTCCCACTTTTTGTAAAAATTCCGCTCTTCCCCCCATCACCGTTACTAAATGGCGCTCAATCTTCTCCAATTCTCCATAATAGCCGTTTTGCTCCCCCGCATATCCATTTTCCTCTATCTTGATATTCGGCTTCCCTTTTTTAAAAATATTCGGCGACATCAAATGACGCAGGTATTCCTTCTGGACATGTCCATACGATGTATTAGATAAATAATCATAAATCTTCGGTGATTCAATAAAGAAAATCCTGTTTGCCGCCCGAACCGGCTGATTCAGTTCTTCAATTTCATCTGTAACAGTCAGCTTTACCTCCCGGCCCACATCGTCAATCAGCACAATCTCGCTTTCTGATGTCCCAATCTTGCGGTACTGAGAGTTAAAGACCTCCTGAAATGCGCCCTTTATCTTCTGTGTCTGTATCTTTAACTCATCCAGCTCCAGAGAATCAATTCCCTTGAGTGCTTTTTCACACCAGGCATATACCTCACCTTCATTCTTTTCCCACAATTCCTCAGTATTATCTTTCGCATACAGCGAGATATAATCATGACAATATCTCAGAAATATCTCCATCATATTTTCTCTGGTCTGCTCCTTCGTTCTTTCACCCTCGGCAATTTGATAATCTTCAATTGCGACAAGGACATCTTCGTATCTGGAATATCTTTTTTGCAGTTGATCCGCCTTACTTGTTCTTCTGCGCCTGGCTCCGGAAATCTTCATACACAAATCCTCCAGGTAAATGCTGTTTTGATATAAAAACAGCTCAATCCTGGTGCTGCAGATATCATCATATATTTTTTTCCATAAACTCATCTCATGCAGAAACGCATATAATGCTTTCCCTACCGTACTCTTTCCTACGTTATTTTCTCCGGCAATGATCGTAATTCCTTCAATGTCAATATCCGCATATCCGATCACGCCTATATTCTTAATCTGAAATTTCAAAATACCTTCCTCCACTTTCATAATTGTAGGAACTGTAGGGAAATAACTTTCCATACAGTTCCTTAGCATTCCCGAAATCTCTTTGTACCCCGAGAGTGCTCTGACTGCACGTATCTGTATTGTACCATACTTTACAAACGATAAACAACGTATTCACATCAGTTTCCGGTATTCATTGCAGTAATTTTTTTGAATCCAGCGGATCAAAATCCTTATTCCCCCATTTTCTTGTCAGTTTTTTGACTATTGTGCTGTATAATATGAATTGCGCTGAAGCGCAAGCAGGTCATCAATTTCCTTGCGGAAATTGGTGACAAGTTATAATAGGTATTGCGCTGAAGCGCAAGCAGGTCATCAATTTCCTCACGGAAATTGGTGACAAGTTATAATATGAATTGCGCCGAAGCGCAAGCAGGTCAATCAGAAAGATATGGAGGCAGTTATGAGCAATGCATTTCCGGACGATATCCGTCCGCCCCAAAGGGACAAAATTCTGGTAATTGATGATGAAAAGATGATCGTAGATATGCTGCGGCTGACCCTGGAATCCAAAGGCTATACGGTCTTGACCGCAATGTCCGGGGAGGCGGCGCTGGAACGGCTGGAAGCCGGCCCGGACCTGATCCTGCTGGATATCAACATGCCCGGCATGAACGGCCTGGAGCTGTGCGCCCTGATCCGGAAGCATGTGAGCTGCCCGATCCTGTTCCTGACGGCCAGGGTCACAGAGCAGGATAAGGTGGAGGGCCTGCTGGCCGGGGGCGACGATTATATTACCAAGCCCTTCGGCAGGGAGGAACTGCTGGCAAGGATCACAGCCCATCTGCGCCGGGAAGAGCGGAAGCGCTCCTCGGCCCGACTGCATTTTGAAGGGAAGCTGGCCATTGATTATGACAGCCGTACCGTATTCTGGGAAAATCAAGTGCTTGGCTTTTCCAGCAGGGAATTTGAGATCATCCGCTTTCTTTCCAAAAATCCGGGGATGGTATTCAGCAGGGAAGCCATCTATGAACGGGTCTGGGGAATCGACGGCGAAGGGGACAGCGCCGTTGTGAAGGAGCATATCCGGAATATCCGAAATAAGCTGTCCGCCTGCACGGAAACACCATACATCGAAACAGTCTGGGGGATCGGGTACAAATGGATACGTTAAAAAAGAAATTTCTGGCAATGCCGATAAAAAAATCAATGGGCTGGGTATTTTTGACAACCTTTTTTTGTGTGTGCATCCTGATTGGGACGATCATTTTTCAAATGAACCGGATCCAGAACGGGATCCTGGAACGAAAGGAATTTTCGGTCAATGCCGAGGACGGCGCATGGGAGCACGAGCCGTTTACCAGAGGGGAGGCCGCCGTATACTATGGCTGCTATGCCGCAATGGCCGTCCTTCCCACAGTCTGCCTGCTCTTGGGAATGGCGGTCTCCTCCCGGATCTTTTACCGTTTGAAGCTGCGGGAGCCGCTCCGGGAGCTTCAGAACGGGATGGAAAAGGTGGCAGGGGACGATCTGGATTTTTCCATTTCCTATGACAGCGAGGATGAGCTGGGACGCCTGTGCCGGTCCATGGAACGGATGCGCCGGGAATTGTGCCGCAGCCAGGAAAGGACGTGGGAGCTCCTGCAGCAGCGGAGGCTTCTCAATGCTTCCGTGGCCCACGACCTGCGGACGCCTGTCACCGTGCTCAAGGGGTATCTGGACTATCTGAAGGAGGACGGGAGCGAAAAAAAGGTTTCCGATGCGGACATCCGTACTGTGATCTTCGGGATGGATGAGGCCGTGGGGCGTTTGGAGCGGTATGCCTGCTGTGTGCAGGATATTGACCGGCTGGAAAATGTGAAGGTTCAGCGGCAGAAGGAGCCTGTGGACAGATTGGTGCAGGAACTGCAAAGGGATCTCTGCTCTCTGTCCGCCGGTAAAAAAATCGCGGTATCTTGCAGCTTGTCCCAGGCAGAAATTGATCTGGATAAGCAGCTTGTATTCCGCGTGATCGAAAACCTGGTGCAGAACGCGGTTCGCTATGCGGCGGAAGAGGTGAAGGTGGAGCTGCGCGGGGAGGATGATCTTCTGCTGATCCGTGTCAGGGACGACGGAAAGGGATTCCCGCCGGAAAGCCTGAACCGGGCGGCGAACCTGTTTTTTACGACCGAAAGCAGCGGGCATTTCGGGATCGGGCTGAATATCTGCAGGATCCTGTGTGAAAAGCTGGGCGGTACGCTTACGCTCGGAAATCAGGAAAACGGCGGAGCCTGCGTGACCGCAGCCGTGAAGATATCGAATTGATAGGAGGTTTTTTCATTGGAAGTTCTAAGAGCAGATCACATTTCAAAAATATACCGTCAAAATACGGTATCGCTTCGGGCGCTGCACGACGTCTCCCTGACAATCCGGCAGGGGGAGTTCATCGCTTTGCTGGGGCGCAGCGGCTCGGGAAAATCAACGCTTCTCCATATCCTGGCGGGCCTGGATTGTCCTACGGAGGGAGAGGTTTTCATCGACGGCGTCAGCATTTCCGGCCTGACCGAAGAAAAACGGACGCTGCTCCGCCGGGAAAAGATCGGGTTCATTTTTCAAGCCTATGAGTTATTGCCGTCACTGACCGCGATTGACAATATCCGGCTGCCCCAGCTGAAACCCGAGGAGGAGTATGTAAAAGAGCTTCTCCGCATGCTGGAAATCTCCCGGTTCGAAGCATTTTATCCGGATCAGTTATCCGGGGGACAGCAGCAGAGAACCGCCATCGCGCGGGCGCTGGTGAACCATCCCTCCATCCTCCTGGCGGATGAGCCCACAGGAAATCTGGACTCGAAAACGGAGCGAACCGTCATGGATCTGCTGACAAGCCTGGCCGCGACATACGGAACCAGCATCCTGCTCGTTACACACAATGAAAATCTGGCAAAGGACGCAGACCGGATCCTGCGTTTAGAGGATGGTGAGATCATACATGGATAAATACAAGGTAGTGACTGTCGTAGCAGGGTATCTGCGGAAGGACAAGAAAAGCACCGTTCTTACCAGCCTGTTCCTCTGCTTTGTCACAATATTTCTTCTGGTGGGGAACCAGCTTTTTCTCAATGTCCGGACGGCAAACCGGCGGAACGCGGAAGCGCTGGAAGGGAAACAGCATGCCCTGTATTCCGATATTTCGGAAGCGGAGTTCCAGAGGCTCCGGGGCTGTGAGCTTGTGGCGGATGCCGGGATGCATTTTCATCTGGGACGCGCGGCGGATGGAACCTATTTTGACTATATCGATGAAAGCTTTCGGGACTTAAGCGCAGACGTTGCCGACGGAAATATCAAGCAGGTGACTGGCGGGCGCTGGGCGGATGGGAAGCAGGAAGTGGTATTTACGGAAAATTATATGGAGCGGTACGGCCTGACTCTGGGGGATACGGTCTCCGCTGACCTGACAGCCACGGATCCGGACACCGGGGATGTGGTACGCCGGATCCCGGGACTCACTCTCACCATCGTCGGGACAGTAGAGCCGGAAACCGGATTCGCGGACCGCAGGACGGGATATGTTTCGGAAAAGCTGGCGGCTTCGGTGATCCGGGAAATGGGCGGATCCGTGGACGCCGCAGTCCGATTTTACAATGAGGAAAATATCCAGGAATCCATTGATCAGCTCAATGTATATCTGGGCTATGAAGGGGAGGCTCTGGAGACCTTAAAGGTGCGGAAAAATTTCCTGCTTGCGGATGCTGTCGATTCCGGCGGGACTCTGGAAAAGCAAAACCGGCTCATGAATGCCGCCGTATGGCCGATCTGCGTCCTGGTCGTCTGCCATATTTTTTCCAACCGCCTTTTTGAAAAAGAGCGGGATTTTACGGCTCTGAGAAATATGGGGTTCCAGAGAAGGGATCTGCAGAAGATCATCGGAACGGAATTTCTGATCCTTGTCTGTATCGGCTTTGCGGCAGGGATCCTGGCAGGTTCTCTTGTCAATCGGGCTGTTTACCGTGAAATGATGAAGACTCTCACGGAAGCTTACGACGCAGGCAGCCTGGTCTCATCCGGCCTGTCTTGGGGCAGTATATCGGATACGGGCCTTTTGCTCCTGCTGATCCTCCTCCCTGGAGTTGTCCTGGCCCTGAGGAGGCCGGTTGCGTATGGGCCAGACTTTACAGCTTTCAAGCCGACCTTTGCAGATCACGGGCCAGCCGTTACAGCCTCCAAACCGGCCTTTGCAGCTTTCAGACAAGGCTTTACAAGGCATCGAAAATGGTTTCATCCGAACAGACGCAAACCGGCCCGGAGGATGCTTCCCGCTCTGATGATCTTATCCCTGTCAGCCATCCTGATCAGCATGTTAGGGATCCAGGACAACCACAGCGATGAGGGCATTCTTTCCGTGAAGGAGTATGTACCGGGGGACCTGCAGCTCACGGCAGGCAGTATCTTTGAAAGTATGTCGGTGCCCAGCGCGTCCCGGGCGGGCGGCTCACAGATTAGCCAGAAGAATCCCAGCATCGGCTTCGAGGATATGCCGGACACGGATATTCCTTCCATATCTGACCAGACCATGCAGGAAATCAAAGGGCTTCCGGGCATCCGGCAGATCGAAGGGTATGAGTTCAGCTACGACAGGGGCATCTTTTTATGCGAAGAAAAGCAGGACTTAAACGCTGACGCCGATTATTATGAAATGCTGTCGGAAACGGAGCAGATGATCGACGGAAAGCCGCAGTGCCTGTACAATGTGGTTCTGGCGGCAGCGGATGATATGAAGGCCCTGATCCCGTCCTATGATGAAAAGGCAGACGGACATGTGGCTGTGATGGAAGGGGCTCTGGCTGAAACACTGAATCTACAGATTGGGGATACCTTTACCCTGTACGACGAAGAACTGATCGCAGCCGGATCAAAAAACGGATGCCGCCAGGCCCGCGTCAAGCTGCTGTCCACCCAGACTATCATGCTGTCCGAGAGCCATGTGGGAGGAAATATTATAATCGTGGACAGAGAAACCGCGCGCCTGTTTCCGGGCAGATTGTATCGGCAGGTCGTCAATGTATGGACCGGGGACGGGGAGGAAGCCGCAGTTTCATCCCATTTGGAACGGCTGGCAGATTCCTCCGGGTACATGTTTCACAGCGCGGCGCGGCAGATGCAAAAATATATAGATTCGGACCGAAACCAGCGTATCCTGCATGGTTTCTTTCTGACCATCCTCGTGTCCATCGGCCTGATCATTTATTTTAATACCGTCTTTTCCAGCCTGCTCAGCAGGAGAAATGAATTTTCGATCATGCATAAGATCGGGATCCGGAAAAAAGAAATGTATGGAATGGTGATGCGGGAAGGGATGCGGCAGGGATGTCCGGCATTGGCTGCAGTTGGGATCGCACAGCTTGCCCTAGGGATCGGCAGGCAGGAGTCATTTTTTATCACATTCGCAGTGACAGACGCTGGGATGATGGCGGCCTGCGCCCTCTTCCCAGTTCTGATCCTGCATCATGTGTGCAAGCAATTCAGAACAGCAGCAATATGAAAAAACAGGCTGAGCAAGTTTACTTGCTTGGCCTGCTTTTTCATATTGATATTGGGCGGAACGCCCATCAGCCTCAGACAGTAGCTGCTTTTGCAACGGATAGTCTGCGCAGCAGACGGGTCTGGGGCCTGCTGTTCGATACGGTTCATACCTTCGCATATAAAACCATCTGCCTTGCAAGCAGATAACTCCCCGATACGTTCGACATCTTCGCGATCCGGTCCAGGAAAAAGCTCACCTGCAGGTTTTTATTTGCCAGGAGCTTCTCTGTCAGGGACGCGAGGAACTGCTCCTTCCCTGAGGTGTCTGCACCGGCAAATGTCTGATCCAGCTTTACCGTCTGGAGCTTCTTATACTTCTCATCTTGCTGCTTTTCATATCCCGGCCGGTTCCTGACCAATGCGGAAATATTTGCCAGAAGCCATTTCATGGAGAATACCGCCGCGTCATGTTTGCCGTTTCCCGATGATTTTTCCAGAGCCTTATAGGTCTCATAAGCCTTTGGGTCTTCCCGCTGCATCGAATAAAGAAGTTCTCCCGAGATATCCTCATGGATATAACCATTGCCGTCAATGGCCATGGAATGCTTCACGTTGTATTCCATCTCACAGGCGCCGACCCGGGTCCCTTCCGTCCCGATCCTGGCGATCGAACGGATTGCCTCCATAAAGGAATACTTCGCCGCGCCGTCCATATACTGGCCGGCAAGGTACTCCGCCTTCTCAACCCCCAGCCCGATCAATGCCAGCCGATCCTCCTCTTCCAGACCATGGACATTATGGGGAAGAAGGTCATTTCGGATGATATCATATACGCCGTCCTTCAGTTCCTGGCTCTTTCCCCTCAGCGCATCCGTGATCGCGTTATCGATACGGGCATAGCCTGTATGGAACGGTGTCACCGGGCCGCGCGAGATGACCGCTTGCTTCGGTTTTGCAGGAGCCTGTTCCACGGCATCCGTCCGGATTTCCAGGGTTTCCTCGTTTATGGGCTTTACAGAAGGGAATGCTTTCCGGATCCGCTCCATCTGTTCCGCAGAGATCTGCTCCTTCAATGGGCGGATCGGCTGGTATCCTGTAGAATGATAGCAAGTGCATGTCTTCATGGCGGCGGCCTCCTTCACTTCACATATTTCTATACTGCCCGTCAAATAATTCTGCCGTGAGCATGTAGTGAGCATGTATATAGTTTTATCGGCGGAAAATAACGGGATGATAACCTGATTGATGTACATTCTGGACTTTTATGTGCTTCAGGCATTACTGTTCACGGTGCCTTGCACTCCACTGCAAGACATCCGGCCAATAAAGCCGCAGTTTCAGGCATCCAGCCCCTCTCCGTCAGGCGACTTTTCAATAGGCTTGCAAATCCCGAAAAAATAAGTTAATATAGTATTAATTCGTTTTACACCATGCAAACACACTACTGCTTCATAGGGATTCAGAGGAGGAAAAGTATGAAACCAGCAGCAATATTTCAGAACGGAATGATTTTACAGAGGAACAAGCCTGTCGTTATCTGGGGAACCGGCGCGCAGGGAGAGACGATCCGCGGGGAGATCCAGGGCAGGCAGGGGGAAGCCGCTGCGGATGCGGCCGGGAACTGGACGCTGACACTGCCCCCTTTGGATGCATCAGATGAGGAAGCACTCGTACTGCGTTCTGTTTCGGCGGCAGGCGAGACGGAGACGATTACATTTTCTCAGGTCGCGGTGGGTGAGGTCTGGGTTGCCGGCGGGCAGTCCAATATGGAATTTCATATGCGTTATGAAAAGCACCGGGCGGAAGCCCTGAAGAGCTGCAGCAACCCGAGAGTCCGTTTTTTTGACGTGCCAGAAGTCAGCTATGACGGACAGGCCGAAGAATTTGACTACAGCAGAATGGGGATCTGGCGGAAAGCGGATCCGGAAAATCTGGAATATTTCAGCGCGGTCGGATATTATTTCGGGCGGGAGATTGAGCGCGTATTGGATGTCCCCGTGGGGATCATCGGATGTAATTGGGGCGGGACACGATCCTGTGCCTGGATGTCCGTGGAAAGCGTGGAACGCGCGGGAAAGCCGTGGATGCAGATGTACGAAGACCGGACCGCGGAAATGGATATGGAGGAATACTGGAAAACGCAGCACGGCAATCCAATGAACCACAGAGGAGACCCATTTGCTGATCCTTTCGGGGAAACCGTGCTGCCAAGGACACTCAGCCCCGAAGAGCTGGCGGATTTCTTTCAGAACATGCCGGCCGGCACGGAGGACTATCTGGAATGTATGATGCCGTGTGAAATTCCGGGATCCCTGTATGAGCATATGCTGAAAACGATCGCACCCTACGGGATCCGCGGATTTCTCTGGTATCAGGGCGAAAGTGACGACGAGCCCGGAAAGCAGTGCCTGTACCGGGATATGCTGGCCGCTTTGATCGGGGACTGGCGCGCGCTGTGGAAGGATGCAGAGCTTCCCTTCCTGTTCGTACAGCTTCCGGGGTGGGAAAACTGGCTGTTGGACGGCCCGAGAAATCGGGATTACATGACGATCCGAAGCTGTCAGGAGATGGCTGCGAAAACCGTAAGCAATGCATATTTATGCTCCATTTCCGATGCGGGAGAGCGGATGGACATTCATCCGAAGGACAAAAAGGTCGTAGGGGAACGCCTTGCGCTTCTGGCGAGAGGGCATGTATATGGAGAATCGCTGTTATGCGACGCGCCCATGGCAGAGAGCATCCGGCGGGACGGCAGCCGCATAGAGATCGCGTTTCAGAACGCGGAAGGCGGGCTGAAGGTCAGGGGCAATGCGGTAGAGGCACTGCATGTTTATCCGGCGGAAATGTGCGGCGCAGAGAAGTCTGATTGTGAAGAAGCCGGACATGGGGCAGGCTGCGGAGATGAGCGTTTGGCTGCGGCTGATGCGGGAAGCAGGGCGGATTGCAGCGAAGCTATCGTGGTTGGTACTGATACGGAAGACAATGCAGACCGCAGAGAGGGAATTCCGGTGACCGCTGATGTGGAAGGCGAGAAGCTGGTGATCCTGCTTCCGGAAGGAACCGGGAAGGTCTCTGTAGAATTTGCGCGGACCCGGTGGTATCTGGTCAATCTGTACAATCAGGCAGATATACCGGCTATTCCCTTTGAATTTGTATGCTAAGGAACTGTTCAGAAATAACTCATGACAATGACTTGTATAAATGTCCATCTGCGGCATCTGACAATCTTGACGTAGCCCGCTACGCCTGCGATTGTCTTCTTTGCAGATGAACATTTATACGGCCTCCTTGTCACAAGTTATTTCTGGACAGTTCCTAAGGAAAGTGAAAAGGACAGAATTACAATGGATCAATCCGCTTATTTTGAACAGATCCGCCGAAAACGGCGGGAGGAAATCTTAGATGCCGCCCGTGCCATGATCCTTGCCGCGGGGATGGATTCCTTCAATATCCAAAAGCTGGCCCGTACTCTGGATATTTCTGCGGTCACGCTTTACAAATATTTCAAAAACAGTGATGCTATTCTGCTGGCCCTGCAAAAGGAGATCCTCGTGCATTGGAAACCCGTATATCAAAATTTTTCACACGGAGAAAATGCTCTCGACGACTTTTTACGGTTTATAGAGGATTTTTTTGCGGACGCAATGGAACATCAGGAGGAGCTGTCACTGCTGCTTTTATTTCAAATGCATTCACAGAATCAGGAAACACCCGATACCATGGAAGCTATGGCGCAGCTTATCCGGCCTCATGCGGACAGGCTTACCGGATTTTTCACTGATCTGCTGATCAGGGCGAAGCAGCAGGGGGGATTGAAAAAAGACTTAGATATCAATGCCGCGGTCTCTTTTATCTGCGGATTGAATTTTGCCGTGGTTCAGCGGATCGCACTGCTGCCCCGCCGGGATTTCCAGAAGGAGAAGGGAAGGCTGATGCGGGAGATCCGGGAGTTGGGCGCATTGTATCGGTTGTATCTGGCGGGCTGAGCCGTAAGTATATCACAAAAAAATCAGAAGGGGGATTACTACATGACAGAGGAAGAAAGAATTTTCAGCGGCAGGCTTTTCGCTTCGGAAGAGCCTGAACTGGTGGAAAAAAAGTTAAAGGCGCACAGACTGAGCCAGGAATTCAGCAATCTTTTTGAAGAGGACCGCGAAGCACGGCAGAGGATTCTGGGCGAACTGCTGGGGGAGATCGGGGAGGGTACATTTATGCTCGGCCCTGTCCGCTTTCATTACGGCTGCCATACAAGAATCGGAAGCCACTGCTTCATGAACTTCAACTTCACGGTCCAGGATGACGCAAAAGTGACCATCGGCGATCATTGTAATTTCGGGCCGAACGTTACCATCGTCACTCCGCTGCATCCCATGCTGGCCGAGGAACGAAGGGGCATGGTATGCAGCGATGGCATCGAACGGTTCCTATGCTATGCGAAGCCGGTCACGATCGGCAGCGACTGCTGGTTCGGAGCCAACGTGGTCATATGTCCGGGCGTCACCATTGGGGACAACTGCGTGATCGGCGCCGGCAGCGTAGTCACCAAAAGCATTCCCGCAGATTCCTTTGCGGCAGGCGTTCCAGCACAGGTCATCCGCCCGATCACGGAAAAGGATACGATTCGGAATCTCTTTGATGAGCTTCGGTGAGTATGGCTTTGATTTAAAAACAGCTCGGTAAAGTCAGAGTTCTTGCAGGAAGAAACTGTCCCGAAATAATATGTACATATTATTTCGGGACAGTTTTTAACTCATTTTATCATTCAATATATTGCCTGAGCTGAGGGAAACGCTCTGCATGTTCCCGGATATTTTATAAACTCCTGCCGCGGCATCTCTTCCATCGTATATATCTCTTTCAGCTCTACCTTTTCAATATGGCCTGGCTGCTCTGCATGAAATGCCCTCTCTGCTTTATAGTATGCTAAAACAAATTCTCCTTCTTTAAATCGGTCTCTCAGTAATTCCTCCTGACAATTAAACTATAGTTTTACGCCTGCTTTTGCGGCGCCCGTTTTTTCCCGCTTCAACCGTATTTTGAAGTCGCCTTGAAGTTGACTTTGAAGTTGCATTGAAGTATAATTGAAGTACTTCAGTAACTACTCAGCACAGGATAGCGCATTTACTGCGCTATCCGTACGAAAACGTATAAATCGCAAGAGCAATCCCCATTGTCGCAGGGTGCTTAACATCCAGTGGATGTTAGTTCAGCACGGACCGAAGCGGAGCGTAGACATTTTCATGGGATTGCGGCGTAACTACGAAGGTACTGAGTAGTTACGTACTTCAAAGATATCGATTCACAGGAGGAGATCATGTATCTGGAACAATTGGTTGCGATTTCCGCAATAGAAGATATGAAGATGGAGTGCAAAGCAAGGCTGGACAGGAATGACGTTGTCGGCTGGCTCAAGACGATTGCAGGATTTTCTAATGCGGAAGGCGGCTCTTTTTTCATCGGTGTCGAAGATAAGACAAACAAATTGATCGGATTCTCCAGAAAAGAGGCGGACAATGAGCGCAGCTTCTTTAATCATCAGATCAATGAGCATCTGTTTCCAAGACCTACATTACGGATATCCTTCATCCGATATAAAAAAAACGGACAGGAATTATATTTGATCAGGGTGGATGTAACGGAATCTCCGATAAAACCGGTCATTGTAAAATTTAATCATATCCCTTCTATTTATATGAGGCGGGATGGGTTTACAAACGGCGCGACCTATGAAGAAATTATTCAGATGAGTATTAAGAGCAGCAACACACAATTTGATATTCTTGAATCGGAAGAAATCTATGTAAGAGAGGAATTTTCCAAACTTTTTGCATTTCATCAGGAGCATAACGGCGGCGCGGATCTGACGGACAAAGCGCTGATGTCGCTTGGATTTTTTACGCCGGATCACAAGCTGAAAAATGGCGCCCTGCTGTTCCGGGACGGGTATGATCAATCCAAAACAGAAGTGCAGTGCTCTGTCTTTTCAGGCTTTAATAAAGGCAGTGAACGAATTGTCACCATCAATCGGTTCAAAGGAAATATCACAGACAGCATTTGTTATATTCTGGAATTTGTAAAGCAGCGAATGAACCATACCTTTATCAAGCTGGCAAATTCTCGTGTAACGATTGATTCTTATCCGGAACGGGCCTTGTTTGAAGGCATTGTAAACGCCGTAGCACACCGGGATTATTTTCTGGATGGAACGCAGATTCAAGTCGATATGTTGAAAGACCGGCTCGAAATTTCTTCACCGGGAAGTTTTTATCAGGGAGAAAAGATTGGCAAAACTTATGATCTGTCTAAAATTATCTCCAAGAGAAGAAATGAATTGATCTGCGGGATCCTGGTCAAATGCAATGTTATGGAAGCAGCTGGTACAGGCTTTGATAAAATCATTCAGGAATATAGGGATGCTGATGAGCGCCATCGCCCCTATATCTATTCCGCGTCTGATCATTTTACATTGGTATTGCCGGATCTGACCTATTCCGAAGGCATGATCACGGATGATGCCGAAAATGTGGAATTTGTACCTGTACCAAATGGGACACCGCATGATGAAAAGGTGCTGTCCTTCTGCTACAATACCGCAAGGAAGGCCGCCGAGATCGCAGAATATCTGGAATTAAGCGACTCTTCTTATTTCCGGAAGAAGATTTTGGAAAATCTGGTGGAGCACAACTATCTGGAAAAGGATAAGGCCGCCGGAACCAACTACTATAAAGCCAATCGTGATATGGTAGGCCTGGGGTAAACGTTGTTAACGAAAAATACGAATTACGGAGGAAGCCTATGGATTTAACAAATTACACCGCCGCCGAGCAGAAACAGGTTCTGTCCGCCGGCCAGGTACAGTCCCTGGATATTCTCGCGCTCACCAACCAGGAGCTGGAGGATTTTATGGTAAATGAATATCTGGAAAACCCGTTGCTGGAGCGTGCGGAGCAGCGGGAAAACGACCTGATGACAAGCATTGAAAAGTTCTCTGAGTCCGATGCCGGGACTTCCTATGCCGACCAGCACCCCGGCAATCCTGATGACAGGGAACATTTTGAGCAGGAATTTTCCGCCAGGTCCGGCGACCCGGTAAAGGAACTCCTTTTGGGGCAGCTGAACTGGAAGGATTATTCCAAGCAGCAGATGAAAATGATGAGCTATCTGGTGGACTGCCTGGATGAGAAGGGATTTTTCACCCATGATACCGGCGAGCTCTCCGCCGAGTCCGGCTATCCGAAGAAGGAGCTGGATCAGTGCCTTGCCGTCCTGCGGGGGCTGGAGCCTGCGGGAATCTTTGCGCCGAATCTGGCGGAATGCCTGATCAGGCAGCTGGAGGCAAAAGGCCTTGCCGAGGAAACATTATGCCTGCTTCTGCGGGATTATCTGACGGAGCTGGTCAGCGGGCAGATCGGAACCATCTCCCGAAGCCTGGGCATTTCCACGATCCGGGTCAAGGAATATATCCATCTGATCGGAAGCCTGAACCCCCGCCCGCTCATGGACATCCAGTCGGAGGAATCGTCCTATGTCGTACCGGATATCATCGTGTCCCGCCCGGGCGGAAAATGGGCCGTGGAGATCAACGACCAGTGGATGGGGGAATACCGGTTCAGCGATTATTACATCCATATGATGAAGGACGCGACGGATCCCGAGCTCACCTCTTATTTTAATGAGCGGCTGGAACGGGCACGGTTTGTGTTCGGCTGCGTGGAGCAGAGGCGAAAAACCATTACCCGTGTTATGGAAGCGGTTTTGGCGCGGCAGGAGGATTATTTTGCGCATCGGGACTCCTTGAAGCCCATGGGAATGGAGGACATCGCGGCGGATTTGGGGATTTCCGCGTCAACGGTAAGCCAGGCGGTCAAGGGAAAATATGTCCAGTACAAAAAGACAGAGGCGTTGGAAGCATTGTTTACATAGGCTCAGATTCCCAAAAAAGGAAAGGCTTCCGCAGTTAGAAGCCTTTCCTTTACTTTTCAAGCACTAATCGATATAAATGAGCAAGAGCCACGGTATCTGCGGTTTTATAAAACTACCTTCTCAAAATCCGAAGCCGGATGCTTGCACAGCGGGCAGATAAAGTCCTCCGGCAGCTCCGCCCCGGCATATTCATACCCGCAGATCCGGCAGCGCCATACCGTCTTACCGCTCTCCGTGTTGCCTGCTGCCTGCGGCTTCGGTTTGATATTGCTCAGATAATACTCATAGGTGACTGACGGCGTCTGGCTCAAAACCTCCATATCGGTGATCGTTCCGATAAACATCGTGTGGGAACCCAGATCCTGGGTCTTCTCTACCTTCACAGAAATGTATGCATTGGTGCCTGCCGTAATATACCGGATGTCGTTGGCCCCGGTCTCATATGCGTCAAAGCCGGCAAACTTGTCCGCATCCCGCCCCGACTGGAACCCAAACCGCTTGAACAGCTCAAAGTCCGCATCCTGGCTGATGATCGATACGGTAAATTCTCCGGTCTGTTTGATCATATCATGGGTAAAATTTGCTTTGTTCACGGCTATGCTTATCTGGTTCGGCTCCGATGCAGCCTGAATGGCCGTGTTGATGATGCAGCCGTTGTCCTTGCCGTCCGCCTTTGCGGTCAGGATGAATAATCCGTAGGTTAACTTGTACATTACTTTTTTGTCCATAAAACAGTCTCCTTTACTTTGTATTGCTTTTTGTGTCATATCCGGTTCACATTGTCTCTTTTTCGAGTTATCTCTGAAAGTAAATACATCGTATCATGAATCATCCTTTTCTTCAATAGAAACCCTTTCTGCCGTAAATGAAATCAAATTCCTAAAAATGATTACACAAAATGATAGAAAAAGGCTTCCCGGTTTGTTACAATAAAATATTCGATCAGCTAAAGTAACTCGAAAGGAATAAAATGAAAGAATGGCAAAATTTTTTAATGTAAACGGAATCTGCCGACCAGACAGACACTACATGGTCGATCTTGGGATAAAACTGAAAAAAATCAAAGCTATGATCGAACATGGACAGTATTTTACCATTAACAGGGCAAGGCAATATGGGAAAACGACTACACTGCGGGCACTGTCGGATTATCTAAAGGATGAATATACGGTGGTAAGCCTCGATTTCCAAAAACTGAGTTCTCTAGATTTTGAAAATGAATCTGCGTTTGTCAATTCGCTTGCCCGTGAAGTCCTCAAACGGATCCGGACTGCGGAGGATATTCCGGACAAACCGAAAGCAAAGCTGCTTGAACTGGCCGAGGCCAGGGATGCCCATACCAGAATGGCAGAAATTTTTGACTGTTTCAGCGACTGGTGCGGGCAGTCCAAAAAGCCGATTGTTCTGATCATTGACGAAGTGGACACAGCGACAAATAATCAGGTATTTCTTGACTTCCTTGCGCAGCTGCGGGCAGCTTATCTGGTTTCCAGTCTGTGCAAATTGATGGATGAAGAAATTGCTGGAACAGCTGATTTTCCGGACAAAGGCAGTGCCTGGACAAAACTAGGATTCATGGAAGCCGAAAAACTTCTGTTAGCAGAAAACAACACTTTGTTCCAGTCGCTTACCGGGAAGCTGGCAGACTATCCGGAGCTTCAATCTGTACTCTATGATCTCCTTTTTAAGGGCCGGCCGATTCCATATGTTCCGCAAAATCAATACATTGATGTTGCCACAATGTTTGGCTTTATAAAAAATAAGAACGGATCCGCGGTTATTTCCAATCGGATCTTCGAGTCGGTGCTTTACAATCTGTTCATTTCCGAGGAATTTTCGGCAAACAAAATGTACGATGCAGGAGAATAAGAAGAAAAAGATTGGAATCCGGGAAATCGTATTGGGTGATAAGCTTCTGATCGAAGCCGTTGTGTAAACTTTTCATTTATTATGGGGACTGCCCTCCCAGAGGACAATCCCCAATACTATGCCGACCCGCGCTCCGGGTTGTATATCCGTCACTTCATCTATATAAAAGAGGGGCCATTATCCCTCGATGGCAATATACTTCTTTTCCTCAACCTGCGGCTTTTTCTCTTCCGGCTTTGGGATCGCCAGCTTCAGTACCCCGCTCTCATACTTGGCGTGGATGTCTTCCTGCTTTACCTCTTCTCCGACATAGAACGATCTGCTCATACTGCCTGCATACCGCTCCCGGCGTACAAACCTTCCGGTGTTCTTATCTTCCTCGTCTTTATTGATTCCCTTTGCTGCGCCGACTACCAGATATCCGTCTTTCAGTTCCAGGGAAAGCTCCTCTTTCTGAAAACCAGGCAGGTCAATGTCTACCTCATAATGGTCATCATGCTCCTGTACATCTGTCTTCATCATATGCATTGCGTGGCGTCCGTACAGCTTCCTCTGTGCTTTCTCCATTGCCCTGTTGTCATATGCAGGGAAATCAAAAAATCCATCAAATAAATCATCAAATAAGTTTTCTCCAAAAATACTGGGTGTCATCATAAGTCATCGCTCCTTTTCTTATTAAAAACAACTTGTTAACTCGAACCGGGGATGCTTCGTATAATTCGTATCAAGATACTTCATGCGGATTATACCAGGAAGGAAACGGGACTTCTAAGTGGTTCCTTTCTTTCCCTCTCCTTTGTTCTATCTGTACTATAACATATAAATTGGCACTCGTCAATAGAGAGTGCTAATTTTTTTGTGAACTTTCTGTGACCGCCAGCCCTTCAGGATTTCATTCATTTTCCTTCAGGATTCCGCAGAGCGTTCCACATCATACCCCATAATACTCCCGGATCGCCCGCGCCGCATATTCCGAGCAGCCTTCTCCGAACTGCGTGTCCGTCGCCTCCGCCAGCTTCCCGTTCTGCAGATATTCCTTCGCCAGATCCAGCAGGATGCTCCTTGCGTTGTCCAGCCGGAACAGGTTCTTGTAACTCTTGGCAAGCCTTTTCACAGCCTCTTCTGCAAGAAACGCGTCCCCGGTTTCCTTTGCCTTCATGAACTGCCGGTAGATCTGCTCATTTTCCTCCTGGGGCTGCGCAAATTCTTCCGCGTTCCCGGTGGACTGCAGGATGGCCTCCATGGCCTTTTCCTTGCTGCCGTACCAGCGGAATACATCCGAGAGCGCCTGCTCATTCTGAAAGCCGGACGCCAGGTGCTCCCGGTACTGCTCCAGGCCGCCGTATTTTTCCGCCTGTTCCTCCAGATTCTGTTTCGGCATACACTCCAGGGTATGGTCTAAGATTTTCTGTACTTCTTCATTGCTGAATGCTTCAAAGCTCATGGTATTGACTCCTTTCATGACATCTGTGATCAGTTCGATGATCCCGTTCAGCCTGTTCCGTTTCCGCTCCAACAGAGCCTTCTGGGTCAGAAGGACCTGCTCCCGGTCATAATCCGGGTTGTCCAGGATCCTCCGGATATCCGCCAGAGGGATCTCCAGCTCCCGGAAAAACAAAATTTCCTGGAGCCTTTCGATGGCCCGGTTGTCGTATAAGCGGTAGCCGGCTTCGGTCATTGCCGCCGGCTTCAGCAGCCCGATCTCATCATAATACCGCAGCGTCCGGATGCTCACTCCGGTGATCTCCGACACCTCTTTTACGGTTTTCATGGTCTTGCTTCCTCCTTTCGGTTTCATCCTAAACCATGACGCTGCGGGAGAGTCAATACTGATTTTTTCAAATCGGCTTGCCCCTAAAGCTTTCCTTTCGTAGACCACACGCAGTCCCCCAGCCGCTCCTCATACATGGTCGCCATATCCAGAGCCTTAGCAAATGCTTTAAAGCTGCTCTCCGCAATATGGTGGTTATTCACGCCATAGAGCTGTTTGATATGCAGATTCATATTGGCGGTATAGGAAACGGCGTAGAAAAAGTCATGTACCATTTCTGAGTCCATCGTTCCGATCCTGGGCACGCTGTACTGCGCGTCATAAGAAAAATAGGGTCTTCCGGACAGATCCACAGCGCATAACACCAGAGCTTCGTCCATCGGCAGCATCGCGCTGCCGTAACGCTTGATGGTTTTCTTTTCACCTACTGCTTTTTTTATCGCCTCACCCAGCACGATGCCGCAGTCCTCCACTGTATGGTGCGAATCCACCTCCAGATCTCCTTTGCAGGCCAGGTCAATATCAAAAAGTCCATGGCGCGCGAATCCGTTCAGCATATGGTCAAAAAAACCGATCCCTGTGTCAATATGCGCCTGTCCACTTCCGTCCAGGTTCAGCGTCATTGTGATATCCGTTTCATTTGTAATACGATTGATCGTTGCAATCCTCTGTTCCATGTAGACCCTCTCCTATACTCTGTTTTAACGAATATGCATCCTATCTTGGCATAATGGATGAAAAAAAATATTTTTCTCCCATATAACAGCATTCTACATAATATAACGGCGTTCCGTTTTCCAGATAAGCCACACATTCCATTTTCAAAATGGGGGAATCATGTCCGATCCCGAGACTTGCCTGCACATTCGAATCGGGCAGCTCCGCCTCCAGCTTCACCTTTCCATGCCCCATTTTCAGCTGGTAAACACCCTCGTAAATCTCATACAGCGAGCTGCGGTCATCCAGATATTTCTGAATATTCGGGCACAGTGCCTCCGGCACATAGGCGATCTCATACGCCATGGGATGCCCGTCGCCTTTTCGGATCCGCACGATCTTATAGCATTTTTCAGAAGAAGAGATGTCCAGTTCCTCAGCAATATGCTGGCTGGAAACTGTGCCCAGCTCGACTGAGACAAATTCCGAGGAAGGCTCCACGCCTCTTGCCCTCATCTGCTCCGTAAAGCTCTCCAGCTTCGTGAGTGCGTAATCCGATTTTTTCTGCTTTACAAAGGTTCCTACAGCCGCTTTTCTTACGATATAATTTTCATTTTCCAGCTTTCCGAACGCCTTGCGGACCGTGTCCCGGCTTGCGCCGTAAATCTCCTGGTATTCCTTTTCCGTCCTCAGCTTTTCACCGGGAGCATACTCGCCGCTTTCAATCTTAGATTTTATATCCTGATAAATTGACAGATAGCGAAACTTTGTCTTATTTTCACTCATATCTTTCCTCCAATCCGCGCACTCTGCTTAGGGTTAAGGATATCATAGCAAAAAATATTCTGTTCCGCAAATGGTTATGACCGGAGGGCATGTAACCAATCCGTCTTTTCATCCAAATGATCAGATATTCAGGAAATCCTGGACTGCCTTTGCCACCGCTTTTCCCGCCATCTTGTCAATGGAGGTTCCGATCACCAGGATATTGACCCCGGTATCCTTAAACGCCTTGAAGTTATCCAGGTTGATCCCGCCTTCCGCCAGCGTCGGAACCGTCACGGCTTCCACCATTGCGCACAGACGTTCTTTCAGAAACGGATGGATCTCACCGGCATCCACGCCCTCGTAGCTCATTCCGGTCATCATGCCGATCATATCGACACCGATATTTTCCATCTGCTTCGCGACACGCGCCACTTCCTCCGGCTGCTCCGCAGAAATTCCAAAGGTATGGAGATCCGTCGGGAGGCCGATATACGCGTCCACGCAGAGGCCGTATTTATGCGCGCACTTTACCAGCTCTTCCAGATCTTCAAAGCTGGACTTGTGTGTATGCAGCCCGTCCGCGCCGCTTCGGGACATTTTAAAGAAATCCTCTTCCCGGATGGGTGTGGGCATGATCTCCGTGAAGCCGCCCGGAATCCCCACAGTGATATATGCGGCATCCCCGACTACACTGCGTACCCCGTGCGTGACCTCGGCCATCTGGTCGATGGTGATCTCATGCCGGATCTTTTCCGCCTCATGCATGGAGGTCACTCCTTTATAGCCCCTTGCAAGAACCAGCGCCGGATGGTTGGGCTCCAGCATGGTCACGCCCGCGTCCACAGCTGCCTTAGCCATCCGCGCGTCGTCCCCGGTAATACCGGTGCTCAGGATCGTATGTCCGTTTCCCTTTTCAATCGCCTTTTTTACCTTCTCCATACTGAACTGCATTTTCTTCTTCATATCATTCTGAAACATTTTATTTTTCTCCTTTTTTCATTTTTCTGTTTTTTAGCTTATGAGGTTGGGGTGTACCGATCCGTTTTAAGCCTCTGCTTTATTTTTATCCAGCCGGTTGCATATGATCGTCAGCACAAATGCGGACGCCACAGCGAACAGCATGCAGATCACCGCTCCCAGGATTTTATCATTTGACATGAACGGCGCAAGGAAGCATGGGACATAAGCCGTACATTTCACGTCAAGGATCCCGATCAGGAGTCCGGTCATGGTCGCCGCCGCAATGGTGGAAGCAAACAGCTTTTTACTGGAAAACATGAATGGGTATGCCGCTTCCCCAAAGGTTCCGAAGGCCAGGTTGATGATCAGGTTCGGAATACATGCCACCCGGTCGCTTTCCTTTTTCGGCCCTACGATATTGGCCAGCTGGATCCCTGCGCAGACCATGATCAGGCAGCACAGGTCGATACACCCCAGGAAGCTGTAGCCTGTCGCTTCCATTTCCAGCAGTACGATGGGAAGGATCGCCGCATGGTACACGCCGCCGATGATGGCGAACCAGATGGCAAATCCGGCAATTCCCCCGGCAAGGACCGAGTTGTAATCCAGCGCCCAGTCAATGGCCATTTTGATCATATCGCCGACCCAGGCCGCCGCGGGCGCCACCAGGAACATTCCGATAAATCCGGATGCCAGCCCGGAGATCCCGCCTGCCGCGATATTTGCCGTCGTGCCGGGTACTTTGTACTTGAAGCAGAGTGAAATAATATAGTAAGAAAGTACACCCGCAAGAATACCAACGACCAGTCCGCCGATGATTCCGCCGTCAACCGAAAGCGCCCCGCCTACGATGCCTGCCACGATCCCGACTTCGTCCAGACCGGAAATCTGCTTTGCCGCAATGGCCGCGAGGACGATCGGCAGGAAGCCCACCAGCGTATTGAAAACCTCTTCCAGCCCGGCAAGCCCCGGGATCTTGCTCAGTGCCAGGCACAATGCCATGGCAATGAACCCCGGCATGGACGCCATCATGATCCCCCGGAAATTGATCCGCTTCCAGACATTTCCCTCCTGGGCCTGCCCGCCGCCGGAGGAACCTCCGATGATGGGGCTGTATTTCAGCTTCCACTCCTTTGAAAAAGCGGACACTGCCGAGATCGCTCTTGTCCTGTTTGTCGTTCCCGTGGTGCCGGATGCGGCGATCACCTTGCACCCCATGGCCTGAGTATTCGCCATAGAAGTTCCGCCGGTGCCCGCCAGCGGGATCTGCATTTCAGCCGCCGCTGTCAGCGCCTTGTGGTTGGTCCCTTTGGGATCGCAGCTCATGAGCATGATCCCGTCGATCTTCCCTTCGCGGATCAGGTCTGCAAGCTCCGCATCATTTTTCTCGGACAACTGGTTGATCTCTTTCAGCGCCGCTTCTTCACTGCAGGAAACCGAATTTTTTCCGCTCAGAGTCCACAATCGCGCCCTGGCATCCATGGAAATATTATCCATCGTTGTGTTTGTCCCGATAAACTGGACATACGCCACTTCAATCCCCGCCGATTCAGCCTGTGTAAAGATTTCTTCCATCATTTTTTTCGGATCGCTGCCGCCCTGGTTATACAGGTTCCCGCCGCTGCTTCCGATGACTGCAAGCTGTTTCATCTCCAAATTCCTCCATTCTCTTTTGTGAGCGGTCTCGGAAATTCCCTTGCACCCGTCTTTGCGGCTGATTTTCCGAGAATGCTCTTTGAACTGTGCCAAACAGATGCGGTGGACAATCCCTGCATCCGCTCGATACTGCTTCGAACCGCAGGCTGGAAAGCTGTCTGCCGTTCTGTGTATCTGTCATATATATTATCATATTATACGTACATTGTATATTGACTTTATTCATAAAATACGGATATTTATTTTGTGTATATTGCACAATTTTGATTGTTGTTTCTTGTGCATGTCGTACATTTTATGGCTATTATATACATATATTTCACTGCAAATGTATATACCCATTTGTATTTTTCTTTATCATTTATAAAATGTACGGATTTTATTTTATAATATACGGATTTTGATAACATTAAAAACTCCCACTCCGCCTATCCCGCAAAATCAACCACCTGTCGCAAATCTATTGCGCCCCGCGTCTATTTTTTCTATAATGCAGTCACAGGCGGGGTACAATATCAAACATCTTCCATGATCGATCAGAAAGATCGTCTCCCGCCCGCTGGCCAGCCAGGGAACTGTTCCTGACGCCGCATAACCAATAGGAGGTGAACTACATGCAGGTTGAAATCAAGATCGACCCGTCCCAGACGGAGCCGAAGGTCATCATCACCGCCGCGTCCATGACGGAAGAGGTGAACCGGATCGTCAGAAGGCTTTCCGACGAGATTCCGCAGGTGATCTCCGGCACCAGGGACGGCAAGCTGGAGGTACTGGAGCCGGAAGAGCTGATACGGATCTATGCCGCTTCCGGAAAGGTGTTCGCAGTCACCGGCAAAGGCGAATACACCCTGCGGCTCCGGCTGTACGAGCTGGAGGAGCGGCTCAGTCCCCACCAGTTTGTCCGGATCTCCAATTCGGAGATCATCCATTTAAAAAAGGTCGTCAACTTTGATCTGAGCTTTGCAGGCACGATTTATGTAAAGCTGTCAAACGGCACAGTGACCTATGTATCCAGACGGTATGTTTCAAAAATCAAAAAAATTCTGGGAATATGAGGTGATAAACATGAAAAAGAAAATTATTTTACGGGGGGCTCTGGGATTTCCGCTGGGGATCGCGATTGGATATGTGATCACGATCTGCACATCCCTGATCTGGGCAGACGGCTATTATTCGCCCTGCGTCCCCGAGCTGGTCGAAAGCATGGGAAATGAGATCCATGCTGTTGTTCTGCAGGCACTGCTCTGCGGGCTGCTGGGCACCGGCTTCGGGGCCTGCTCGGTGATCTGGGAAATGGAGCGCTGGAGCATCGTAAAGCAGACCGGGATCTATTTCCTGATCGTCTCCGCGGTCATGATGCCGATCGCTTATCTTCTGTATTGGATGGAGCACAGCGTCGCGGGCTTTCTTGGGTATCTGGGGATATTTGTCCTGATCTTTGCAGTGATATGGATCTCACAGTTTCTGCTCTGGAAGCGGAATGTGGATCAGATGAACGCACGTATTGAAAAGACAAGGGACGGGCTTTAAGCCTGTCCCCTGCCACTTACAGATCACACATTGATCAGGCGAGATCCGTAACTCCTTGTTTTGAATCTGCAAAATTACCGGGCCTGCACTTTTGCAAGCAGAGCCTCCTGCAGCACCTGCGAAAAATTGATATTCATTTCCAGAGCCGCTGTATTCAGCCATGCCGGAATCGTCAGTGTCTTTCTGACTGATTTTTCAAAATGCTGCTTTGCATATGCAGCCACGTCTACGGATACCATATTTACGATTGCTTCGCACATTGGCGCCTCCGGGTCAAGCTCCCTGGCAACAGCTTTTGGATCGATATCCGATATCCTGGAAGGCATCGGAACGGCATCCCCGTCTATCTGACATGTATGCAGATAACCTGCCAGACAGTCAATCGCCATTTCCATTGCTTCCTCAAATGTGTCTCCCTGCGTGGCTAACCAGTTCAGATCCGGAAACACAACAGAATATCCATCATCTTCGTGAAAAAAACAAGCCGGATACATTGATAACATCGCTCACACCTCCTAATGAAAAAGAATCGGCTTCCTCATGAAGCCGATCAAAAACATTTCACGCGCCTTTATACTGTAATGTGACACTGCTGTTTTGGGCGCCTGATTTCATAGACTCCAGAACCGAGCTTCCTTGCAGCCTCGCATATAAAAAGCCTGCGATAAAGCTGTCCCCCGCGCCCATAGTATCAACAACCCTGCAGGGTACGATCCCGCATTTTATAAAATCATTTCCATCATAGGCCATGCTTCCGGCACTGCCCATCGTTACGATCACAAGCCCGCCGCACAGCGCTTTCATTTTTTTCAGGAAGGCTTCCGCTTTTCCTTCCTCTTTTTCCTCCAGCGAAAAGAACGCATAATCTACATATGGAAGAACCGCTTCTACCGCCGGATCCTGCAGCTCGTCAGAAAAGTCAAACGCGATCTGAAGGTCCCTGTCCCTGTCACGGAGCTTTAGGATCTCCGCTTCCATATATCCATAGATTCCGGAGACTGCCATTGCATGTCCGCAGATAAACTCCAGATCCTCTTCATCAAGGGCAAAATCCTTCAGCACTCCTTTTTCATATTCCCCAAATCTCCGGTCTCCGTTTTCCAGGAGGACATGGGTTACGGCTGTCCGGCCCGGAAGGACATGAAGATGTGAAACATCCACGCCTCTTTCTTCCAGCTTTTCCCTGACCAGCGCCCCATACGCGTCATCTCCTACCGCTCCCACATAAGCGCTCTCTCCTCCAAGGCGCTGAATATAGGAAGCTACATTCACCGGATTTCCTCCCACATAGTACTCTCCTGTTTCATCATATATATCAATACAATTATCGCCTAATGCCGCGATCCGCATTTTCTTTTGCATTTTTTACCATTCCTTTCACATATTTTTTGGCACTGGTCTGGAATGATATATGGAAGATCACATTCTGCGCAGGATCACCGAATTGCCTCTGTCTGATAATGAAATTCGATCAATTCCGGATTCACATAGGCCTCTGTGTGTTCTACGATCGTGTAGTTCCTGTCCGCGCCAATATATGTTACCCGAAATATAGTACTTCCTTTTTCGATCTGAAGAAGCCCCGCTTCTTTTTCTCCCGCTTCCACTGCCTGCAGCTCCTGGTTAAAATGCCGGGGCAGGTGGTCTCTTGCATCCATGTAATCATATAAAGACACCTTTTCAAAGTCGATCTCGTCAATATCTTCGAAATATTTTTTAGGTACATAGGAATATTCAACCGCGATCGGTTTTTCTTTACTTAAACGCACTCTGTGCAGTCCCCAGACGACATCCTCTTTCCCGATCCCCAGATAATACGCATAGTAATCGCTGGGTTCCAGTTCCCCTTTTCCCAGTACGATATTCCGTCCCTGCATTCCGGATTTTTTCAGCATGGCTGTGATACCGGTATTTCGGTCCTCCGCGGAAAATTCCATGTTCAGCTTCGCGCGCTTCGGTTTATCTACATAAGTCCCGCTTCCCTGTACCCGGTACAGGTATCCTTTTTCAACCAGCTGGTTAATGGCGCGCTTGACCGTCATCCTGTTCACGCCATAGGTTTCCGCGAGTTCCCGTTCGCTCGGGATCTTTTCGCCCGGCAGGAACACCTGCTCCTCTATTTTTTTTGTAATGATATCCTGGAGCTGAATATACAATGGCATCCTATAGTCCATACTGCTCCCCTCCCAACTTCTGATCGATCAACGGGTTACACTGCTTAAACACAACCCAATCCTTTCTTTTAATGGAAAAGACATATTCTATCAGCTGTTCATCCGCATCATACGTGATCCCTGTTTTCTTCACTAACGGCGTCATATTCGATACCTGGAGCACCTTTGCTTCTTCCTGGTTCGCATAAACGATTTCCACGATCTGCTCCCCCCGCGCCGGTACCACCTGATATTCCGCCTTCAGGATCTCAAGCAGGGAACGCTCCTCCAGATTATATTTCATCAGCTTCGGCGCGATCTGTTCCGGAATATAGGAATAATCCAGCGCCACCGGCAGACTGATCCCTTCATTCGTCAAATAACGGACACGCGTGATCTTATACATACGGAATCCGATGGGCTGCCTGATCTTTGCCGAAAACCCTTTATCTGTCTCGATCCGCTCAAACGCAAGCAGCTCATTGCTTAACTGCTTTCCGCATTCAAGCGCCTTTTGGGAAAAGGAGCTGATTCCTCTCAGTCCTTCTTCTATCTTTTGCGGTCTTATATAGTAACCGCTCCTTTCTCTTGCCTCAATCACTCCCTCTGTCACCAGCATCTGCAGCGCAGAGCGGACAGTCGCCCTCTGAACCTGAAAGCGCTCTGCCAGTTCACGTTCTGCCGGGAGCTTCATATATTCTGTCAGCTTTTCTTTCATGATATAATACTTGATCTCCCGGGCAATTAATGCATCCTTGTTCAATAGCTTCACGATCTTTTCTCCTGTTTTTGTTGGTATCTCACAAATTGACTTCTTTGATTATACTCCTTTTCATTCAATTTGTATACCAAATTCAGGGGTTTCTTTTTCCATGAACAACAGGAGCCAGATCAGGCCGCTCATTTACCCTCTGTCAGATTTTTCAGCCATGCGCCCTGCTTCAGCAGACAGGTCGCGATGACCACCTTTAAAATATTAGACGCCTCTGTCAAAAAGTATATCTTCTGCAGAGAAAACCCGGTGAATGCCGCCAGAATACTGCTCACCAGGAGCGGTCCAAAAACAACGCATAACCCGTCTACCATCAATACCGCCTTTGTATCACCTCCCGCCCGGAGAATGTAATATATCGTTTCCCCGTATCCATACATCCAGCAGAATAACGCCCTGATCCGCAGAAGCCCTGACGCCGCCAAGAGCGAATCGCCCGCCAGCGAAAAGATCCCCGGGATCAGGGGCGCTGTCACGATCACCAGAATACTGCTGCCAATGGTCACAGCCAGGTTGATCCTGATCATTCTGGATGAGGCTTTTCCTGCCTCCTGAAGCCTTCCCGCTCCTAGTATTTTCCCCATCATCACTCCCGCTGCCGTAGAACAGCCGGCAAAAGCTACATTGACCAGGTCAAACACATTATCCACCACCGTAATGGCCGGGATATATTCCTCATTGATCCTGCAGTAATTCCGGAAAACCATTGTCAGAGCGACCGCCCAGATCGTTTCGTTGCAGATCAAGGGGATGATCTTCTGTACCATGAACCACTTTGTTTCCCTTGTAAGCCGTTCCATCCCGCGCTCACTTTTTCGGAACACCGTCCAGAAAGCAGCTGTCACTGCCGCCATCTCCATACACCGGGAAAGCAGTGTCGCTGTCGCCGCACCGGTCACTCCCATGGCCGGAAAGCCCAAATGTCCATAGATGAGGGCATAATTCAGAAGCACATTCAGAAGCATCGACGCGAAGCCTGTCAGCATGGGGATCTGCGCTTTCTGCATGATCCGCAGATATACGGCGCAGACCGCACTTACGGCTGCCGGTATATAAGAAAATCTTACGACCCGGATATAGGAAAGGCTGACCTCTATGGTCTCCGGCGTTTTCACATATAGTCCTACCGCCGCAGAAGGCGCTGCCGAAAGGAAGAGCAGGAATGCCGCTCCGATGCCCGCGCACATCCATATTCCAAACCGGAATATCCCGTTGCAGACCTTGATCCTTCCGGATCCGTAATACTGTGCCATAAAGATGCTGATCCCGCTGCTTGCGCCGAATATGACCAGCGTATATATGAAATACGTTTTATTTGCTACTGTTACCCCGCTTATGGCTATTTCCGATATCCTTCCCACCATCATGGTATCGCAGATGTTCAGTATATTCCCTGACAATGACTGCAGCATGACCGGTACGGCCAGGAAGAAAAATTCTTTCAGGAATGCCGTTTTACGGCTCTGCATAATTTCAACTCCTTATTTATATTCTTTTTATGATCTCTAATGATTCGATCAGATGATCGATCCGATAATCCGCCTCGGACAGGTCAAAATCAAATTTGGGATCCCGCTTGGCAATGACGGTCATGCCTGCCCTTTTTCCTGCCCGCACGCCATATTCCGAGTCCTCTACCGCTATACAGGATTCTCCTGACAATCCAAGCTGTCTCATCGTGTAAAGGTAAATTTCCGGATCCGGCTTACTCTCCGGAAACATATTTCCGCTGACAAATGTATCAAAATATTGCATCAGTCCGGTTTCTTCCAGCGCGTTCCTGATGGCATGCATCGGGGAAGAGGAGGCCACCGCTGTTTTTATCTCGTTTTTTTTCAGATACTGCAGCACCTCCCTTGCCCCCGGATTTATAATTTCCGCATAAGAAAAAGGCTGCGCCTCACAGTATGCGTTATACAGGCTGAGAACGGCTTTCCTGCTCTTTCCGTCATGCTTTGCGGCTTCCCACCACTCATAGATCTTCTGGTCACTGAACTTTTCAGAAGAACCAGCCAGACTCAGGATATCTTCCCTTGATATCAGGATACCGTTTTCCTCAAAAAATTCTTTTGTCCATGTAAAATAGATTCCTTCACTGTCTATCAATACCCCGTCCAGGTCAAAAATCACCGCACGCTTCATTTTCTTCTCCTTTTTTATGGCAAAAGGCCCCTCCTGTACGATACGGTTTAGGAGAGGCCTTTCTTTTTTCAAAAACTGTTCCGACAGCTTTTTAATAGTCGAACTGACGATAATAACGGCGGAACTGCAGGCTGTGTCCGGTCACAAGTTCATAATGTACTGCCAGACGTTCTGTCAGGATTGCCGTAATGATCATCGGAGAACAGATCACGCGGAAGTCGTCATCTATTCCTTCCAGGTCAAACGCTTTCGTATCAAATACTTCCAGCTTATCCGTAACTGTCTTTGCAAAGCGTTCTACTCTTTCATCCAATTCCCGGTATTCATCTTCCCCTTTTACCAGGAACAGCGGTACATCCTTCTCGACCAGCTCCAGCGGTCCGTGGAAAAAGTCTGCGGATGTAACGGATTTTGTCCGAACCCACTGCATCTCTTCCAGGATGCACATGGAGAAGAGATAGGTCTCTCCCCAGAGTACTCCGGAGCCTACAAACATGGTATAGGGCTCTTTTGCATATTTCTGTGCCAGTTCCTTTGCTCTTGGCTCAAATTCCTCACGGATACGCACCAGGTTCTTATGTACATTCTTCATCTGGTCCGCCCATCTCGGATAGTCCTCGTATTCACCCCTGTTGCAGAGCAGGCGGAGCGCAAACATGAAATACATCAGATAAGAATCTTCACAGTCCCCACACGGATTGTAAACAGCTTCTGTAAGGAGCTTCGCAAGAGGAGTCTCCGCATTTTTTGTAAATCCATATACCGGAATCCCCATCCCTTTTACCATCTTCACTGCCTGCAGGATCTCTTTTGTATCCCCGGATGCAGAAGCTGTTACTACACAGGAACTCTCCGTAAGGAAATCCTTGTCAGCCTTTACCAGGATCTCCGCCGCATTCTCCAGGTGTACCGGAAGCTTTGTATAATGCTCCATCACCTTTACTACCGGATACCACTCCGCCCAGGTTCCTCCGATCCCGAGGATCACCAGATTGTCAAATCCTTTTTCCGACACATGGTCCGCCATTGCCTCAATATTGGCGCGCTGCGCATAGGTATTTTCACCGTCCTTCAAATATTTTTCCAGATTAAAATTTCTCAATGCCATTTTGATCTCTTCCTTTCCCTTCTTTTGGTCTTCTTAATATCTATTGTGGTTCGTCGACTAATCCACTTTATATCATCAATATACCAGATATTTTTTATTTGTCAAGAGCGTTGAACCATTTTTTTATTTTTTTATACCAGTTATTTTTTCTCAGAACAGCCTTCCACGATCGCGATCCCGGCAGTCGCGCCGAGAATGGAGGCTCCCGCTTCTATAAACGCGCGGGCGGTTTCGTAATCCCGGATGCCGCCTGCTGCTTTGATCTTTACCGTGTCCCCCAGGACTTCCTTCATCAGCTTTACATCCGAGAGCCTTGCTCCGCCAAAACTTCTTCCGGTTGAGGTCTTTAAGCAGAAAGGCCTCACATTTTTCGCGATCTCACAGATTGTCTGCTTCGCCGCGTCATCCCCGTCCAGCTTGCACATCTCAACGATCACTTTATCCATGATACCGTGTACCCTGCAATATTCGGCAATCCGGCCCATCTCCTCACGGATTCCACCGTAATCCCGTCCTTCCACCATTTTCTGGTTCAGCACGTAGTCGATTTCCCGAAAGCCCGCGGCCTCATATGCCTGAAATGCCTCCAGCTTTTCTTCCACCCCAAGTATACCTTCTGGAAAATCCACAGCCCCCGCGACAATGATATCTGTGTCTCTCAGCACTTCTTTTGCATGGCAGAAGGTCTCGATATCCGCGAAAACACAACGGAAATCATATGTCTTTGCCTTTTCCAGATACTGGTCAAAGGTATCCTTCGGATCATCAATATAGTCAATATATTTTGATATCTTCATTAAAATTTACCTGCTTTCTTCTAAAAAAATGTCCGGATATCTCCCAGCCCATTTAAGCCAGGAGACCGATCCATGCCCCCAGTACTCCCAATACGATACTTATGACGATCAGCACCATCGGAGAGATCTTCTTTTTCAATGCCCAGTAATAGGCCCATGTCGCGCCCATTCCCAGCATTCCCGGCAAAATACTGTCACACACCTCCTGCAGAGTCGTGGCGTAGTCTCCGGAACCGATTTGCAGGGGCATCGTTGCGTATACCATATCCTTTGACATGGCGCCGATCACCATGATGCCCAATATTCCCGCGCCATACATAAACGTGTCCATCAGACCGCTCTTCTGCGCTTTCGCAAGGTAAGTAAATCCCAGGTCATACCCTTTTTCCGCCCCTGCAAAGCGGAGCAGGAACGCGGGGATATTATAGATCAGGAAATATAAGATCGGCCCCAGTATATTTCCATTCATGGCAAGAGAGACCCCGACTGCTACAGCGATCACGCGGATGCATCCCAGGAAAATGGAGTCGCCTACGCCGGAAAGAGGCCCCATCAATGCTGCCTTCACATTGTCGATCGCTTCTCCTTCCATCTCTCCCTTTGCGACTTTTTCCTCCATTGATACTGCCACGCCGCCTACAAACGGCGCAAGCTGCGGCGTAATATTAAAAAATGCCATATGCCGGGTCAGCGCTTTCGCATATCCATCCGGATCATTTTTATAAATCTTGCGCAGGATCGGCTCGATCATAAGGCAGAACGCCACATTCATCTGCCTTGGGTAATTCCAGCTGTACTCCATTCCCAACGCGCCCGTATTTACAGCCATTTTCCGAAGGTCCTTCCTTGTTACCATTTCCTGTCCCGTTGTTTCTTTAGAAGTCATCATCGTCTACCTCCTCTGCCGTTTCTGCGGCTGCCGCTGCTGCCGCCGGTCTCGGCTCTAATAAACCAAACTTTTCAATCACGATTATAATGCCCACGATCGCCACACCCAGTACCGGGAGATTCAGATACGCACTCAGGACAAATCCCAGGAAATAAAACGGGATCAGTTTTTTGTTCAGGATCATGCGCATGAGCATTGCAAATCCCATGGCCGGCAGGAGTCCTGCGGCTACGCCCATTCCGTCAATGATCACCTGCGGGATCATATCCAGCACATTCTGCATGGCATCAGCCCCCAGATAAAAGGCAAGGAATACTACCACAAATTTTATTGCCGTACCGACAAGGCCGTATGCCCAGTGGATCATCCGGATCTTTTTCGGATTCCCCTCTGCCGCTCCGTTATCCGCAATCTTTAAGATCAGCGGCAGAAGCGCATTTACAAAGTTATCCAGCGCCAGAACCAAAAGCGCGATCGGCATAGCCAGCGTGATCGCCGCATCCACTCCTTTTCCAAGGCTGATCGCATATGCGGTCGCCAGCACGCCCCCGGCGATCACATCCGGCGGAATATATGCGCCCACAGAGATCGCTCCCATAAAGAACAGCTCCAGGCTGGCCCCGATCGTAAGTCCCGCGCCCAGATCTCCAAGCACCAGCCCTACCAGCGGGCCGAGTACGATCGGGCGGAATGTGTACAGAGTCCCCAGCTGATAATCCAGCACGCCGTATGCCGCGATCAAACCGATCAATAAAGCCTGTATCAATGTATTCATCACTTGTTCCTCCTCTTCCTAAAGCACCTTTGACGCCAATAATTTGTTGTCATCCACAAGCGCCCGTATCTCTACTTCAATTCCTTTTCCGATCAATTCCTTCAGGATCTTTTGTTCCTCTTCCGTAACAAAAACCTGCTTGCTGATCTGTCTTGTAACGCTGCTTTCCTTTGTATTTCCCAGATTGATGCTCTTAATTTCCGAATATCCTTCCGCCAGCCGCTTCGCGTCGGCGATCGTCTGTACGACAATGATCAGATTATATTTATCCGTCACTCCGCTGTTCAGTGCTTTTATGGAATCCTCCATATTTTTGATCACCAGCTTCACCCCGCTTGGTTTTCCCAGCTTTAATGTGGTTTTCCATACTTCGTCATTCACAACCAGATCGCTTGCTACCAAAATGCAGTTCGCGTTTAATCCATTTGTCCACGAAAATGCTACCTGTCCATGCAGGAGCCTGTGGTCTACCCGTACCAGTTTAATCATAAAAGTCTCTCCTTTTTATTTCTGCCGTCCGGCAGTAAATCAGCCCGTTGTCCAATAGCCGGGCTGTCCCTCTGTATCGGATCCACTGTCAGAACTCTTCGTCCTCTGCCTGCTCCGATTTTTCATTGCAGTATACCGGCGCAGCCTCCGGACTGTGCGCCAGTTCCTTTATCGCTTCGTCAATGTCGTCGCCTTCTCCGACTGTCAGAGACAGCTGGACCAACAGCGGCAGATTCATTCCCGCGATCAGGTAAAATCGTTTCCTGGACAGATAATTCATAAACTCATTGTTTACACTCCCGCCCAGAATGTCTGTCACTGCGATGACCGTATCCTCTGCCGGAATAGAATCCATCTCGACGCTTACCATGCCTTTGATATCGTTGTTGTCCACAAACGCAGTAATAATATGTATGTTCTCTATCTCTCCTGCGATCAGCTTTACGCTTTCATACATCCCTTTTGCGAGGATCCCGTGAGAAGCCAGAATAAAATGTATCATATGCCCTTTTCCCCCTGATTCTTCATAAATAATTCCATTGTTTTCTGATCTGCCAGATACGGCTTTTCGTAATACCTGTCATTCACGCTTTCCAGGGAAAGCAGCCCTTCATAACCATTCCGGCCAAATGCCTCCAGATCATCCTTCATGCTCCGTTCTCCGTCTCCCCAGGCCAGATGTCCCACCGGGGCCCCGTCCACAAAATGGCAATGGGCGATGTCCTTTTTAAATACCTCAAAATAATCGTCTATCGATTCTCCCATCCTTGCCATTGCACCCAGATCCAGACAGATCTTCAGGCTGTCATTTCCAACCATCTGCTTCAACGCTTTTAAATCTGCAGCCGTATTCGCAATCCTTGACTCATCCGGCTGGAGCGCTTCCATGACAAGCAGTATCTGCTTTTGGGCCGCGTATTCGCTGACTCTGGAGAGCATTTCCACACTCCGCTTTCTCGCTTCTTCCACGGATTCACTGTAATAGGCCCATCCCGGTGTGATCAGCACCTTATCTGCCCCTGCCGCCTTTGCCGCGTCGACTATATTTCTGTAATACGCGTACACCCGCTCTTTTGCAGCCTTTCCTTTTACCGCAACATTATTGGGCTTAGGATTCGTCTGCTCCGGGCAGATACACCGGATCTTCACCTGATGTGACTCTGCAAGGTGTCTGAGCTTTACCGGATCGTCGTACTGCTGATAATCTACAAAATAGTGATGGGGCGAGGTCCACAATTCCGCATTTTCAAATCCGGCTTTTTGAATCTCATCAAAAAATACATCCAGTTCATAAAATCTGTAGTGCCCGTTCATCGCACATAATTGGTACATCCCTTTTCTCCTTTCTGTGGTCCTCTTATTAATCCACTTATTTTAATTTAATATACCAGATTGATTTTGTATTTTCAACTATATTTATTTTTTTCTACATATTTAACATTTTGGCTAATCTATTTTTGTTTAATTTAACTTATATTTGTTTTTCTCTTTGTAATATTTATACAAAAATTTATTTATTTTTTAGTGGTTTTTAATATAATCTACTTTTTATTTATATTGCACCAATATAGGTGCGTGTATTTATAATGTGCTTGCAATGAAGCAGCCGCCTATCCCACAAAATCAACCACCTGTCGCAAATCTATTGCGCCCCGCATCTATTTTTTCTATGTCTTTTCAGGCCACACATTGACCAGACGAGGCCCGTAACTCCTTGTTTTGATTCCGCGGAACTTTTCTAAAAATCACGTAAACCCATTGCCAGAACACAAAAACAAGATATAATAAGAAGAAAGCGTCCGTTCAAAACAGGGAGGAAATATCATGGGAATTTTTCTGAATCCGGGAAATGAGGGATTCCAAAGTGCTTTAAATTCACAGATCTATATCGACAAAACCCAGATGCTGGAATACACCAATTCTGTACTGGATTCGGAACAGCGGTATATCTGCGTCAGCCGTCCAAGGCGTTTTGGAAAATCCATTACCGCAGAAATGCTGGCTGCGTATTATGATAAAAGCTGTGATTCCGAGGCTCTTTTCCAAAATTATAAAATCGGGTCCAGCAGGCATTTTCATGACCACCTTAACAAATATGATGTGATCCATATTGATATCAACACATTCAGAAATGTAGACGGAAGCCCGGCGAATATTGTACAAAAAATACAGCAGGCTGTGATGGAAGAGTTAAGTGAGTGCTATCCCGAATGTATCCCAAAAGCGCGGTCCATGACTCATACCCAGGGGCACACCTTAATACATGCCCTTCGGGCGGACGGACTGCGTCCGATAGGGTATGCTCCGATGGGGCAGACGGATTTCATCCGGGAAGACATCAACTCCCAGGTCAGCCTGCAGTCGGCATTAGCCAATATACACAAGGTCAAAGGATCAAAATTTGTGATCATTATTGATGAATGGGATGCTGTTTTTCGTGAATACAAGGATGATAAAAAGGCACAGACCGAATATATTGATCTGTTAAGGGGTCTTTTTAAGGACGCTCCTTCAAAGAAGTTCTTAAAACTGGCTTATATGACTGGAATCCTTCCCATAAAAAAATACGGAACAGAATCGGCTTTAAATAATTTTGATGAATTTACCATGCTGCAGCCGGATGTTTTAGCGGAGTATGTAGGATTCACAGAAGCGGAAGTCTTCGGACTCTATGAAACCTATGACATGGATTTTGAGCTGGCAAAAGAGTGGTACGATGGCTACACCCTGGAAAAGGGGCTGCATATCTATAACCCTAAGTCCGTTGTTGATTCTATCCGCAGAAAGAGAGTTGGAAATTACTGGACCAGTACAGAGACCTATGAATCCTTAAAAAACTATATCTGCATGAATTTTGACGGGCTTAAGGACAGCATTTCCAATATGCTGGCCGGTGCGCCCTGCAAAATAAACCCGGCAAAATTTCAGAATGATATCACTTCATTTAAAAGCCGTGATGACATTCTGACACTTTTGATCCATCTGGGATATCTGACATATGAAGCAGCCTCCCAGACTGTACACATACCAAATGAAGAAGTAAAAAATGAATTTATCAACGCGGTGGAAGGTGCGGACTGGAAACCTCTGCATTTTATAATGCGGTAAAGGATTACACTTTAATACGTGAAATGCCCTCCGGAAAAGGGTTCGCGGATATCATCTTCCTTCCCAAAAGGCATTCGGATAAGCCGGCTATGATCGTGGAGTTAAAATGGAATAAATCCGCCAGAGGAGCCATCCGGCAGATCAAAGAGAAGGAATATATACAGGCATTGGAACACTACGGCGGAAAGATACTGATCGTAGGGATTAATTACAGTAAAAAGACAAAAAAACACTCCTGCAAGATTGAATGGGTATAAATCCGCATATTCTGTCGGCAGATAAAGAAGATCATGATCAGATCCGAGTCGCTGATCGCTTAAAAAGACAAGGGACGGGCTTTCGGCCTGTTCCTTGTCTTCTGTCTTCAGAACTTTTTCAAATTACCGAGCTTGCGGTTTTATAAGCGAGCTTCCTGCCCGCTCCTGCTTCAAAACCTCACTGCCCCCGCTTTTTACGCCGTTCCGCAAGCTGGGCCGCAAAAATGTTCTGGGTGATCTTATCCTGGTCCTCTTCGTTCAGCTCTAAAAACCGGCAGCCATATTCATATTTTGCGTCTTCTCTCTCGAAGACGCGCAGCACTTTACAAAGCATCATGGACATCGGCCTGTCCTCCAGCAGCTGCACCTTCAGCAGGAATTTGTCCCCTTCATGGTACAACTGCTCTGAGAGGATGCGGGCGCCCCCGACACTGATATTCAGCAGCCTGCAGAGCTGCTCCCCGGCCGAAAATCCGCCGAGCATGGTAACCACCGCTTCAAGATCCGTTTCCAGGCGGAAGAAAGCGCGGTCATTTCCAACCCGGACAACCATTAATTTTTCAACCTTCCATATATGCTTTTCTTTGAGCGTAATGAATCCCTCCATATAAACCGCTTTTTTCTCATGGTCACTGTACCCGCGGATCCGGACATAGCGCGGTTTCCGCGCCTCTTCTTCCGAACGCCGTTCCTTCTCGGCGCGCTCCGCCTCCCGCGCCTGCTGCGCCAGCATCCTTGCAAACACCTCTTCCAAAGACTCCGGCGCCGCGTTTTGGGAACTTCCCGATTCCGATGCCTGCCGCGGTGCCTTCCGGGTGTCTTCCTCTTCAGTATCTCTCTGCTGGATCTCCCTGGAAGGCTCCATCGCCGAATATTGCTGCAGCTCCGCCTGATCCCTCCGCAGGTTCTCCAGCTTCGCGACAAAAAGCAGATCGCCGTCCGTGGTTGTCACCTCTACGCGCATACCGGAATAAGCCCTGAGCTTCCCATGACCGTTTTCTTCTTTCTTTTTTTCATCAAACTTCGGCTGTTCTTTGCTGTCCTTTCCAAATAGCATCATCCTACCTCCTGGTCATTTTTCATACAGCTGTTTCATTTTCTCGTCAGCCCAGATCACTCTGTTGCGTCCGCTTTTTTTCGCGTCATACAGCATCGTATCCGCAATTTTTAAGTAAGAGGCATAGGAGCTTTCCCGCTGCGGCATGACAGTCACGCCTCCGACACTGACCGTGACCCATTGGGAAACAGAAGGGTCATGAGGAATGTGGAGGTTCTCGATCTCCTGCCGGATTCTTTTCAGATGCGCAAATGCTTTCTCTGCGCTGTCTCCCAGGAGGATCGCTACAAATTCCTCTCCTCCGTAACGGGCCAGGAAATCCGTACTGCGCTTCAAGTGGGCCGCCGCTGTTTTTGCTACCGCCGCAATGACTTTGTCCCCCGCGGGATGGCCGAATGTGTCATTATATACTTTGAATCGGTCAATATCAAACATACAGATCGTAAACGGAACCCGCAGGCGAATCGCTTCGTTCCATTTCGTAATACTGTAGTCCTCATACTTCCGCCTGTTCGCGATCCCCGTCAGCTGATCGGTCATGGATTGCTGCTCGATCTGCCTCCGGTATTGATACAGCTTGACATGTGTATTGACCCGCGCCTTGATGATCCGCGCGTGGAACGGCTTTGTAACATAATCCACGGCGCCCAGGATCAGCCCGTACTGCTCGTTGTCGATGTCCGTCAGGCTGGTGATCAGGATCACCGGTACGCTTTGGGTGACAATCTCCTCCTGCAGCTTTTTCAGCAGCGTAAAACCGTCCATCCCCGGCATCACGACATCCAGCAGGATCAGGGAATAATTTTCAGCGCTGGCAAGTCCAAGCCCCTCCTCCGCCGTATGCGCGGTGGTGACCTCATACTCATCCTCTAAGATGGATTTTAATTGGGCTGCCTGCAAGATACTGTCATCGACGATCAAAATTTTTTCCATGGTGATCCTTTCCTTTCTTAAGTTCCCCGTTCCGTAAGTAAATGTTTATTTACCGCACAGCTGAAAAATATGCCCCACTTTAATTCAGAAGGGCATAACTTCATCTTTCCGTTCTTCTTTCCCTTTCGGCTTTCTCCGGCTTCAAGTAACCGCTCAGTCCGGTACACAGCAGCCGGAATACCGTGTCTTCAGTCTCCTGGTCATCCGGGAGCACTCCCTCTACTACATACTTGGCATACAGCACGGTACATGTAAGGATATGGAGCCACAGCAGATCCTGATTGATTTTTTTCAGGCGGGGGAACATCGCCTTGAATGTATGTACCATACCGACGAAGGACCGGAAATAACTCGTGTCCCGGGTTTCATGATATTTCGGGAAAAAGGTGCTGTCTCGAAACCGATGATAGAATACCGTCTCATCCGGATGCGCCACCCAAAAGCGAAAATATGGCAGCCACAGGCTTTTTACCGTTCCGATCGGATCGGCGGCCATGGCCGCAGGATTGAACTTTAAATGCTCGAAGATCTCTGCCGCCTGCCTGTCCACGTAGATAAAGCACTCCTGGATCAGCTGATCCTTGCTGTCGAAATGACGGTAAAGCGCCCCGGGGGATATCCCCGCCAGATCGCTGACATTCTGGATCCGCACCCCTTCCAGGCCGTACTCCCGCACAGCCTTCATCGCGGCGGAAATAATCCGGGTTCTGGTGTCATCCAACGTCAACCACCTCTCTCCAAAAAATGATTTTGTTCCATGAAATTTCTATAAAAATTATACATGGTTCAGGGGGGTGTTGGCAATACCTATTTTGGAATGTATTCCGTAATTTTTCATGGTTTTAAAGCAGATTCCAAGATTTGTATGCCGCTCAAGAGAACGCCTCTCCGCTTTTATATATTCCCAGGATTCTCTAAAATCACTGCATACGGAGAAATCTGAATCTGATATGAATGTCAGAAAATCTTCCAAGTGATCTTTATATTTTTTAGCAAATGCATAGGCGTCATTTTCTTTTTCGTCATCTGTGCTGTTGAGCTTATCATACAGTACATGATCCAAATTTGCTGACATGTAATAGGCACTGTACGGAATAGATCCCCACACCTTATGCATGAAGCAGATACGGTCAATATTTTCTCTTTTTCTTTTGTTTCGAGCAGACAGTTGAACCGGTTTTGCCGTCCGGATTTCTGTTGTGGTATAAAATGGCTTTTTCTTTTCCAAATCTTCCACAACTGCCGTCTCTGGAATATATGCACCGTCCATATCAATAAGATGGATCACTTCCTGGAAATCCGCTGCTCTATAATGGTTCGACTTCGCATACCCACGGATCAAATTTCCTATTTTCGATGCTATATTTCCAGGAACGGCAGACAATTCCGAAGTAATATCTCCATGTGTGATTTCCACGTGTACCGCATTTTTATTATAAAGGCGGCTGAAAATAACGCCCAATGCTTCATCATCCGACGGCCCTTCTACGATTACAAAGACGATTTTCT
Organism: uncultured Clostridium sp.; assembly: GCA_964415625.1. Lineage (GTDB taxonomy): Bacteria > Bacillota > Clostridia > Lachnospirales > Lachnospiraceae > Schaedlerella. The sequence continues at coordinate 71,659 of CAYQBE010000001.1, forward strand.
TACGAGCCACTGATCTCACCCGCCTCTCTGAATGCCAATGCGATTTCCGCATTGTCGGTCGTCTCATAGATCTCCTCACTCTGTTCGCCAAGGACAATATCCCGGAAATAGAAATCCCGCAGGTTATGGTTGTCCTTGATATTCGTCATTCTGATATATCTTTTTACAGGATTCGTTGTTGTAAATGCAATGAATCCTCTGTCCAGCGTTTCCAGAGGCCGGAGGTTATGTGAGGTGAAGATCAGCTGGCCCTTTCCTTTTTCAGAAATGATCCGAAGGATCTCCCCCAGCAGGTATTCAAAAATCCCCGAATCCAATTCATCGATTGCCACTGTGACCGACTCCTGATTATAGATCACGATCAAAAGCTGGAGAATCGAGATCATCTTTTTAATTCCTTCCGACTCATGTTTTAGCGGAATCTCTCTGCTGTTTTTGCAGGAAATGAGCTGGATACGGCTTCCGATTTTTCCATTGTTTAATGTCTGGATACCAAGCTCCTTCAAGCCGATCCGAAGCCCGGGAACCATCTGCTCCAGAACAATGTTCATATCACGGATTACCTTTTCCACAATTTCCACGGCTTCTTTTGGAATCAAGGCGGGATCTTCCAAAGGAAGCATCATCTGTCCTACTGCCCCGCTGTCCTTCCCTGCATATTTGAAGGCCAAAGGAAGCGCGTTCATACTGATCATCCCCGTATTCGCCGTGTTTATGACAAATAATTCATAGTTTCCATAGAGGGCCAGCCTTTCCAACAGCGCCAGATGCCGCATAAATTCCGTGTCACGCTCTTTCATTTTCTGCTGTTTTCTGACCGCGTTCAGCAGTTCCCTTGAAAAAATGAATGACCTTGCGGTATTGGCTGACATTTTCTTTGCTACCAGAAGATCCATGGCTCTGCTCTTATCTTTTCCGATCAGGCATTCATACTTTGAAACCGGTACGAAAACCTTTTCCGTGCGGGTATCGATCAACGGCCCTTTTCTGATCGTTTCTTCTGTTCCTTTCTGATCGCCTGCTCCTGTGAAGGAATAACTGAGGACTTCATCGAAGATCACCAGCCTTGACTGCGGCTCACGGACAATATCTGCGTCAAAATTCTGCTCCCCGGCATCTTCCTCTTTTCGAATGCAAAATTCGTAGAAAGCCTCATACCTTCCGGACGGCATGGTAATGTGAAATGTATAGGACAGCGCGGCATATTGTGCGTCCACATGGATAAACTCCGCCATCTCTGCCGGAACTGTTTTACCGCAGAGCGCATATTTCAGAAGCTGCAGCGCATCGATCAGGGCCGTCTTGCCGGAGCCGTTCTGTCCATATAACCCCAAAATACCCGCTCTGTAATTTTTCCTGCGGTTGTTGAAATTCAACACTCCATTTTTTACATTTTTGAAATTCTGAATACGAAGTTCAGATAAACGAACTGCAGAGCTTTTCATGCCGCATCCTCCTCGCTTTTGTTATTAACTTTTTTATATAGGTATCATAGCATTCTTTTATATTTTAGTCAAACGAAGTCAGGAATATTCATATTTTGTTTCATATTTCTGTTTCAATATAAGTTCCAAACGAATTGTAACATACAATACAGCATTAAATCGTCTCAAAATCAGACGCAGAAGGACGGCCCCCGGCGCTTATGATGCTGCTTCCGCTTTTTTTCAGCACACCGTTCAACTCCTCCGCGGACACCCCAAAACCCACTCCGTCATCCTCAAGCGCGTTATGGTTCGCTACCTCCAGATACTTATACCCCGCCTTTGCAACATCCCCGATTGTCTGGAGCGGATCTTCTTTCATTTTATTTTTTACTGAATAGAGCTGGATTCCTAAATCTTTACCTGCTTTCCGCCCATCACTTTATTCAGATACAATTTCAGATTATCGGAACCGCCTACCCCTGTCAGTTCCGCTCCTGCCTTTGTTCCGCAGAGATATGCGGACGCTTCATTATCGAGACTGACCTGAATCTTACAGTCGGGGAAAAGTATACAAATCCAAAGCATAAAGCGAATTACTCCAAATATTTATATAAACGGTATACGCTCAGCAGCTATTGGTCGCCTGAGACCTACTCAAAAGTAAAAACGCTGATCCTCAGCATGCATGACGAATACCTTCGCCAGGAAATTGCATGGGAATTTTCCATTAAAACCTTCATGAATCTCCTGCTGTTAGTTGTGATCCGGTCTTTTCCGAAGAGGGAAAACAATTCTGAAAACAGGGAAGCCGTGCAAAAGCTGCGTCTGGCGATCGAATACGTCGCTTTAAATTACCGCTCTCATGTTTCACTGCAGGAATGCGCGGATCTCTGCGGCTTTCACCCTACCTATTTTTCTAAATATTTCAAAAAGCATATGGGGATCACCTTTCAGGCTTATGTAAAAAACACGCGGATCGAGCATGCAAAATGGCTGCTCACAGTAAGCAGCCATTCCATCACAGAGATCGCCGTCGATATCGAGACCTTATATGAGATCGCGGACGCGCTCCACATCCATGTCGAGCAGCTCCTCTACTGCCGACCCAGGAGCGCCGTCCTGGAATCCAAAGGCACCCATCCGGCTTTCTTTGACGGCGTATCCCAGTTTTTTTCCTATGTTTTTGACGGGAGAAATAACCAGATCATGCGGTGTGTCTTTGATGTGCTGTCCGAGACCGTACATAACCAGTACAAGATCATGATGTATATGAATTTTACAGATTTTAACCGTTACCAGAACTGCGAAAATACGTATTGGGGATATATTGAGCATTACGATGCGGTCACCAATATCGTCCTGACCAACCAGGATCACCCCATGGAAAAGGCCAGCGTGCAGATCCTGGCTTCTTATCTGGACGCGGATACCAAGTGGGGGCTGTGGAACGGATTTTCCTCCCGCCCCATGATGCCCATTGCCATGAAAATGCTGTTTTCCCGCAGCCCTTTGAAGGAGGACCTGGAGCTGGTGAAGAAGCTGAAGGTCTCCAAGGAAGATATCCGGCTTCTGAAGCTTTATAATATGCTGTCCGTGACGTGAACCGCTGTGAAAAGCAAGGATCCATTCAGAATCACAGGCAATGGAAGATTCGCAGACAGAGCCATCACAAAATCATTTGTGGTCGCACCGCCGGCAGTGGATCATGGCCTTTTCACTGTCCTCCTTGTAAAAGATCCCTGCCCAGCGGCAGATGCTCTGCAGAATGGGGACTACGGATTCCCCTTTTTCTGATAAAGAATATTCCACATGGGGAGGGATCTCATCGTAGGATTTCCGCACTACAATGTCATTTCCGATCAGGCCTTTCAGCGCGGAGGCCAGAGCCGCATCCGTGATATTTCCCATCTCCCTCCGGAGTTCCCCGTAGCGCAGTACCTTCTTCGCCGCCAGGACACAGATGATCCGGGAGTTCCATTTCCCGCCGAAGATCTCAAGTCCATATTCCAGAGGGCATCTGATGTCCTTCTCTATTTTTCTCTGATACATCCTCTCATTCCTCCTTGAATACCATGCAGATGTCGCAGTATAAGATGCCTTTGCATCCGTGTGTTAATTATAAAGTGGAAACTGCAGCTTTTCAAGTTGCTATAAAATTTCATAGTACATGATAAAATTTATAGTGGCTCATAAATTTTATAACATCTTCCATTTTGAAAGCAGCCGATGGCTTCCTATACGCTCTTGTTTTTATTATGAAAACGACTGTATCAGCTTCGGAATATAGTTTCCAAGCGCGGACACCGTCATTACCAGTGTGAAGCAGTAGCTGACCGTCATGCATACCTGCAGTACGCGGGACGGCTTGAGCCCGCCCTGAACCTCGGTCTTTGTCAAGATCGACGGCCCTATCAGACGCCAAAAAGAAAAGGAGAGAATTTTATGAAGTATACACTGCATCACATTGCGCTGTCTGTAGACAGACTGGATTGGTATCTGGATTTTTTTACAAATGTTTTTGAAATGACTGTCCGAAAGACAGCCGGAGAGACCCCGGAGCGCAAGATCTGGTTCCATGAAGGGGTTCAGCTCAATGAAGCCGCGGATAAACCCGCCGCAGGATTAAGGAGAACTGGATCAGCCTGCCGGATGGGGTGACAATTGAGCTGATATAGGAACCGCCGGGCAGAAGTTTTGCCGGGACGATGCAGGCTGTAAAAAGTAGTAGAAAATAACTGATACGGATTGCACAGGATATTTCTTCGGATGTCCCAGTTATTTTTCTACAACTTCTAAAAAATAGCTTTTTCTTAGGTTTTGCACGCATCTCTTTTAAATCGAAACCAGCAGACAATACTTCCGCCCAGATGCGTCACCATTCCAAACCCGAACATCAGGCAGATAAAGGTGATATCCGGCGTGAATATGCCCTTTCGCACACATCCGTAAATCAATGGATAATAGATCAGATTTACAAGCACTGATACTGCAAAACAATAGTGTGTTTGACCGTGGCCGATCAGTATATTGTCAAATAAAACCGTGTAATCATATGCAAGGTAAAATGGGATCAGGATGATAATGATATGCCGGATCGTCCCATAATTTTCAATCCCCATAATGTATTTTAAGAATGGATTCAGCAAGGGAATCAGGCACACCCATATCAAAAATGTCCCCAATATGATCCTGTGATAAGATTTCATTTTCTTCGGGTTCATCTCATCCCGGCAGTCCTTTTTGATGATTTCCGCCAATGCGGAGATCGGAATCAGCATCAGCCCCCATATGATATTATTAGCTGTCCAGTAATTTCCCTGTTCCTCCACTGCATTCACCATTTTACATACCACCGCAGAATAGATGATGTTATCCAACAATATCTGTGATCCGCTGAACAGGCCGATCCGCAGATAGTCCCTGATAAATGATCTGTCCAGCCGAAAGGATACTGCAATTATTTTTTCTCTGAATACGGCGATCATACATAATACAACACATACTGAACTTACCGCAATATTAGAATACGCGGCGCCGTTTACTCCAAATCTCGGTATCAGAAACAGGTCGCCGGCCATCGTGAATATTGTTTTCAAAACGACCATCGCATAGATGTATAACGTTTTCTCCAGGACAACGAACAATACATTTACAAAGCAGACAATATTCGCGATCACAAATCCAACGGTCTCCAGCTCAAGGTATCTCGTAACCTCAGAAATGCGTCCGCCTGCCATTGTTGATACAATCGATTTGCAGTGGACGAGAACGATCACTGAAAACAGGGTATAGACCGCATTCACGATCACAAACGCCTGAAAGATCCGCTCTTTTAATTTCTCCGTATCCCGCATGCATTGATTGAACAGCGCATATAAAGGTACGACCAGAAATGCCTGTATCGTTTCATTGATCAGGTCGAACCATTCAATATGCCCCGCAATCCCCAATCCATCTGCAAATGAACTGTTCACGATTAAGTTTGTTCTGACAAGCGTGTATAGAAACGGGATAAAACTCAGCAGCATCAGACTGCAATACAATTGAATCGGAAATTTTCCGGCTTTCTCGTTCATGTCCATATCTCCTAACCCGGATAAACCAGAAAAGCACAATACGAGAATTTTGCCGTTTTGCGCAAGAAATTGTTCGTAAGTGCCTAACCTGGATAAGCGTGAAATACGCCATTCATTTATGGCCGTTCAACTGTTTTCTGAAAAACCATTGCCTGAAACGCAGCCATTTCGTCCCCATTTTTACAGGAAAACTGCATGCAGGTGCCCTTCACCTGGCAAAGTCCCGCGCCTGCCAGAGCGCGGACCAGACCGGCGCATGCATCGTCCTCCTCACAGCGCTCTATACTGACAAGATACCCCTGGGGTTTTACCAGCGCCGAAAGCTCCCTCACATACCCTTCATACCGTTTTGCCTGCTCTTCCATTGACAGGGGCGCCCCCCTCTTCTCTTCAATCAGCGGCTTCCATTTGACATTCTCATGTACCGTCCGGCAGGAAAACACGGTGTCATACTTGTCCTGATAGTCGTTTTTTTCATACTTCTTCTGCCCCGGCGCCTGGGAGCAGGCGAAACGCACGTTGTCCGCCCGCAGCCCCCCGGCAAGCTCTTCCGCTACGGAAACAGCCGCCTGCGACAGATCCAGGCCGGTCACAGAAGCGTCAGGATGGATGCGTGCGAGAAAGCAGGTCAGGATCCCATTTCCGCAGCCCATGTCCAGAATATCCCCTGCAAAAAACTGCTCATATCGGAGCAGAGTTTCCATCGCCCTTCGGAAAAACACACGGTCATAAAAGGAGGCCGCCAAAAGGCTCATCTGCAGGCTCTGGTTCAGATAATCTACAAGTTCCTCCTGACGGCGGAGATAGGCGGTGTCCTTACTTCCATAGACCAGCCGTTCCTCTGAACGGTCATACAATTCCGTCAGCCTTTTAATATGCTTTTCGCCCTCCTCCTGCCCGAAGGCTTCCAGCAGAGCGGTGTCCAGCTCATGGACCCTGCGGATCCCGACCTGGGCGAGATATTCCTTTATTCTTAAATCTGACATACCGTATCCTCCGTTTCCGTTATACTTACGGCCGATGAAATCTGCCGTGAGTATCGCGCCAGCCTCAGCCGCAGAGCGGCATGTTTCCTTATGCGCTGGTCAACGGCTCCTGATCTTTTTTGTTGTGATTTCATTATACTACGGAGAATGGTTTCATTTCAAGTATTGGAGAAATCGCGAAAAAGAAATTGCTTTTTATTTCAGGATATGCTAAAGTAAATGCATCTCGCAATGATATTTTCTCTGTCAGGCAGACAGGTGGATAATCACTGCGGATGCATTTTCAAACATTCTGTCAATCTACAATGAAAATGTCTTTTTATTTTCAGGGCTATATCGCCTTTACTTCAATGTTTGAAACAGTTTTAACAGAAGAGTTCAGAATAACAGCTGTTTTCGCAGCGGATACTTCGTGTATTTATATTCTGAGCAGCCGTTGCAGTTCACTGGCCGGCCAGCAGACTTTAACGAAGGGAGGAGATAATATGATGGTTATATAGGAGATTTTATGGTCATTTGGTTCACCTTTCACAGGTGTTCCAGCAGCATGCAATCCGGAATTGCACTTGTATTCCGGCAGTCAATGAACTATAATATAATAGAAACCAAAGAGGAGAATGGATGGGACAAAAAGATATCGTAGAAAAAAATTTAGAAGACTATAATGATGTGTTCTCTGACATCGTGAACGGATTATTGTTTGACGGGAAACGGACGGTTAAATCCAGAGAATTGAGGTCTTTCAAGGTCAGATCTCAGTATAAGGCGGATAAAGGAAGTCTGCACGAGGAAGAACGCGACAATGCGAAATATTGGACTGAAGGCAAGGTGAAGATTGCCATTTTGTGACTGGAAAATCAGACAGCTCCGGATAAAGATATGCCTTTCCGGGTCATTGGATATGACGGCGCTGCCTATCGGTCGCAGCTTCTTGATCAGAAGTCGAAAGGGCGCTGCCCGGTGCTGAGCATCGTCCTGTATTTTGGAGAATCCCGCTGGAGCGGCCTCAGATCCATAAAAGAAATGGTTGAGATTCCCGAAGGATTGGAAGAATATGTAAATGACTATAAGCTGCATATATTTGAAATCGCGTATTTGACAGAGGATCAGGTAAAGCGATTCAGAAGTGATTTTCGGATTGTGGCGGATTATTTTGTACAGAAACGGAAGAACAAAAAATATGTACCCAGCAGAAGGACAATAAAGCATGTAGACGCGGTGCTGAAATTTATGTCAGTCATGACCGGGGATGAAAGATTTTTAGTAGCGCAGAAGGTAAAAACTACAGGAGGTGGACCGAATATGTGTGAGATATTGGATCAGGTTGAGAACAGAGGGATTCAGAAGGGGATAAAGCTTATGCAGGGCGAGAATGATACGCTGCGCGCGGAAAGAGATGCCGCTCTTACTGAAAAGGATGCCGCTCTTATCGAAAAAGAGGCGGCTCTTACTGAGCTTGTCCAAAAGGAAGCCGACCTTGCCAGGGCAATGGAATTATTGAAGCAGCATCATATCGCATTTGCATGATAAATCCCGAATACCTTAGGAGTTTTCACTCCGGAACTGGAAGTCAAAAGCTTCCAGTTCCATTTTCTTTTCCGGGCACCGACAGCCTTATTGTAACACCGCAATCCTCACATCATACTTCTTCAGCATTTCCCCTGCCTCCATCGTCCGTCCCGACAGCAGATCCTTCTTTCCGGCAAATACCGCCGGCAGCGGAAGCTCCTGATCTTTGAAGTTCATCACAAAATAAATCGCCCCTGCATCCGAGATCCGTCTCGTCACTTCCAGTTCTGTCTCTTCCCCGATCACGGAAGCAACACCCGCTCCGTCGCAGGCCAGATCCAGCACTTTCTCAAGCCCGTCCTCCGACAGCACGGTTCCCACGTAATAGACGCATCCCTTTCCGAACACATTTCTCGTGACAGCCGGTGTCCCCGCGTAGAAATCGCTTCCATACCGGGCGATCTCTTCCGCGCCTTCCAGATGGAGGATATCGCAGAGCATCCCACACTGATCCCGGCTTCCATCCGTAAATACGATCTCATTGGACTGCTCCGGCGCCAGGGCGTCGATCTCCTCCGCCCACACGCCTGCCAGCTTACGCAGGGGGCCCGGGTAGCCGCCCAGGTACACGTTGTCGGATTCATTGACAATGCCGCTCATGAATCCGGTGACGAAGGTGCCGCCTGCTGCCACGTAGGCTTCGATGGCCTCCGCCATGCCTTCCTTCACCATGTACAGCACAGGCGCAGCCACCAGATCGTATTTGGAGAGGTCCGCATCCACCGGGATCATATCTACGGAAATATTTTTCTGATAAAAATATTCGTAATACCGGGAAATCTGGTCCACATATTTCAGATCCACATTGGGGCCGCTTGTGTATTCCAGCGCCCAGTAGTTGTCCCAGTCAAACAGGATGCCCACCTTCGATTCTGTCCCGGAGCCGATGATGGAATCCCCGATCCGGTTCAGCTCTTCCCCGAGCTGCGCCACCTCACGGAATACCCGGGTCTGATCCGTCCCTGCATGGGCGATCACCGCGCCGTGGAACTTCTCGCAGCCGCCCACAGACCTGCGGAGCTGGAAAAACTGAACCGTGTCCCCGCCGTGGGCAACGGTCTGCCAGCTCTGCGCCCGCATCTGTCCCGGCTTTTTCAGGGAATTGTAGGGTTGCCAGTTCTGCTGGCTGGGGGTCTGCTCCATCAGCATGAAGGGGGCGTTTTTCAGTCCGCGCATCAGGTCGTGGCGCATGGCCACGTGGCTCCAGGGGGTATCGTAGCTGGGATAGTTGTCCCAGGAAACAATGTCCATCTCCTTCGCCCATTTGAAATAATCCAGTCCCTTGTAGGTTCCCATCAGGTTCGTGGTCACCGGGGTCGTCTTGTCGTACTGCCGGATGGAGTCCCGCTCCAGCCGGAAATCATCCAGGATGCTGTCCGACATGAAACGGCGGTAATCAATGGAAATCCCTGCAAACGCGGTCTTTTCACATCCAAATTCTCCGGTGCCCTGCCACGGGATTCCTTCGCTGAGGGCGTTTGGCAGCACGATCTCATCCCAGTCGTAAATGTTGTGACCCCAGAAGGTCAGGTTCCATGCCTGATTGAGCGCTTCGATGGTACCGTATTTTTTCCGCAGCCAGACCCGGAACGCCTTTTCGCAGTTCTCGCAGTGGCACTCCCCGCCGTACTCATTATTAATGTGCCAGCATACCACATTTTCATTGCTTCCGTAGCGCTCTGCCAGTCTTGACGCCAGCTCCTGGATAAAATGCCGGTACACCGGGCTGTTGGGGCAGGCATTGTGACGTTGTCCAAATTTGTGGCGGTGTCCTTCATAGTCCACCCGCGCCACCTCCGGATAGCGCTTTACCATCCAGGCCGGAAGGGCGGCCGTGGAGGTTGCCAGCACGATCTGCTTTCCCGCCTTTGTCAGCGTATCCACGATCGCGTCCAGCTCGTGAAAATCGTAAACCTCCTCCGACGGCTGGAGCCGTGCCCAGGAAAATACATTGATGGTGGCGCTGTTGATCCCCGCCTTGTCAAACAGCTCCATATCCTGCTGCCAGATCTCCCTCGGCCATTGCTCCGGGTTGTAATCGCCGCCGTATAACATTTTTTTGAATTTTGCTCCCATTGTCAGATACCTCCGTATGTGCTTGATCACTTTTTATTTATTATAGTCTTTTTTCAAAATGAAAAGTATGGTAAGCTAGACTAAAAAATAGGAATATTCGAAACAAAAACGGAGGTATCCCATGCCAATCTATTTCAAGCTTTCCATACAGGAGCTGCCCCTGACCATTGACAGCATCGGCAACCGCTGGTTCCAGGAATCCATTTCCCGCCCAAAAGGCTTTCCCCTGTACCACTGGCTCCAGACGGAGAGCGGACAGGGAACGGTCACCCTGGCCGGGGAGGACATCCTCCTGAACCCGGGCGAGGGGATCCTGATCTCTCCCCACACGCCCCATCGCTACCGGAACAACACAAAAAGCTGGATGACCGCTTTCCTGACCTTCGGCGGAACACTGGCGAATGACATCCGGAAAATATGCGGGGAAGCTTCTTACCTTTTCATTGACGTGGAAGAGGGACAATATTTCCAGGAGTGGATCGACCGGACGCTTCTTTCCTATCAGGAAAACCGTCTGGACGACCTGACTCTATCTGTCCAGTGCTATGAATTTTTGATGCATTTTTCCGGCATTTACCGAAAACATTCGCAGACAGAGCATCCGCTCTACCGCCAGTATGTGGCTCCGATAATAGAAAGAATTGAAACAGATCCCGCAGCTGTCCCGGATGTGGATAGCCTGGCCCGTGAGGTCCATGTCAGCCCTCAGTATCTTACACGGCTGTTCCGGCGGTTTACCGGATACTCCGTGCAGAATTATATCACCCGGTTCCGGATTAACCGGGCGAAGGAACTGCTGGTCGGGAAGCCCTACCTGAAGGTACAGAGCATCAGCCATATGAGCGGGTTTCATGATGTCAGCCACTTTATCTCCGTATTCCGGCGGCAGACCGGCACGACGCCGAAGCAGTTTCGGAAGAATTATGGGGTGAATGGGAGCTGACTGACACCGCCGGTCACAGAGAAGTTATCTGAATGTGGCCTCATGAACGCTCTAAAAAGGGATATCGTCTCATTCAGACACACGATATCCCTACTAAGTCATCCTAAAAATGGATTATTTTTTTGAATAAGGACATACCTGTAGATAAATGACGTCCCATACGCGGTTAATGCCATTCCCATAAACATCCAGCATAAAAAAATTTCAGGATATGCAAGCGTAATATATGTCAAAACCACATTGCCCGCAAATAATATCAGCGTATATGGGAAGTAATAAATACCAATAAATAAACTTTTTCTCAACAGCTGCACCACTGTAAAACTCTTCTGGGATAGAATCGGAAATATCCACGTATAGATACAAACACTTAAAGTTCCAACGAAAAAACATATCATAAATATAGGCCCACTTTTCCCCATAATCCCGGCTCTTTCTGTCAACAGTACACTTAAGATACTGAGAAATATGAGCCATAGCACCGTTCCTTTCCGGAAGTTCTTTTTAAAGGACCGAAGATACTCTTTTGCCACATAACCCTCTCTGTTTTCAGTCATTTGAATTGTGACATCATACAATGCTGTTAATGCTGCGCCGACGGTAAAAACCGGAACACTGCATAACATCCACAAAAAATTCAAAACCATAAGATCTGCCGCCTTTGTCATTATCCGGAAAAACCTTCCATCTATTTCAAATAAATGATGCATATCTATCCCTCTTTATATTCATTCCATGCCTTCTGGAACTCTTCCCTTCCGTCATAAAAACGAATCCATATTTTATATTTTATTTTCTCATATGCCTTGATTCTTTTTATCGTGTCCCTCATTCTTTCTGCTTTTTTTCCATCCACAAAATTGCTTCCTGGTTCCAGTCCCAGGACATATTGTCCTTTCGACAGATTTTTCCACTGGACGAAATGATCCAAAATTCTATTTTCATAGTAAATTATAAATCCTACCTGATATTTTGCCTGATACACTCCCGCCGCAGATACACCGCGGCGGTCGTTCATTTTATGGTAATAGCACATTTCCTCCAGATCATTGGGTTTTGTAATACGATACATCTCGTCCTTATACGCTTCTGAATGTTTATTTCTTGATAATACAGATGTATTGTCTATGAATAATTCACATTCTTTATCTAAAAAAGGATATCCGATGTTAAAATGATACAAAACCATAAACTCTTCTTCCCGAAATCCTGTATTTCTGATCTCATCCGTAATCTCAATCGTGTCTTCTCTTTGATACGCACGGATCTCACGTTTCAGCGTTAATTTTTCACCAAACAGGACACCTTGACGTATCTCTCCGCTTATCACTGCCTGCCTTTCCCCGTCAATGAACTCTGTACGCGCACAGTATTCTTCTGCAGGTATATGGGATATCCGGCCATGCAGCCCATATTTGATGGAGTTTTCTTCACATGGAGAACCCACATTATCCAATCCGCAGGTAGTAAGGAATCCAGCCGTAAAGCTTCTCAGCCATCCATTTTCTTCATGCTCGAAGTATTGTGGGGATACTACTCCGCACTGGTTGATATAACTGATATTGATCCCTTTGTACCTCAGGCTCGAAATATCCATACATCTGTCGGCTGTCACGGTAAATTGAAGCCCATTTTGGTTCGTAACCTGTGTAGCTCTCACTCCATCCGCTCTGCCGCCTGCATATCGGAAATTTTTCACCTCCAGGAGCTGATCCATATTTCCTACATACTCCAGCATTTCATACATTCAAAGCTTCCTCCAGTTCAATCGAAATCATTGTAAAAATATCTATTTCATCCAGCTCTACCGTCGCCCTTCCATTCTCATAAGTATATGCCAATTCTCTGCCTCCCGGGATCTGTTTGACCGCTCCGGGCTTTGCCGATGTTTTTACCCATACCGTGATACCGTGCGTTTTAGGTATCCGGTTTTCTTCTCTTTTCTCAATGATCCCCATAAGCAGCCTTGCGTTCTCACGGTCATCAAACAGTATATATTCTACTGTTTCCGGCGCATTTCCTCCGAATAAAAAGTCATCGGATGCCAACTCCCGTATGATTCTGGAAAAAATGTCGCTGTGCTGGTATCTCTCGGCTTTTTCTATAGGAAGCGCTGACCAGATGACGTTCCCTTTACCGACAGATTTTTTCAGCATAGCCGGATGCTCTGTCCAAATTCCCGGAGGATTGGCATGAATTGTTGCAAATGGATATGCCTCCCCCTCTGTGTCAATATATTCATGCTCTTTTATATCTGTAGGGAACATCGACCATGCGATACCAGGAACAGTGTAAGGCAAAACTAGATGCGCCAGCACCTCGCCTTTTACCTCCTTCGGCATGATGACCGCATGATCAAACATCACCATTGGATACTGTTTCGTAAACAAACCCTGCATGATCTGACTTTCCTCTACGGGTGCCATATATGTGATCCTTTCCTTTGTCAGACCTTGTGTTTCCGCCCCAAATACCGCCTTCACCAAAGACGGTGCAGAATGACCGCTTATATAGACATTCCCGCCTTCCAAAACATAATCTAAAACATGATCACAGTATTCCTCCGACATATCCGGCACATCTGCCAGCACCAGCACCTTGTGCTTCCGCATTTCTTCAAATTTCCAGTTGTTAATGACCGAATAAGGAATATGATGTTCGCTCAGAGACCTGGCCGCTCCCATAAGAGCGTCAAAATGCGGCATCGAACCTGCGCGGGGATCGTCTCTGTCCAGGGCATGGTCAAGCACATCATAACCATTCTTTTCTATATCCATTTTTCCATTCAAATCAAAATAGAGACTTACATCATATGCCATCTCTCCCTTATCCATATATGGTTCATATGCTTTCATTTCTCCATAAATCCTGCCGAACATCTCATAGACTCTGCCGTCCGTCGTTCCTACTGGATCGATCGCATCGATCAGCAGGCTTGCCCCATGGTGAAGAAATGTCATGGCCACACACTGTCGCATCCGGTCAAAGGATTTTGTAGTAGTATGTTCCGCAAGCGTTGGGTAACACCGGGACGTCATATACTGGAATGGTTGATTTTTCGTAAGGTTGTACCAGGTTTTGCATGCAAATGACTGTTCATAGATTCCTCCGTACAGGTCTGTTCCGATATAGTCGCTTGCTTTCGAAACATTCTCATTATTGCCAAATCTCCAGAATGAGAGAGAATTGCCATATTGATGCTCAACGGACACTTCCGGTCTGTATTTTTTTACTTCAGCGGTCAGCATATCCGCAAATTCTCCGATCCATTGATGCCGTTCTTCATTGAATGCTTTCCAGCGTTCATCATGCCAGTCAACAATATGCGGCATCTCATATTCATATTTCTCAGCAAATTTTTTTCGGCAGGAATCACAGTAACACACTTCCGGCCAGAAAGTCATATCGAAAAAGACACCCTCAAATTCAAAATATTCACAAAATTCCTTAATCTGTTCTTTTACAAATGTGCGATATTCTTCATTATTGGGACAGCATAATCCATAGCGTCCGCCACGATCCCTCGATCCTCTACCTTTATGATCGCGCATCCTCCACTCAGGATGCCGTTCATATTCTACATTATTAAAAATGATACTATAGTACAGAACCACATCCATACCCGCATCACGGCACAGGTCAAATAATTTCCGAATCTGATCCTCTTTTCCCAAAAATCCCCTGTGCATCCTTCCGCTTTGTGTCGGCCAGTAGCACAGGCCCACATGAGACTGTACATAGATCATCGGAGCTGTAATCTCTGCCATCTTTAATTTTTCAAAGTAGTCCCATGGGTCAAATTTTGAAAAAAATTGTTCATCCCAGTCTTCTATATGCATATCCAGCAGTGTTCTTCGAAAATTATTTTTATACCAGCTGCACATATGATACCTCCTCTAAATAGTTTCGAGATTCTCTTTATAAAATAGTTCCAAGTCCGGGTTTTCTGAAAAATGCTTTAATATAACAATGTTTTCGCAATCAGATGTATTTGTGATCACCACACCATTTTTGGCCGCCGTTTCAGTCACAAAAAATTCGTCATTTGTCAACTCACCAAACCGTATGAGCGAAGGCGTCTCTAACTTCCAGCCTCCAAATGTGCCTTGTCCCTGCAAAGCGATCATTCCATAAGCCGCACTGTCTTTTATTGTCACTGTACGTCCGGGAAAAACTGTCAGTCTTTTTGCACATACTTTCTCACATTTATAGCAGATCCACTCTTCAAGGTAGCCGTCCTCACTCATCTCATCCATATTTTTTACAGGTCTTGGCGCCATGAAACGTTTTTCGTAAAACTTTGGATCCACATTAAGCTCCCAATCGATCACCTCCAGCAGATACTTATAATTTCCATACTCCTCTTCCGGCGCATTTTTCCAGAGCAGCTCCTCTTCCAGCACCTGTCCGTTCATCAGAACAGACTGATACATGGCATAAACGTCTGATGCAAACTGTGGTTCATATGTACAGAGGCTTCCCGGAGCATGCATGACCCCAGGCGGCACATCAAAGCCTGTATCCAGCGTCAATTTATAGGCCCTGGACAAATCCAGAATTTTATTATCTCCTCTTGTAAAGTTCTTTAGGGCTTCTAGGACTTCATCTTTTGTAGTATCCGGATTAAATCCAAAAAAAGTAAACGGAAACTCTCCACCGTGATTATTTAGCTGCGATGGAAAAAAGTACATTTCCGGTTTCCCTTCTGCCCCTACTCGCTTTGCATGTTCATCCCGGTGATGAATGTGATGCGGCAGAGGTCCGGCATTATCAAAAAATTTAGAAAACATCGGCCATTTTCTATATTTTTTCCATAGTTGTTCTCCTATGATCTCCGCCCCCAAAAGTTCTACTGCGTCTCTAAGCAATATTTTTTCTTTTCCTTCTTTTCCTGCCACAATATAGCTCATTCCCTCATCTTCTGTTGTTTTAGAGCCATTCTCCGCCCAGGTCGTAGAAGACAGCCATCGTTCATCAATGCCTCCCCGATCCGCTCCCAACGCATAGTAATCGTCCGGATGCAGTTTAATTCTTTTTCCCGGCCTGCAAAATGATCTGGAAACCCATACGGGCGCCAGCCTAAAAATACCTTTCCCTTCTTCCAATGCTCTTTCAAGCATGCTCTTTTTTCCCATACTATTTTCCTTTCTTTTTAACGCCTTAACCGTTCAGATCAGCATATCGCAGACCCGGCGGCCGCGCAAAACATCTGTTAAAATTTTATATAATCAACTGCATTCAACTTTTCCTTTAATATACTGACAGCATCATATTTCAGGGGAAGTGAGATCGGCAGGTCTATTCTTGTCCGTTCAATTGCGCTCATATAAATGCCCTCCAATATTTCATAACCGTGAAATGCCATTTCAACATTGCAGGGATGTACTTTTTTATCATCCAGCATCCACTCCCCAAACTCCTTGGTATAACCCATCTGTGCATCATATTGCTCTTTTTTGAAAAAGTCATGATAGTCCCCTGCTTCCACCGCTGAATGTGTAGCAGAGGAAAACGCCCCATATCGTCCATTGCATTCCGCATATGCATAGCCCTTTGTTCCATAAACAGTCAACCTGTCATCCGTCCAGTATTTATCCTCTATGATCGAATGGGAAAAACCAGTCTCATGTACATCATGCTGTTTTGCATAGTATCCGCATTCTAAAATACCGCGTACTCCGTTTTCAAATACAATATGTCCCAATATATAATCCGGTGACGGGTGACTGTCTTCCAGATAGAAATTACCATGCACATGTCCTGTAACTGCTTTTGCTTTTGCTCCACCGTTTGCCCACAGCATATAATCTATATAATGCGTACCGAGCTGTGATGCCTGCGGCTGGCAGCTTGCCTGAATCTGGTATATTTCTCCCAATTCTCCGCTGTCTATCCTTCTTCTCAATTGCACGAAGGATCGCAAATATTTATGCTGCTGGCATACAACCGCTTTGATATGATTTTTTTTGCACAGATCCGCGATTTTTTTTGCTTCCTGAAGACTGGTTGCCATGGGTTTTTCAAACATCATTCCCTTTACATGGTACTTTACAGCCAGTTCTGCCATAGGTAACCGGATATGCGGCAGAGTTGCAAATACCATCACATCTGGCCTCAGTTCGTTCAGCATGTCCTCTGCATCATAGTAGAGCTGTTCTTTTTTCAGCATATATGTCTCTGCCGTCTCACAGACTCTTTTTTCATTTAAATCGCAAATTCCGGCCACCTCAAAATATTCCTTATTTTGCAGCAGACCATAAAGATGGATTTTTCCTCGTTCCCCCAGTCCTATCACTACAGTTCTTAATTTTTCCATAAGCCCTCCTGATATCATCGTCATGTCCTGTCTGTCAGCAAAACTTTTCCCGTATTCCCCTCAAAAAAGCACTGATACGCCTTCTGCGCATCATAAAGAGGAAATCTGTGGCTTACCAGCTTTATTGGATCAAATCCCCTTTCATAAAACATACACATATTATGGAAATCATTTTCTGTAAAATAAAACGCTCCGGTAAGACACACTTCTTTATGGATAATATCCTGCGACGGTGCGATCTCTATCTGCTGGTAATTTTCACCGCAAAAAACTACCGTTCCCTGTGGCTTTACAATCTTCAATGCCTGCTTTTGCGCCTGGCCATTTCCAGAACACTCCATAACCGCATCTGCGCCCATTCCGCCTGTAAGCTCATAGATCCTTTCTTCTGCCGCTTCGGAAGATGAGTAGACCTCATCCGCACCGGCAGCGCTGACTGCAAATTTACTTCGGAAGGAATTGGGTTCTGCCGCCACAACATAATATCCAAAATATTTTAAAGTCAGTATCATACCCAGCCCAATCGGCCCCGTGCCAGATACCATGACTATTTTTCCCAAATCTTTTGAAAGCTTTGAAACAGCACGGAACGCAACTCCCTGCGTATCTCCTCCGATCAATACTCCTGTTTCATAATCCATACGTTCCGGTAATTTTAGACAGCACTTTTCCGGAATCACAGCATATTGAGCATGTCCGCCCTGGCAGATGAGACAAGATTTGCAAAACTGCGGGAATCCGGCCTTACAGTAATAGCATGTGCCGCAGCCGCAAAGGACATTAACAGTAATCCTGTCTCCTGTCCTGACTTGACCGCAGCCGTTTGTTTCTGCCACTTCGCCTGCAAATTCATGTCCGGGAACATACATGCAACCGTTCTCATAATCTATTCGTTCACTTCCACAGATAGCCGATACTTTTACCTTGATCAAAGCTTCTCCTTTTTTCAATGCCGGTATCGGCAGTTCCATTATTTCTGCATGCCGACCTCCAATAAGCCTCACGCCTTTCATATTCCCGCCTTTCTTTATCACCCTTTTATTGCTCCGCCTGCCAATCCGGTCACAATATACTTTTGCAAAAAGACGTACATCACGGTCAGCGGAATGGATGACAGCACAATTGCCGCAAACAACAGATTATATTCAATCGAATATTGTCCTTTAAAGCTATAAATAAACAAGGGCAGTGTCTGCGTTTTTTTGTCAGCTCCAAGTATCATTAGTGAAATAAGAAATTCATTCCACATCCATAGAAAATTGGTAATCACAATCGTTGCTGTCATTGGTTTCATAACAGGGTATATTACTTTAAAAAAAGTCTGCCAGTTTGTCGCTCCTTCTACATATGCTGATTCCGCCAACTCCTTTGGTATTGTTTTCAAGTAGCCATTACACAAAAACACACCTTGTATCAACGGATAGGTAATAAAGATAATGATAATGCTCAGCCTGTTCCCAAGGCCCAGAGCCTTCATGAACATAGCCAGAGGAAGCGCTACGATCTGAAAAGGCACAAACATTGCTGCCGTAATGTAATACAGTGAAAATTTTGAGAATTTCAGTTCCATCGTCTGATTCACTGCATATGAAACAGCAGGCACAAATACCGTCACTACGATAACAGATATGATTGTAAAAAAAGTCGTATTGTAAACCGCTGTTAAAAAGCCATTTCTCTGAAAAACTTCAACATAATTATCTAACCGGAATTTTTCCGGAAATGCTATAAAGCTTACACTGGATTCTGCTTGCGTTTTAAAAGAATTGATCAGCGTAACATAAAGCACGATCGCAATACAGATAAACCAAAAGAGCAGTACCACATATGTTGCGGCCGTCGAAAGCATTTTCCTGATCCTTCTGCTTTTCATTGCTGGTCAATCCCCCCTCTCCCTATCACTTTCATTACTACAAATGACAGTATGGATATAATAACAAACAATATGACCGCCGTTGCACATCCCTGGGCAAATTTCATATCCATTGCTCCCATGAGGTAAATCTTATAACCCATGGATGTGGTCGCTTTTGCCGGTCCTCCCTGGGTCAATGATACAACATAGTCAAATACGACCAACGCATCCCGAATTCCTTTTACCAGACACATGATTAAAGTTGACGTTAAAAAAGGGAGTGTTACCACTTTAAATCTTGCAAGTACTCCAGCCCCATCAATCTTGGCAGCCTCTGTTAATTCTGACGGAACACTTTGTAATGATGCGATCAGCAATACGGTCGGGATTGATAAATTCTGCCAGAAACCTAATATAATAATAGCGATAACCGCTCCCGTACCGGAAGACAGCAAACTTGTCTGCAGAAATCTAATCCCCAGCCCAGAAGCTATTGACGGAATCATCCTTCGGAAAATCTCGTTAAAAATCAACCCCAAAGATAACATAGAAATAATTGCAGGATAAAAATAAACCGCTCTGAAAAAGCGAACCCCTTTTATTTTTTTCGTCAACAGCATGGCGAGTACAATAGATACTGGGATTGTTGTAGCATTGATCACGATCGTATATATCAGTGTAAACTTGATAGAATTTATCAGATCCTTATCGTTGAATACTTTCACAAAATTTTCAATGCCCACAAATCGATAATTTAGTGAATATCCATTCCAATCTGTAAGACTAAAATAAAAACTATATAAAGCCGGTACTACGAAAAAAATCGTATACATAATAACCGCGATCATGATAACCGGCACAAATGCCCGATTTTTCTTTTGGGTCAATGTCCTTTTTTTCATAACTAATTCCTCTTATTTTTCGTAACCGCTCTGCAGATCAGATGTTAAATACATCCAATTCCCATATCATTTTTATCTCAAATGACTCTTATTTGAAATGAAAGCGGAACTGTCCGCCTTCATTTCATTAGTTATGCAAATTGTCTCATTCCTGACTGAATCATTCTATTGTTCTTGCCGAAGAATAATCTCCTCTTCTGCATCCAAAAACTTTTCTGCATCGCCGTTCATCAGAAATTCCTGAGCTATATCGGCCTCGTCGCTGACAACTCCTGTGCTGATATAATCTCTCCACCAGGGGATTGCCTTCCCCTCTTCTATATATCCCAGCACAAGCTCCACCGTAGGATTATCTGTTTCAACACCTTTGATCGGACTGGGTGATTTATCATGATCCGTATAGATCTGCGCATTTTCTGTCCGTGAAATAAACTCCAGAAACTTTGCCGCATATTCTTCCTTACCCGTCCCGCTCATTGCCGCTATACACGGATCAATTCCAGTGATCAGCATATGGACACCGTCATCCGTCGGCATCGCAAACATCCCCAGGTTAAACTCCGGATTATTCTTTATAATGTCTGACTGAGCCCAGGTTCCAGTAAGCATCATTGCCGCTTCTCCGTTCGCCATCATCTGCATTGACAGATCGTAATTTGTTCCTAATGTATCAGTCTGTGCGTATTTTGATGAAAGCTCATAGAGACGGGACGCTGCCTTCTCAGAATATTCGTTATCTTTTATACTGTCCCCGCTTCCTTCAAACATTCCCACATAAAAATCATAGGGATTCCACGTGTCGTCTGCCACTGCAGCTGTCATAATATGAAACTTCTGAGAGCAGTTTTCTTTATCTCCATTCGAAAAAACAAATGGCGTCACTCCTTCCGCCTGGAATTTCTCACATACTTCAATTAGTTCATCCCAGGTTTCCGGAACTTCTACTTTATAGTTTTCAAAAATGTCTTTATTATATGCAACAACTCCCGCATTAATTGACAATGGAACAGAATAAAGCTTTCCGTCCACACACGAAAGATCATAGTATGTGTCGATTATATTGTCATTCCATTCGTAATCACTCAAATCCACCATTCTTCCTTCTTTACACATTGCCCGAAATTCCGCCTGAGACGGCCAGTGCTGTACAAGATCCATCGGTTCATTTGTCGCCATTCTAGTCTGGAAGATCTGCTTTCCGGTATCACTGCTTGTCGCCGTTAACTCAATCTTTATATTTGGATTTTCCGCTTCAAATTTATCTATGATTTCCTGAATCACATCTGTATTTGATTTTTGCCAAAATAGTTCCAATGTAACCGGACCCTCTTCAGCTGTATCATTATCATCTCCTGCATCCTGTTCCTCACTTTCGGCCTGGTTTGTAATACATCCGGTCAAACTTATACACAATGCTGCAAGAGTCAATAACAATACTGATATTTTCTTTTTCATATGCTTTTCTCCTTTATTCATCCTCGGAATCGCGCTTAAACATGTTACAGATTTTGTAAACCATTAAATATTGACGTCATGATATTTAGATAGTTCTTATGCTTTTTATACTATCATCTTAGCGAACGTTTGTCAATATATATTTTACTTTTTATTTATATTTGAGTTGTTTACATTTTATTAATACATATATTTATATATTATTTTATTTTTTCTATTTTTATATTATTTATTCAGATAATTATAGCGAACTGTAATTTCATTGTTCGCCACAGAATAACAATAAATTTCGCGATACGTTTCTTAATAGAACAAAAAAACAGACTATGCAAGTTCCACTTGCACAGCCTATTTTTTCGTCCTACTGTTGTTTTCCGTTCTGACCGTTATATATATCATTACCACCCTGTCAGTTCCCATTCATTATTGGCTGAAGCTTTTGAAGATCTCCGCACGATCAAATTTGTTTCCAGAAGATTCATTCTCTCACATTGTTCTCCATCCGAAGCATTGAGAACAAGCTTTCCTGACAACCTCCCCATCTGAAAGGCCGGTACATTGATCGTTGTAAGAGCCGGCTCTACAAGTGACGAGACACTTAAATTATCAAACCCGGCAACCGCAATATCATCTGGAATTTTTTTCCCAAATCCCTTGATAGCCTTCATAGCCCCAATCGCCATTTGATCATTTGCCGAAAAAAGAGCCGTAAAATCCATTCGAATATCTAATAATTTTTTTGCTGCTGTATAACCGCTGAATGGAGTAAAGTCTCCTTTTTGGATCAACTCCGGATCAAAAACTATTCCCGCATCTGTCAGCGCTTTTTTATAACCTTCATACCGTTCATAAGTATGGAGCATTTTATCATTACCCGATATATGGCCTATTTTCTTATGTCCTGCTTCAATCAAATGCATGGTAGCCGCATAAGCACTTTCAAAATTATTTATATAAATACAGTAAAAGTCTTCTGAGACAGCCTTTCTCTCTAAAAGCACGATTGGAATTCCTTTTTCAATAAATTCCTCCTTCAGCCATGCAAAATATTCCTTCTCTGCATCCAATGGGCATATAGAGTTTAATATGATGCCTGCCAATGATTGCTTTTTCAAAATCAACAGGCACTCTTTTTCCTTTTCAAAATTGTAATTCGAATTATAATACAGCAGCAAACTTTTGTCAGGAGAAATCGTTTCTTCAATTCCATTTAACAAATTTGAAAAAAAAGAACTTGTGATCACCGGCAAAATAACCGCAATTGTTTTATGCGAAAACCTCTTTTTGGGAGGCAGCCGATATTCCAGAGCCTCTGCCGCGGCATATACTTTTTTCCTTTGTTCTTCACTCACATATTTGCCTGTATCGTTTAAAACAACCGATACCGTTGACAACGATACGCCCGCCATTTTTGCCACATCTCTCATCCCAGCCATTTTTGCCCTCCTTATCTTTTCGGCAGCTTCCCAAATTCTTCCCTGCAGCTGTCTTTGCAGACAAGCTTTTCAGAAAACATTTTGTTTATAATATACCTCTTTAGCGAACGTTTGTCAACGTGTTTCTCCCTCACAGCTCCTCAATAAACTGAATCCCCTTCTCATGCGCCAGCACTTCCAATATCTCCGAGTGGGTGCGGTGGATCTGGCTGGAAACTGTCACCGTATAGCTGAGCACCCCCGGCCTTCCATTCTGTTCATACCAGGAGAACCCCTTATTGACCCGGATGTTGCTGACTTCAAAATCGTGTTCCCTGGCATACTGCAGGAATCCGCTGAAATTCCCTTTTTCTAGATTATATTCGATATACAGATCCAGATACATGGACTTTTTCCGGATCCAGATATCAAACTTCAAAAGCCCCGATACGGTAAACGCGATCGCAAGGCCGCCTAAAATCGCTCCTTCATAAAATCCGATCCCGATCGCAAGGCCGCTGCAGGCGGCAGCCCAAAGACCCGCCGCAGTGGTGATCCCCATGATCTTATTTCTCCCGGTCAGCACAATCGTCCCTGCGCCCAGAAAACCGATGCCGCTGATCACCTGGGCTCCCAGACGCACCGGGTCTCCGGTTTCAAATGTAACGTACACATACTGGTTCGTCATCATCACCAGCGCAGAGCCCAGGCACACCAGGATATACGTCCGAAGCCCGGCGGGACGGTTCTTTCTTCCCCGCTCTACTCCCAGGATCCCCCCGATCAGAATGGACAGGATGATCCGAAGTGATATCGATACCACATTCAAGTCCCGCAGATATTCCATAACCGCTTCCAAAATACTTCCAACCTCCTATTCTGCCCTTGCCCTCTTTGATGCGCAGGTAGGATAATCTTTAGATCATCCTACCGTACAGTTAGAAATTTATCTTACGCTCAGTATAAAATCTGCCGTACCTTCTCGACTGTAATATTGCATTCAGATGCAATATTCTCTTCATTCTCTCCCTGTGCCTGCAGCTTGAACACTTTTTTTGATAATTTGATACCGTTTTCTTCGCCGATTTTCTCCCCGATCTTCCTTCCGCGCTTCTCTCCGCGCTTTTCTCCCCGCTTCTCTCCTTGTTTCGCCGCACGTTTCGCCGCACGCTCCGCCGCACGTTCTGCCGCACGTTCCGCCGCATCGACAACAAACGTATTATAATCCTTCAGCGCCTTCTCCCGGGCTTCATATTCTAGCCGCTTGATATCATCCGCGCTCAGCTTTTGCAGCGTATCATAAGCCTCCTCCA
>CAYQBE010000002.1:0-82737 GCA_964415625.1 uncultured Clostridium sp.
TCTGCGTGCACAGCATTATCTTGAGAGCATTGACATGATCCTTCACAACCAGTACACCCAGTTACAGAAGTCCCAGGAAACACTGGATCTGATCAATTACAAATACCACGATCTGAAACATCATATCATCGCTCTTCGGGCAGAGGAAAATAAGGAAAAACGGAATGCCTATCTGGATAAGATGGAGGATGAGATCCGCAATTATGAGGCTCAGAATAAAACCGGAAACAAGGTATTGGACACGCTTCTGACCGCCAAGAGTCTGTACTGCATGCGGGAAAAGATCACGCTCACTTACGTGGTGGACGGCGCGAGGCTGGACTTCATGGATGTGATGGACATCTGCTCGATCTTCGGAAATGCCCTGGATAATGCGATCGAATGTGAGAAGAAAATTCCGGAGACGGAAAAACGGATGATCGATGTGTCCATGTTCGTACAGCAGACGTTTTTGATCATACGGTTTGAAAACTACTGCGAGGGGGAGCTGACCTTTGAGCAGAATCTGCCGGTGACCACGAAGAAGCAGGCGGAATTTCACGGGTATGGACTGAAAAGCCTGAGACATACGGTGCATAAGTATGGCGGGGAAGTGGATATTGATGTAGAGGATCACTGGTTCAGATTGAAGATATTGATTCCGATGTAAATGTTATTGGAAGAAGAGCAGCCTATTCGGTTCAATTGCGGGATAGGCTGTTACTTTGTGAAAATCGCACAAAAATATAGTTGATAAATTGTGCAGATCATACAATACAAACACAATTTGTGCAAAAATCAAGCAGTTTATGCGAAAATCCGCACAACAGGAAAAAGTATGCTAAGATTCCTTCCAGAACAGAAAAACCTTCCCATCCGGCTCACAGGATCAGGCGCGGTGAGCTTTTGGACGGGGAGGCGATCAAAAGGAGGAGAAATGGGAAATGATTGATTTTTTGGCAAAAGTACTGGGACCTGTATTTGTGAACTATGGCGTCAGTGAAGCGGATTTTCTGGCATATCTGACACAGCTCAGCGGTTACGTGTATTTTACGGTGGCACTGCTGGCC
Organism: uncultured Clostridium sp.; assembly: GCA_964415625.1. GTDB lineage: Bacteria > Bacillota > Clostridia > Lachnospirales > Lachnospiraceae > Schaedlerella. Next base: position 1,050 of record CAYQBE010000002.1, read on the forward strand.
GTGCTGATCATTGCACTGGTGCTGGCTCAGAAGGCAAAGAAAGGATTCCGGCATGTGGTCCGCTGGCAGGCGGTGCTGGCGTTTGTTGCGGTCATTGCGGTGATGGTCAACATGATCTGTTACGGCCCGATGTACAGCAACGTGTCCGGTTTTCTGAATGCGTCCAAGGTGGATCTGTCTGACGAAACCGTGGCACAGAGCAGGGATATGGTGAAGAAGCTGGGAGAAGAGGGGCTGATCCTTGCGAAAAACGAAGGTATGCTTCCCCTGGCATCTGACGTAAAGAAACTGAACGTATTCGGATGGGATTCCATCAATCCGATCCTGGGCGGGACCGGATCCGGTTCTTCGGATTCCTCTTCAGCAGTGGGGATCCTGCAGTCGCTGCAGGATGCAGGCTACGAAACGAACCAGACGCTGACCGACCTGTATACAGAGTACCGGGCGGAACGTCCGGAGATCAGCATGCAAGGCCAGGACTGGACCCTTCCGGAGCCGACAGCGGATGCCTACACAGACGCCATCATGAGCGAGGCAAAAGACTTTTCCGATACGGCGGTCATCGTGATCGGGCGCTCTGGCGGGGAAAATGCGGACCTGCCGACTGACATGTACGGAGTGATCCACGGTACATATGATCTGGCAAATGTAGTGTCCAGCGCACCGGATAACTTTAATTTTACAAGAAGCTCTTATACCAATAACGGCTCCTACGATGATTTTGAAGAAGGGGAATCCTATCTGGAGCTTTCCCGGACGGAGGAAGATCTGGTGGACAAGGTCTGCTCCGAGTTCGACCATGTGATCGTAGTGGTGAACGCGAATAACACGATGGAGCTGAGCTGGGTGGAGGAATACGAACAGATCGGCGCGGTGATCCTGGCGCCGGGCACGGGGGCTTCCGGCTTCGCGGCTCTGGGCGAGATCATCAACGGATCCGTGAATCCTTCCGGAAAGACGGTAGATACCTATGTCAGGGATCTGACGGCAACACCCTATTACAACAATATCGGAAATCATTCCTACAGCAATGTGAAGGATCTGAACGACCAGGGTGTGGCGGCGGACGCGTCCTCCATGGGAAACCTTTCCTTCGTAAATTATGTGGAAGGCATTTATGTAGGTTATAAATTCTACGAGACAGCAGCGGAGGAAGGTCTGCTGGATTATGAAGAGCATGTGCAGTATCCGTTTGGCTACGGACTGAGCTATACCACATTTGAGAAAGAAATTCAGAACTTCAAAGACAACGGCGATTCCATTTCCTTTGATGTGGAAGTGACCAATACCGGCGACACGGCAGGCCGGGACGTGGTGGAGATCTATTTTACACCGCCTTATGAGACCGGCGGCATCGAAAAGGCTTCCGTGAACCTGATCCAGTTTGAAAAGACAGAGGAACTGGAGCCGGGGGCTTCCGCGAAGGTGTCCTTCGAGATCGCGAAGGAAGACATGGCGTCCTATGATTCGGAAGGCATCAAACTCCAGGGCGGCGGTTATATCCTGGAGGCCGGCGAGTATACGATATCAGTTCGTGCGGATTCCCATACGGTGTCGGATGAGGAAACTTTTACGGTGGAGAAGGATATCGACTACAGCAAGGACGGCCGGGAGAGCGATCTGGAAACAGCGGTGAATCAGTTTGAGGAGTATTCACGGGGCGATTTTGTACAGCTTTCCCGAGAGGATGGATTTGCAAATTATGAAGAAGCGTGCGCGGCTCCGTCAGAGGAACAGTATGTGATGTCCGACGAAGTACGGGAAAAGGTGATCGAGAGCGCGGTAGGCACCTATGACGGCACGAAATATAATGACGACGCAGACGAAATGCCTGCCATGGGAGCGGACAACGGACTGACGCTTTATGAGCTCACCGGTCTGGATTATGACGATCCCAAGTGGGAGGAACTGCTGGATCAGCTGAGTTTTGACGACATGGTGAAGCTGATCAACATCGGCGGCTGGCAGACGACGGAAGTAGAATCCGTAGGCAAAATCGCCACCTCCGATTGCGACGGCCCGGCAGGCTTAAGCAACTTTGTGACCGGGGCATATGGAACCGCATATCCTTCCGAGGTATTGATGGCGCAGACCTGGAATCAGAATCTGGCCTATGAGCTGGGACAGTGCATGGGACAGGAATACAAAGAGGCTAATAACTACGGATGGTACGGTCCGGCCATGAACACCCACCGCTCCGCATTTGCAGGACGGAACTTCGAATATTACTCCGAGGACGGCGTACTGGCGGGAAGGATCGCCGCAAACCAGGTCAACGGCGCGGCGGAACATGGTGTATATGCATATATCAAGCATTTTGCGCTGAACGATCAGGAGATCAACCGGACCTCCATGCTCATGACATTTTCCTCTGAGCAGGCCATCCGGGAAATCTATCTGAAACCATTTGAGATCGCGGTGAAGGAATTTGAAGGAACCTCCCGGGCGGTGATGTCCTCCTTCAACTGGATCGGTACGGAGCCAAGCTGCGCGAACAGCAATCTGCTGAACAATGTCCTCAGGGGCGAATGGGGATTCGTGGGTATGGTAGAGAGTGATTACGACGGCTCCTACGGATATATGATCACTGACCACAGCATCCGTAATGGAAATGACCTGATGCTGGGCTTCGGAAGCGCGGAATCCAATCTTCTGGAGGATCAGAGCGCAACCGCGGTCAAAGCCATGCGGCAGGCATGCAAGAATATCCTGTATACGGTAGGAAACAGCGGGTACTATACGGTAGACAAGGATCCGGCAGGCGTGATGACCAACATGACCAAGATCTTTGTGACTGTGGATGTGATCGTTGCGCTGGTAATCCTGGCAGCGGAAGCTATTGTCATTATTCGGTATCTGAAAAAGAAGAAGGTGTGAGGCATGGAGATCAAGAAAATAGTTCAGGAAATGACTCTGGAAGAAAAATGCTATCTGCTCTCAGGAAAGGATTTTTGGCAGACCCGTTCTGTAAAACGTCTGGGGATTCCGAATGTGACTCTGGCTGACGGCCCCCACGGAATCCGGAAGCAGGAGGGAGCAAGCGACCAGCTGGGGCTCAATGGGAGCCTCCCGGCCACCTGCTATCCCACGGCGGCTACGATCGCCAACAGCTGGGATCCGAAGCTTGGGGAAGAGATCGGGGAGCATCTGGGCGTGGAAGCCGCTTCCCAGGATGTCTGCGTATTGCTGGGGCCGGGAATGAATATCAAAAGAAGCCCGCTGTGCGGCCGGAACTTTGAGTATTTCAGCGAGGATACTTATCTGACAGGGAAAATGGCGGCAGGCTATATCCGCGGGATCCAGTCCAAAGGCGTGGGTGCGTGCCCGAAGCATTTTGCCGCAAATTCCCAGGAGCTGCGCCGTATGGCAAGCGACTCCGTGATGGATGAACGGACGCTGCGGGAAATCTATCTGACGGGCTTTGAGATCGCGGTAAAGGAAGCGGCGCCGAGATCGATCATGACCTCCTATAACCGGATCAACGGCGTATATGCCAATGAAAACGAACATCTGCTGCAGGAAATCCTGCGGGATGAATGGGGATTTGACGGATTCGCGGTTTCCGACTGGGGCGCCTCCAATGACCACACGGCAGGCGTAGCGGCCGGCTCTCACCTGGAAATGCCCACCACCGGAGGGGACTCGGACGAAGAATTGATCCAGGCGGTCCGATCAGGCGGGATCAGTGAAGCTCTGGTCGATCGGCGGGTGGAAGAGCTTTTGACGGCTGTGCTGCCCCTGAGGGAGGCCGTGGATCAGGTAAAAGGGAAAGAATTTGACAGGGAAGCACACCACAGGATGGCGCAGAAGGCGGCAGAGCAGAGCATCGTCCTGCTGAAAAACGATAACCAGATCCTGCCGCTGGCAGAACAGGCAAAAGTAGCAGTGATCGGAGACTTTGCAAAGACACCCCGATACCAGGGGGCAGGATCCTCCGTCGTAAACCCGACGAAGCTGGATTCTACGCTGGATGTGATCAAGGATTTCCCGCTGGAGCTGGCGGGCTTTGCGCCAGGGTATCACCGAACAGGCCCGGCGGATCCGGCATTGGAGAGAGAAGCGGCGGAGCTGGCGAAAAAAGCGGATGTGGTATTGCTCTACATCGGACTGGATGAGATCTCCGAATCCGAAGGTCTGGATCGCTCCCATATGAAGCTGCCGGAAAGCCAGATCCGGCTCCTGCAGATGGTCTCAGATGCCAATCCCCATGTGGTGGCCGTGCTTTCCGGCGGTTCCGCTATTGAGATGCCCTGGCTCGGACAGTGCGAGGCGGTGATCCATGGATATTTAAGCGGCCAGGCGGGCGCGGCAGCCATGCTGGGCGCTATCACCGGAAAGGTCAATCCCTCCGGAAAATTGAATGAAACCTATCCCATGGCCTATGAGGATGTTCCGTCGGCCCCCTATTTCCCATCCCGGGAGCGGAACGCGGAATACAGGGAAGGGCTGTATGTGGGATACCGCTACTATGAAACGGTCAGAAAGCCGGTCCGTTTCCCCTTTGGATACGGACTGTCCTATACCACATTTACATACAGCGATCTGACGGTAAATGAAAAGGAAGCGTCCTTTACCCTGGCCAATACCGGAGAAAGGGACGGCGCGGAGGTGGCACAGCTTTATGTCCGCGCAAAATGCAGCGGCGTGTACCGGCCTGCGAAGGAACTGAAAGGCTTTCAAAAGGTTTTCCTGAGAGCAGGAGAGTCGAAAAGAGTGACGATCCCGCTGGACGACAAGGCATTCCGGTATTTCAACGGGAAAACAGACCGGTTCGAGGTGGAAGGCGGAGAGTATGAGATCCTGATCGGCGCCAGCTGCGCGGATATCCGTCTGTCAGCAGCCGTGACCATAGCAGGAACAGAGGCACCGCTTCCGAGGGATGCTTCCAGGCTTCCATCCTATCAGTCAGGAAATATTCTGGCGGTTTCGGATCAGGAATTTCAGGCGCTGCTGGGACATGACATCCCGGACGGACATTGGAGCGGCGAGCTGGATATCAACGATGCCATCTGCCAGCTTTACTACGCGAAGCGGTGGGTCGGAAGGCTGGTATATAAGATTCTGACCGGCCTTTTGGATAAGAACATGGCAAAGGGAAAACCGGATCTGAATATCATGTTCATTTACAATATGCCCTTCCGCGGCATCGGAAAAATGGCCGGCGGCATGTGCAGCCAGTACATGGTGGAAGGAATGGTAAAGGCAGTGAACGGACATTTCTTCAAAGGTCTGGGACAGATCATCTCCGGATTCTTCCGGCAGAGTAAGGTCATGAAGAAGGCAAACGGAATGAAATAAGGGACGGTTAAATGTTTTTTGACAAGGAGGTCAACAATGAGTCAGAATCCTGTGATAAAATGGTGGGGAGGTTTTTCTGAGAAGCATCCTTCCGCGGCGAAGTGGATGCGTGAAGGCGGTCTGTTCATTATTTTCAGCTATGTGGTTACATTTTTAAAATATATCATGCTGCAGTTTTTACCGGCGATGTTTTCCGGCTATGCGGACATCGGCTGGGGATGGCCTTCCGCCAATGTGAGCCTGTTCGGCATTGACTTTGTATGGAATGCCATCGGATACAGTGTGGAGCAGGGCGGCATGGCCTATCTGCTGGCCTACCTGATCTCCAGCTTCCTGGGAGAGTGCGTGAACTTCCCGCTGCAGAGGAACTTTACATTCCGGAGCCATGGGAAGCTCGGCCCCCAGATCGCCGGATATTTCCTGGCATGGGTGGTGATCACGATCATCGTAAATTCCATCAACTGCGTGTGGGTAGCAGTTGCCAGCCAGCTGGTTCCGGATTTTATCTACAATATCGGGACAACGGTCTTAAACGGCGGCGTGTCCATGGTGGTATTCTTTGTGGTAAATAAGATCATCTTCGCGGATGCACAGCCGGCGGAAGTGAAGTGATCAATCAAGGGTATGGATGGCTTTTAGAAGAGGAAGAAGCGAACCGTTTGATCAAGATTTATGGACGATCATTAGAAATATATATGCTGCGTCTGTAGGACAAAAACGGGACATTGGGAAAACGTATATTTTTCCAATGTCCCGTTTTCAATCTCATGAAATACTATCTCAGCTTGAAGGAACGCATCAGGTTCTTCAGCAGGCTTGCCTGAGACGACAATTCCTCGCTGGCAGCGGCACACTGCTCGCTGGTGGCGGAATTGGTCTGCACTACGGAAGAAATCTGATCAATGCCATCGGTAACCTGAGAAAGGGCAGAGGTCTGATTCTCTACAGCATCCACCACGATGGTCATCTGACCGGTCACCTGCCCCGCACTCTGACTGGTCTGATCCAGCGCCTTTGTTACCTTGTTTACAATATTGCCGCCTTCGGTGACAGCAGTAATGGAGCTTTCAATCAATTCCTTGGTGGCCTTGGCAGCCTTATCCGACTTGGATGCCAGATTGCCGACCTCATCTGCGACCACGGCAAAGCCCTTGCCTGCGGTGCCTGCGCGGGCAGCCTCAACCGCGGCATTCAAGGAAAGAATATTGATCTGGAACGCAATATCCTCAATGGTGGTGATGATCGTACCGATCTTCTTAGAAGATTCGGAAATATTTTTCATGGCTACGTTCAGTTCCTCTACAAAACCGATGCTGACTCCCAGATGGGAACCTGCCTCGTTGACAAACTCGCCGGCCTTCTCGGCAGCCTCTGCGGTCTGTTTGGCATTCTGGGAAATCTCTGCCATCGTCGCGGAAATCTCTTCAATGGAACTGGCCTGCTCGGTAGCGCCCTGTGCCAGAGCCTGTGAACTGCTGGAAACCTGCTCGGCCCCGGAAGAAACCTGCTCGGCGCTGGTGGAAATCTGTCCCATCGTATTGTTCAGTGCGGACTGGATATCATCCAGAGACTTCTTAATGGACTGGAAATCTCCCAGATAATCCTGGGTAGCGCTTTTGGTCATATTTCCGTGGGCCATGGCTTCCAGTACATCGGAAATCTCACCAATATAGGAACGCAGTGTGCGGATGGTATCCTCGAACATCTCCGCCAGTGTGCCGACCTCATCATTGGAAGAGATATCGATCCGCACCTCCTCATTGTTCGCCAGCCCTAAATCTCCCCGTTCCAGGCGTCCGGCTATCTTGGTAATCTCGCCCAGAGGATAGGAGACACGCTTTTTCATGTAAACGTTCAGGAACATAATAGAGATGATGATCACAACCACGCCTGCCAGAACGGACAGGATCACAACAATAAATATCTCACGCTGGGACTCCTCCCTGGAAATCCCTGCGAAGATCAGCCCGTTGATCTTTCCATCGTCTCCTTTTGTAGGAACATAGGAACACAGGTAGCTATCCCCGTTTAAACTTGATTCTCCAACGTATGTATCTCCCTTTTGCAGTACGATCTCGCTGATATCGGAAGCCAGCTGGGTACCAACCACCCGCTTGCCGTCCTGGACCACGGTGCTGTAAGCCCGGGTATCTCCTTCAAAAATCGTAAATTCACAGCGCATACGTTCTTTTAATTCATCCAGAAGCGCATTCAGATCCTGTCCCTCCGATACCTGGCTGAGTTCATAGGCCAGCATATTCGTACCATTGGTGCAGCGGTCCTTCTGCATCTTGGTGACCAGAGAATTGTACATCAAAATACAGACCATCATGACCATCAGGATTGAAATTGCCTGCATAATGATCACGACTCTGCCGACCTTTGCCCCGATCCTCTTGTATTTGCCCTTCTTTTTACCCTCGGGAATGCGAATTCCTTCCATATCTTATCCTCCCTATGTTTCAAAATAGTCTTCGCATAAAGCGCCTTGTTTCACTATTGTAGCATAGATTGAAGATGAAGGAAAGACTATTTTTCCGGAAAGCGGTTTCAATATTCTGTAAAATTTTACCATATCTTAGTTTCCTTATTTTATTGTCATGAAGCTAAGGGGTTGAAAATATATACATATCAGGATATAATATGTCTATATAACAACGAGAAGGTAAAAATACGTCAAGCTCTTGAAAACCTGTGTATAAGGGATTGACAGAACAGAAAGGATCGTTATGGAAGCAATCAGGCCGTCATCAGATTTGAGGAACCACTATAATGAAATATCAAAACAATGCCGGGAAGAAAGGATACCGGTGATCATTACCGTAAATGGCCGCGGGGATACTGCAGTTTTAGGACTGCAGGATTATTATCAGATGAAATCCGAACTGGAATTGCTACGGACACTATCGGAAGCGGAAGAGGATGCAGCAAAAGGAAGGGTAGCGCCGATGCAGAAAACGTTTGATGATCTCAGGCAGGCTCTGGAAGAGAGGATGATCAATGAAGTATAAGATCATCAGGACAGATAAGGCAGAAGAACAGTTGAGGGATATCCTTTTTTATATTGCGGACGATTCCGGAAGAGTTGACATCGCGGTGAAATATCTTGATAAATTTGAAAAAGCAATCAGCAGTTTGGAAGATTTTCCGATGTCCGGGAGCCTGCCGCGATATTCTGTTTTACGGAAGCAGGGATACAGGGTACTGTTTGTAGAAAAATATCTTGTATTCTATAAAATAGACAGCAGTAATCAGACTGTGATTGTATATGCCATAGTGGATGGCAGACGAGAATATAGAAATTTGATATGAGTGGGTTTGATTCTACCATCAGTTCAATGACAGCATCCATTTCTCTGTGCTAAAATGGCACAAAACACGGAGGTGACGGGATGCTGTTTCTGGTAGATTATGAAAACGTCGGCTGCAGCGGCATGCGGGGCAGCGAGTATCTGGATGAAAACGACCATATGATTCTCTTTTACAGTGACGCGAAGAAAAACATAGAACGGAGATATCTGGAGGCGATCACCGGTTCCGGCTGTACATTTGAGATCTGCAAGCTCTGTAAGACCGGAAAAAATGCACTGGATTTTTATATTGCGTCCAGACTGGGTGAATTGATGGGAGAAGGCTACGACGGCATTGCGGTGATCATAAGCAATGACAACGGATTTAAGGCTGTCCGGGATTACTGGGAAAAATGTGCGGCGCGGAAACGCCGGGTGATCTCAGCATCCAACATCGAAAACGGCATTGTAAGCGGCGGCGAGCAGAATGAACGGACCAGAGAACTGCGAAAGCGTCGGGAAAGCCTGTCGATCGGGGGCTATTATGAGACATATAAGGAAAAGAAGCGGATCCGGGAGGTTTTGGAAGAGCTGTTCGCGGGTACGGAATATGAACCCATGCTCCAGGAGATCCAGAACCTGATCGAGGGCAAAGAAAAAGCAGCCAGAATGATCTACCTGAACAGCCTGCATCTGTTTGGGAGAAAAAACGGGCTGGCGATCTATCAGAAGCTGAAAACCTGCGGGGAATTATAGGGCAGGAACAGACTGCCCGGATACCATCGTATGCAGAAAGGCTGCCAGTGGCAGGCTTTCTGTATCAAACTTCCATTTATTTGGAAAGGAAAGTGCGGAAATGAAGAATTATGAGCAGATCGCAGAAGAATGGAAAAACAGGAACCTCAGTACCACAGCCGATCTGGAGCAGGCGCTGGAAAATTACAGGATCCTGTTTGCGTTCCATTCGAATAAGATTGAGAATCCTGCGACTACCTATCACGACACAAGGGAAATATTTGAGCATGGACGGGTGAGCAATTACACCGGTGATCTGCGTACTCTGTATGAGATTGAAAATCAAAAGCTCTGTTATGACTTCCTGAAAGAAAAGATTCTGGAGAAGGAGCCTCTGACCCCGGAACTGATTCTGAGGATCCATAAGCTACTGATGCGGGGCTGTTATGACGAGGCGCGCTATGCCAGGGGAGAACGTCCGGGAACCTGGAAAAAGAATATGTATGTAATTGGGGACGAGACCGGGGTGGAACCAGAAGAGGTCGAACAGGAAGTCCGGTTTGTCCTGGATGAGGTAAACCAGCCTGGTATCAACCGGCCGCTGACGGCTGCCGCATACCTGCATCTGAATTTTGAGTCCATCCATCCCCATGCCGACGGAAACGGCCGGACGGGCAGGACGTTGATGAATTATTATCTGCTGACACATGACCATCCGCCGCTGATCATCTACGAGGAGGACAAGGCCGCGTATTATATGGCGCTTGCGTTGTTTGATAAGACCGATGAAATGGATGGGTTTGTACAGTTTTTAAAGGAAGAAACGGTGAAGACATGGAACTTCAAAAAGGCAAAGAGAATCCCGCTGGAAGTGTGACTGTCTGCGGGGGCGGTACGATTTACAGCGGCAAGCTCCGCACGCTTTTTGAACGGCAGGAGCGGGAAGACCTGGAGCGGCTCACCACAGAAGTAAAGTCAGAGCTATTCCGGGAGTTTGTGAATGCGGAATCCGTTATCGACAGCCTCAGGGGGTGGGGCTTATCGGACGAAGTCCGTTTGCATTGTAAGGACATGAGCTGTGGGAGTCCCTTTGGAAATGCTGATATAGTACAGGAAAAGCAATGGTCCCGGTTTCTGGAATATTACCGGAAGCACTGGACAAGTCTCCTGAAGCTTTCCATAGAACAGGCCTGGATTCGGACAGAAGCAAAATTCAGCATCCGGAAGCATACCTCAAGCCAGATTCCCTATTATCACAGCCATGATTTTTATGAAATGATCTATGTATGCTGGGGATCCTGCAGCCAATATCTGAACGGCGAGGACGGGAAACTTACGATGCAGGCAGGAGAAGCCTGTATCCTGACTCCGGGGATGATACATACCATCCTGCCGTGTACACCGGAAAGCCTTGTGCTGAAGCTGACCATCCCGGCAGAAGATATGAAGCGGATCCTGAATGAAATGCAGGAAAGCAAAGGCGTGGAAAATGGCTCGGATACAAGCGGCTTTTCAGAACTTATGCGGCAGCAGAATGAAGTATTTGTATTTCGGGCCTTTCAAGGATCCGATCTATTGCAGCCGTTTATGGAGAGGCTTCTGGAAGAGAGCGCGGAAAACAATGTGTATCGTGAGATGATGCTCCATAACCTGCTGAGCCTTTTGCTGATCCGGCTGGCACGGAACGGTCAGAATCAATTTCGACCGGATCTGCTGCAGAAAATCACGTCTTATATCCGACGGGATCTGCACACTGCGTCCCTGCAGGAGCTGGCAGGACAGATGGGCTACAGCACCCGGCAGCTGCGCCGCAGGATTCAGGAAAAGACAGGCGGAACATTTTCGGATATCCTGCAGAGGGTCAGGCTGGAAGAGGCAGCGGCTTTACTGCGGGACACGGATCTGACTGTAGAAGAGATTGCGGAGCGTACAGGATATCAGAGCGTTTCAGGGATCTATAAAAGATTTCAGGCGGCATTCCACATGACACCGAATGCGTACAGGAAGAGAAGCGGGAGCTGCCGTTGACACTTTGTCCTATACTGCGTACAGGAAAACTGTGATGTGTCCTGTGGGCAGAGGAATTTGTCCGATGAGGAAACTGTATTATGAAGATGGGACTGATACAATAAAGCCAGGGAGGTTCATGCGATCCCCTGGCTTTTCTGATTCTACAGCTGGAAAGTTTTCCTGTAGAACAAAAAATATTCCAGCTGTGCGGTTGGAAAGCGTTGGGCGAAAATGACGAAAGAAGGAGAACACAGATGCGCAGCAATACAAAAAATCATTTATCAAATGAAGAGATCAAAAACCTGGTGAAGATCAATTTCGGAAATGACTGTGAAGTGTCCGATATTCAGGAATTAAAAGGAGGCATGTTCAATGCGATCTACGCCATGAAACGGGGGAGGGAAGACGATCAGATCGTGCTCAAGGTGGGCGTAGTACCGGGGACAAGGCTTCTCACCTACGAGCAGGACGTTATGCCTACGGAGGTGGAATGCTACCGCATGATCCGGGAACAGACAACCGTGCCGGTGCCGGAGATTCTGACCAGTGACCTTACAAAACAGCATATCAAAAGCAACTATTTTTTTATGACTGCAATGGAAGGCGTTCCTCTGTCACAGGTATCAAGGAAAATGAAAAGATCAGATCTGGATCAGATCAAAGCGGAGCTGGCCGGATATCTGGCGCAGCTCCACCAGATCAAGGGGTCTTACTATGGATATTTTACGGAAGACCCGGATCGGCAGTATGGAACATGGAAGGAAGCCTTTTCCCAGATGGTTGAAATGATCCTGCAGGACGGAAAGAAGCATCACGTACAGATTCCCTTTGACCGGATCCGAAATGCTCTGAAGACTCACGAAACCCTCCTGGAAATGCAGAATGCCCCGTCACTGGTGGAATATGACTGCCATGAGGGCAACATCTTCGTAAAAGAGACGGGCGGGATATATCATATCGAAGGCATTGTGGATTTTGAAAGGGCATTCTGGGGGGATCCGGCTGCAGATCTGCCGGCGGCGTTTATTCTGACAGACGATATCAGGAAGGAGCAGGCTTTTTTGAATGCCTATGTCGAGGCAAGCCAAGAGCTGAGCTCGTTTTCGGAAACAGAAATGAAGAAATACCAGTTGTACCGGATGTATATCCTGACCATCATGGCGGCAGAGACCTTTCGGTATGGCTGGATGTATGGGAAGTTGCAGGGAGCCTGGGCAAAAAAAGAACTGGACAAATGTCTGCAGGAGCTGGAGCGATGAAAGAGGAATCCAGATTTCTATTGGAAGAGGCGCCGGTGGGCCGGGCATTGGGACAGATGTCTATGCATTCCATCCTTGGGATCATGGCTTACAATCTATACAACATTTTTGATACCATATTTATTTCCCAGGGGGCAGGCGCGGCTGCGGTGGGCGGCGTGTCCGTCTCCTTTCCTCTGTTTCTTTTCCTGTCAGCGGTTTCTTCCACGCTGGGAAACGGAGCGGCATCCGTCATATCCAGGGCGCTGGGGCGAAAGGATCAGGAGACAGCACAGAGAGCTGCTGCAAATACATTCGTCCTGTTTTATCTGACAGCTGTCCTGGTAACATTTTCTGGACTGGTCTTCTTGCAGCCCCTTCTGCGGGGCATGGGAATCACGGAAACATTGCTGCCTTATGCAGAGGATTACACACGGATCATATTGCTTGGAGCCGTCACCAGTACCGGATTCTCCAGTCTGATCCGTGCGGAAGGAAACAGCAGGTACGCGATGCTCCTCTGGGTCATCCCCATGCTGGCAAATATCGGGCTGGACATCTGGTTCATCTTTGGATTGGGCATGGGAGTCACAGGGGCGGCGGTGGGAACCGTACTTGCACAGACGATTTCCATGCTGATGAGTATGTACTATTTTTTCCTGTCCGGAAAAAGTGTGCTCCATATCCGTCTGAGGCATTTTAAACCGGATCTGAAACTGCTGGGAGAAATCGTGTGGATCGGAGTTTCCTCCTTTTTGCAGATGAGCGGAACTGGTATTTCCATTGTGGTGGTGAACCGGTTCCTGAAAAAATATGGAGATCTTCCGATCAGTACCTATGGCATCGTAAATAAGATCCATACCTTTTTTCTGGTTCCGGTCATGGGACTGGTGCAGGGACTGCAGCCGGTGATCGGATACAATCAGGGCGCCGGAAAACAGGAACGGGTCCGGGAGGCGCTCCGAAAGGCTTCCGCAGCCGCAGGCATTTACGGAGCGGCCTCCTGCCTGGCGGTTGTGTGCTGCCCAGGTCTGCTGATGCGTGTTTTTACATCGGAGAGAGAGATTGCGGAGCTTGGAGGACACATTCTGATGATCGTAAGCTTTGCCCTGCTGTTTCAGGGTCTGCAGTCGGTACAGGCTGCGTATTTTCAGGCAATCGGAAGGAAACGGGTTTCCATGCTGCTGACGCTGTGGAGTCAGGTATTGTGCTTTGTGCCGGTGATGCTTTGGATGGGGGAGCTGTATGGGATAGAAGGAATCTGGTATGCCTTTCCGCTGTCTGCGGGAATCTCTCTGTTTGTATCGACGGGATTCTTGATCTGGACAATCAGGAATGAAAAAAACATTATAAAATTTAATAACAGGTGTTAATAAATAACAAATGTTAACCGATATATGATATGAATAACAAAAATACCAGTTGTACGGTTGTTTTACGGGAATTGACCAAAACAGCAAGGAGGGTACATATGTCGAAAAAGGAAACAGCGCCCAGTGAGAGTGAATGGCAGATCATGGAGGTATTCTGGTCTGCGGGCACGCCCCTGACATCCTCCGAAGTCATACTGAGGCTGAAAGAATCCACGGATATGACTCCCAGGATGATACGCGTACTGATGAACCGCCTGTGCCAGAAAAAGCTCCTGAGCTACGTGATTGATGAACATGACGCCAGAATTTATATCTATACCCCATTGAAATCCAGAGAAGCCTGTCTGGAAGAGAAGAGCAGGAGATTTGCGGACAGCTATTTTTCCGGCAGCCATGCCAATGCGGCAGCGGCGCTGCTGAAACATGCCGTCCTCACAGAAGCACAGATGGAGGAGCTGAAAGGGATCCTGGAAACCTGCAGGGAAAAGAAAACGAGTAAAGGAAAGGACTTGTGATGGCAGGACAATTGACAGACAGTCTGACGCTGAACACCCTGGACTATACCGCCGCATATATTTCTGTGGTAATGGGGCAGTGCGTCCTGTTCTCTTTCTTCCTGTTTCTTCTGATCCTTCTGCTTCGGCGGATTCTGCCTGGAAAAGCGGTATTTCTGAAAGGGATGCTCTGGGAAATCTTACTCATAGCGCCGTTTTTGGGAAAGCTGAAACTTTTCCATGAGGAACATTTTTTCAGCCGCTGGACGTACCGGTGGATCGGGTTTTGCAATGAATACTGGTGGGTCAGATACGGCTATCTGCTGGGGATGGTATTTTGTGCATCGGTTCTTTTCTCCGGGAGGAGAAGGCTTGGCAGGCTTGTAAAAGGGATGGAACAGGATCAGGTGTGCGGGCAGAAAGTCCGGATCCACGAATTTTTACTTACTCCATTTTCTACAGGACTGTTTTGTCCCAATATCGTTCTGCCGCAGATCCTGCGAAAGGAACTGGAGGCGGAAGAACTGGAAACGGTTCTGCTTCATGAGAGAACGCATATCCGGCTGGGGCACCTTTGGTTCTGCCTGCTGTGGGATATCCTGCAGATCCTGCTGTGGCCCAACCCTTTCTTTGCGGTATGCAGGAATGACTTTCAAGAAGACCTAGAACAGATCTGCGACCGGGTTACCATTCGGAAAAGCGGCCGGGATGCTTATGCCTATGGGCTTCTGCTGTTGAAGAATATGGGGCTTTTGAATCCCGAGGATTCGGAACTGAAAAGGAAAAATGCGACCATTGCTTTCGCAGGCACAGACGGGTACAGAGATGTGAGGAAAAGGTTTTCAGGGATTGCATCGTTCACCCCGTATCGGAGACCTGCGGCAGCGGCTTTGTGCTTTGGCGGCGCCGTGCTTCTTGCGGGAGTATTTTTGCTGATCTTACAGGGCTCTTATCCGCGTTATATGCCGATACGTGAGATCGCATTGTATCAGGAACAGGAATCAGGGGAAGTGCAGACGATCTTCCTGGAACCCGGAAGCTTTGAGCAGGCATTATCCTGGGATGAGGAATACATTTACATCCGCAGGGCTTCCATGGATCAACTCCTGGAAGAGTATGGAATCAGGGGAGATCGTTTTTGGGTCAGCCTTGGAGGCTATAAGAAGCTGCCCAGTATGGGAGGAAGCAGCAGCCTCGTCAATGTGGATTACCGCGGACAGGAGGAAATGCTGTGTATACCCTATTGGAACAATGAATCCGATTTCTGGTCTGCGTTTTTGAAGCAGATGCCCTGATTCGTTTTATTCCTTCGAGGGTATCATACCCCCGCTGCTTGCAGTGTTCTAAAAAGGAAGAGCCAGGGCAGGATACCCCGCATGCTTGCGTCGGGGTGGTTCATTTGCATATACGCCATAACGGACAGATTGATAAGAAGAGGAGAATATCACAATGAAATTGAATTTTAATCCCGGAACACAAAATCAGATTTTTCATGCGTACCGCATCAATCAGAGTGCGGCCGCAAAAACAGGAAAGGCCGCAGGCGCTCAGGCGCAGGAAAGCCGGATGGATCTGGCATTCATTTCTCCGCAGGGCAGGAAGGGGAGCCTGATCGAGACGCTTATGAAGCAGAAGATGAGTATCACGGATCAGAAGAATTCTCTGATCAGCTCCGCGAAAAAGGACGGCCGGTCGATGGATTCCATCAAGTCCCAGGTAGAGGCTTATGAGAAGCAGCTAAAGGAGATCGACCAGCAGATGACAGAGGCCATGGCGAAGGAAATGGAGAAGCAGGCTGGGAAGCCGAAGAAGGACGACGAGCCAAAGACAGAGCAGGAGATTGAAAATGAAAGGCTGGCAAATGTGATGGACCTGTCCCAGGGCCTGCAGAAGGCGGAAGTGAGCGATTCTGTGAAAAACAGGGTTGACGGGGAAGCACGTGTGCTGAAGTCGGAGATTGAGCTGGATCAGATGTATAACCCGTCAGCAGATGTAGCAGATAAGGAAGCGAAGCTTGCCGAACTGGAGAAAAAATCGGCGGAGCTGCTTTCGGATGTGGGAGAGATCGTGGCAGAAACGGCAGAGAAGGCAGAGGAACAGAATGAGGCGGCGGCTTCTAAGGTGGAAGAAGACGGGGAGGAAGAGCAGACAGATTAGAGTTATTATACACGGATGCCTTGCAGCAAGGCATCCGTCCGGTTATCCGGATTCGTTTGACTCGTCTCTCTGATATTCCAGTATGTCTCCCGGCTGGCAGTCCAGCACATCGCAGATTTTATCCAGTGTGGAGAACCGGACAGCCTTGACCTTACCGGTTTTCAGATTCGAAAGATTGACATTCGAAATACCGACCCGGGCGGCCAGTTCGTTCAAGGACATTTTCCGGTCGGCCATGACCCGATCCAGTCTTAATATGATTGACATTATCATACCTCCAATCTATAAGGCAGCGTCTTTCGGTGCAAGGATAGGAACCGTCACGAAATCTATTCGTAACTACTCAGCATAGGATAGCGCATTTACTGCGCTATCCGTACGAAAACGTATAAATTGCAGGAGCAATCCCCATTGCCGTAGGCAATTTTCATGGGATTGCGGTGTATCTGCGAGGGTACTGAGCAGATGCATCTATTCTTCTCATCTCGCAGGATGCAGAAAAAGCTGCTGTCCGTTATAATGTCTCATCAACTTCTTTTTGGAGGGCGCAGCCCCTTTTATAAATATCGCTGACAAGCAAAAGGATCAGCCCCGTAAGGATCCATGAAATTTCCATAGGATTTTCGAACATAAAATCATGGTCTATGATGAGGGACATTCCGCCCTGTAAGATTAGTTTCTTAAAAAAACCGATGAAAAGGGCAGTCCTTCCAATCCAACAGATATGTCCGGCAATCTCCGGCATAAACGGAGAATAGGAGTGCCTCATGACACGCAGGATCCGATAACCCTTCCAAAGGATGAAAAGCAAGGGCACTTTTTCGGAAATAAGCGTCAGAAGAATAAAGCTTGCGGCAAACACTTGTCCATTGACGGTTGCCGTATCCACCGTAAAGGGCAGAAATTCCTTGGGGAACCGTGCAAACGACCCATCCAGAATATAAAACCACAGGTGGCTTCCTGAGTCCATGATTACCGTCTCGGATGCCGGACGTGACAGAATAGAGGTCAAGCCAATCAGGAAAACCAATAAATCCCAAATGGATATCAGGAGATACACATAATAAACCGCCCTGATCCAGGAGTAATGCCGATATTCGCGTTCTTCTTTACTTCTCTTTTTCCATAACATGATAGAATCAACCCCTTTCATTTTTTAATTACCCATCTATAAGTTCGTTCGCTTTCTGTTTTTAAAATACCATATGAATATATGAATGTCAATATATATTTAATGATTATCATTAAAATATAAAAGCTTTACGATAAAATGAAATTGTGAATCTGAAAGTTGCCATACGTAATATTACGTGTTACAATCTGTTTATTATCCGGCATTATTTCATAAAGCAGAAGAAGGTGGGTTTTGGATATCATTTCCGGATCTGCCGGAATGTCTTACGCAGGGTGAAGATATGGCCGAAGCATATGAAATGGCTGTTGAAGCCCTGGGGCTTGCACTGTCCTGCCGTGAAAAAGAAGGGCAGCCGATTCCTCCGGCTTCTGATCCAACCGCAATCATTACGGAGCAGGACTCTTTTCTCGCCGTGATCGAATTTGATATGCTGGCATATAAAAAACGTACAAGTTCCCGGGCGGTTAAAAAAACGCTAAGTATACCGGAATGGCTAAATGAAGCGGCGATAGCAATGGATTTGAATTTTTCTCAGATCCTTCAGGAAGCTCTTATTTCCAAAATAAAGGTATGAAAATTCTGCGGATCATTGAGAAAGACGGATCACTGACGGAAAACAATATAAATAGAGAAGAAAAAACGACATCCCCTGCCTGAACCAAATCCCAGGCGGGGGATGCTTGATGCCCTTCTCAATCGTCACACAGTCTTTTACTTTACCGGAAATGTCTCATCATTTACAACAATCTCCCGGATCTCATTGATATCTACAATGCGGTTGAAAGCCGTCATATACCAGGTTTGCGGATCGCCCACGCCTCCCAGCACATAGCCGCTGTTTTCGATATGGTTTTCCGCGTCACTGATCACATAGCTGCTGCCGTCCTGAAAACGGATCTCCAGGTGAGTGAGGTTTACAGGATCATAGGCATCTGCCTCCGACAGGCCGAGTCCCTTTGACAGATCCACACCGAGGGAAATCGGGGAATAGGTGATATAGCCTGCAAGCTCCTGTACCGGAATCGCCGGCTGGTCGGTCAGCACGATCTCTTCCACCTCAGTCCTGGCATAGAAGTCTTCCAGTTTCTGGTTCCATTCTTCCTCCGTCCATTCCTCTTTCTTGATCGACACCTCTTTCAGAGAACCCGGATACTTCGCAATGGAAAGCATTGGAAACACCCCGTCCGGAAGCTTTTGGCTCCAAAGAAGATAAGCAGTGCAGCACATCTTGTCCGCCGTGCTCTTCTCCGTATCTACGTAAATATTGCTGCCTCCGAAGATATCGCCGGTGGTTCCGAAGGAGAAGCCGTAGTTTCTGTCATCTGCAAAATAGGCGCCCTTCCGTACATTGGTATCGGCGTCCCCGATCAGCATGGTAACGCCGCCTGAGCGTTCCAGTGTAAATGTAATGACAGCTCCGTTTTTGTCATAGACCATATTTTCGACGGTCAGGGTATGGTCGCCCAGCTTCTTTACGATCGGCTCGCTGATGCAACCGCCTCCGGTCAGATCCTGTGCCTTCTGCGGATCCACAGAAACAAATTCCTTGGAAGGGATGGTGACATCGGCCATCTTTGGAGTTCCATCCTCATTGGTTTTTCCGGTATCTACCTCTGTCTCGATCACAGGCGTTGATTTTTTTGTGCTGTTCCCGAACATTGCGTCAAAGAAATCCAGGTTTGCGGCCGCATAGACGGCTCCCGGCACTGCAAGGCAGGCGATCAAGGCAATGGCGGCCGCGGCATAGGAAAATCTCCGGCGGCGGGGCGGGCGTTGACTGCGTTTCTGCCCTGTCCGCAGCATCTTGTAGGTGTCCTGGATCCTTTTGTTGACCGTATCTGATACCTGAATATCCTGGCTTAAAATCTCCCTCATTTCTTTTTCTGAAAATCCCATAATCTGTCCTCCTTAAAATCTGTTTAACATGATAAAACCTGTTCCAGTTTTTTCCGGCCCCTCTGGAGCCTGCTTTTTACCGTGTTTTCATTCCATCCCATGAGCTCCGCGATCTCACGCACGTTGAAGCATTCCCCATAGTATAGAAGGAATATGGTTCGGTCCTTCTCTGGAAGCTCCTGGATCAGCTCATAAAATTCATAGTCGCTTTCCAGAAATGTTCCGGTCTGCTCTTCAGCCTGCTCCATGGACACGATCCGTTTCTGCTGACGGACCACATCGGTGCAGTGATTGATCAGGATTCGGGTAAGCCATGTTTTAAAATAGGAAACGGTTTTCAGCTCTCCGATGTGTTCATAGGCGGAAAGAATGGTGTCCTGTATGACATCCGCAACGTCTTCTTCATTTTTTAAATAGGTCTTGGCTACTTTGTAGAGCGCGGTCTTGTACTCCTCGATCAATTGGATAAATGCGTCCGTATCGTGTTTCTGCGCTCTTTTTATCAACAGCATGTTCAAAAGTGTTCACCTCGATTCCTTTGTTTTGTTGCATTCTACTTATTAGACGGAGAAGTGTGCCGTTTGGGTGCAGGGAAAATTATTTTTTATTATACTATAAATTGTGGATGGATTGAGAAAATGAATTTGGCGTGGTAAAATGTTATGCGGAATGAGGGCGGGGATGTCCAATTGGATAAAAAATGTAATAGAGGAGAGGATACATTTTGCAGAAAATCATGGTAGTGGAAGATGACAGGAAGCTGAACCGTGCTGTATGTTATGCGTTGGAGAAGGAAGGTTATGGCGTGGTTTCTTCCTATTGTATAGAGGAAGCGAAGGCAGCCTGGCTGCGGGGCGGCGTGGAGCTGATCCTGCTGGATGTGAACCTGCCGGACGGGGAAGGATTTACATTTTGTGAATGGGTCAAAGAGCAGGCGGCGGTTCCGGTCTTGTTCCTGACGGCGCGGGATCTGGAGGAGGATGCGCTGAACGGGTATGAGCTGGGGGCGGAGGACTATGTGACGAAGCCTTTCTCCATGAAAATATTGCTGAAAAAGATTGATGTGATCCTGAAACGAAAAGGATCGGACGGGCATCTGTGCTTTGACGACGGATTTTTGAAGGTGGATTTTGAGGCGGCCAAAACCCAGGCGGGAGGGCAGGAGTGTGTGCTTACGCCTACGGAGTTCCGGCTGCTGAAGCAGTTCGTGACGAACCGGGGAAAGCTTCTGACCTATGAGGTCCTGCTGGAACGGCTGTGGGATGTGAACGGGCAGTTTGTGGACAAGCACACCCTGGCCGTGAACGTGAACCGGCTTCGGAGGAAGATCGAGGACGAGGAGCACAGGTATATTTCGAATGTATATGGGATGGGGTATCAATGGCTGGGATGATCGTATTGACTGTATGCGCGCTGCTTCTGGCGGCGTTTTTGGGGTGGAAGCTGTATCTTCTGAAACAGGATGTCTACCGGTTTGCGGATCAGCTGGAAAAGAGCCTAGACGAGATCATTTCTGGAAAGGAGCTTGGGGAGGACTGTGAGGATGCGGTTTGCGAGGATGAGGACACGCTGTGGGGGAAGATCTACGAAAAGCTGCGGCGGGCGGATCATATCTGGCAGAGGAAAGAGGAGGAAAGCCTGACCGAAAAAAATAAAATGAAGGAGCTGATCTCCGATATTTCCCACCAGACGAAAACTCCGGTCGCCAATCTGAAATTGTGTATGGAGATCCTCCAGGATGAGCCCATGTCAGAGCGGGCGGAGGAATTTTTGAACAGTATGGAAGGGCAGATTGAAAAGCTGGATTTCCTGCTCCAGGGTATGGTCAAAATCTCCCGGCTGGAAACAGGAGTGATCACGATCCGGAATCGGGAATCCGACCTGCGGGCGACCATCGGGCGGGCAGTGGCGGCCATTGTTCCCAAGGCGGAGGAGAAGCAGATCCGTCTGTATGTGGATTGTGACCGGGAGGTTAGGATCCGCCATGACGGGAAATGGACGGAGGAAGCGATCTTTAATCTTCTGGACAACGGAGTGAAATATACCGATGCCGGAGGTGCGATCCATATCGAAGTGAAGGTGCAGGAAATTTTTACCCAGATCTGCATCCGGGATACCGGAAAGGGGATCGCGCCGGAACGGCAGGCGGAGATCTTTACCAGATTCTACCGGGAGCCGGAGATCCACGAGCAGGAAGGCATCGGGATCGGTCTGTACCTTGCCCGGAAGATCATCGAACTGCAGAAGGGGTATATCGAAGTCAAGTCAGAAGTGGGAGAGGGCGCGGAATTTCGGATCTATTTGCTGAATACTTAAGAACTCGACAGTCTGCGCTGTCATTCACTCTGATTATCCGGTGAAATATAAATACCATCGTATGCATATGCAGAAAGGCTGCCAGTGACAGGCTTTCTGTTTGCTACAGTACACACTGTTTCAGGCCGTCCGTTGCCACGGGACACGGAACGGCCTGAAAGATAAGGTACGATCAGGTGGCGTTTTCTAACGGATTTTTTGCGATTTCGATCAGAATCTGTACGACATGCTCCATGGCCTCCACGGTGATATGCTCAAACGGTCCGTGGAAACCGTCCCCTCCGGTGCCCAGGTTGGGACAGGGAAGTCCCCGGAAGGAAAGCTCCGCGCCGTCAGTACCGCCCCGGATGGCAGGAGATACCGGCGTGACCCCCACAGCCTTCATGGCCGCCTTTGCTTTTTCTACGATATAAAAATGTTCCTTCACCACTTCCAGCATATTCCGATAGTTGTGGGTTATGGTGAGCGCTACCGTGCCTTTCCCATATTTTTCATTGAATGAGGCTTCCAGTTCACGCAGAAAAGCAAGCCGCTTTTCAAAAATCTTCTGATCGTGATCCCGGACGATGTACTGCAGCTTTGCGTGAGCTACATTTCCCTCCATGTCGGTCAGGTGGTAGAAGCCCTGGCGGTCCTCCGTATGCTCTGGAACTTCCTCCGGAGGAAGCATGCGGTGCAGCTCACAGGCAATGGAGCCTGCATTGACCATGATATCCTTTGCGCTGCCGGGATGGACGTTGACACCCCGGATCTGGAACAGGGCAGCCGCAGCGTTAAAGTTCTCATAGGAGATCTCGCCCTCATAATCCCCGTCCACGGTATATGCGTAATCCGCCTGGAAGTGTTCCAGGTCAAAGGCTTCAAAACCCCGTCCCACTTCCTCGTCCGGTGTGATCCCCACCCAGATGTCGCCGTGGGGAATCTGTTCCCGGACGATCTGTTCCACTGCGGTTATGATCTCCGCAGCCCCGGCCTTGTCATCCGCGCCCAGCAGGGTGGAGCCGTCCGTTACGATCAAAGTCTGCCCTTTCCGGGATGCCAGCCTCGGAAAATCCGAAACCTTCAGCACATCTCCGGTAGCCTGCAATGTCACATCCTTCCCGTCATAATCCGGAATGAGCGTGGGATGTACATCCTTTCCGGAAAAATCCGGCGCGGTATCCATGTGGGCGATAAAACCGATGGACTTCTTATCTTCATAGCCCTCTGTGGCCGGGAGCAGGCCGTATACATAACAATGCTCGTCGCACTTCACCCGGGAGAGCCCCAATTCTCTCAGCTCGTCCGCCAGGGCGCGCCCCAGCTCAAATTGCCGGTCCGTGCTGGGGATCTGTTCCTGGCCATCGCAGGATGTAGTCCAATAAGAGACGTATTTTAGAAATCTTTCTTCAACCTTCATAGTAACCTCCTGAAAAATGTCCTGTATGACAATCTTACATTTACTTTTGACTTATAGTATACGCAATCGGAATTTAAAAATCAACATAAATTCCCCCAGGAATGACGACACCCCCTGCTGTGATGGGAGGATACCTTACGACCTGCAAGCGCATCAGCGTACTTCCCGAATTCCGCTTGACATTTTTGAGCTGAACCTTCAAAATAAAGGTATCAATAATGAACTGGATGCATGGCTGGCTTTTTTGAGTGCGGATAAACCAGAGCTGATGGAACAACTCATAAAAAAGTATCCGCAGTTTTCCAGGCTTTAAAGGAAGGAGCACAACGACATGGGTATTTATCTGAACAGTGAAACCGCATATAGGTTATATAAAAATGAAGCAGAAAAGCCATATTTTGTAGATAAAACCCTGCTGCTTGAGGAATTATTTCCGCTGGTAAAAGAGGGGACAAATTATGTCTGCATCACGCGGCCGCGCCGGTTTGGCAAAACTGTTATGGCAAATATGATCACCGCTTTTTTTTCGAAAGCCCGGGATTCGGCAGATATTTTCGATACCTTGAAGATCAGCAGAAATGAGCGCTGCCAAAGCTTTCGGAACCAGTTTGGAGTCATCCATATTTCTTTTGATGATATTTCAAGGCAATGCACAACTTATGAACAATACATTGATCGAATTGAAAGACGGCTGATCAGAGATTTGAAAAAGGAATACCCGGAGGTGGAACTGACTCAGGAAGATTCCGCAGTGGATGCTCTTTTAGAAATCTATGAGGAAGACAGCTCAGCGCGTTTTATTTTTGTGCTGGATGAATGGGATTTCCTGTTCCATCAGCCTTTTGTAACAGAGGAAGAAAAGAAGGCGTACTTGATGTTTTTGCGCAGCCTTTTGAAGGATCGTCCTTATGTACTGCTTGCATATATGACGGGAATCCTTCCGATCGAAAAATACTCAAGCGGTTCAGAATTGAATATGTTTACGGAATTTACGATGGCGGGAACACAGGCATTCAGTGAATATTTTGGATTTACCCAGAAAGAGGTTGACGATTTATATCAAAGGTACCTGAAAAACTGCAGTATTCCGCAGATCACGCCGGAAGGGCTTAAGCTTTGGTACAACGGTTATCATACGGCTTCGCGGGAGTGCGTCTATAATCCGCGGTCTGTCGTGATGGCTCTGCGGTATAATGAACTGGCAAGCTACTGGACAAGTTCAGGGCCGTATGATGAGATTTATTATTATATCGAAAATAATGTGGCGGAAGTGAGAGACGATCTTGCGCTGATGGTTTCCGGTGTGCCGGTTCCTGCAAAGGTTCGGGAATATGCGGCGGCTTCCATGAGCCTTCGGACAAAAGATGAGATTTTATCCGCTATGGTGGTGTACGGATTCCTGAGTTATGAGAATGGAAAAGTGGCGATTCCGAATAAGGAATTGATGGATCGGTTTGATGAGATGCTGCAGAAGGAAGCATCCCTTGGATATGTGTACCGTCTTGCCAGGGAATCCGGCCGGATGCTGGAAGCAACCTTGCGGGGAGATACCGATACGATGGCAGAAATACTGGAACTGGTCCACGATACGGAAACACCGCTTATGCAGTATAATCATGAAACAGAATTGACGGCGGTTATCAATCTGGTATATTTGTCAGCGAGAGACCGCTATCGTGTGGAACGGGAGGATAAGGCCGGGACCGGATACGTAGATTTTATATTTTATCCGGAAATGGACCGAAGCGCGGACTGTGTGATTCTGGAATTGAAGGTGGATCATACCCCGGAGGAAGCAATCCGGCAGATCATAAAAAAGAAATACGATCTCCGCTTCCGGGCAAAGATCGGAGAGCGTCCAAGATATACCGGAAGAATTTTGGCGGTAGGGATCGGATATGAGAAGAAACGGAAAAAACACAGGTGTAAAGTAGAAGTGCTGAGAGAAGCATGTGAAAGTTGAATCAGAGAACCTATTTCAAGCCGGCTGTTCGTATCAGGGAACAGTCGGCTTGAAACTGTAAAATATGAACGATATTCAGGCAGAAAAGACTAAACCTTCAATGCTTTAACACGCCCCTTTACATTCGCCGTAAATTACCTGCCGTGAAGACGGAACTGGCAGACCGCCGTGGTCTCCTTATCTTCGGAGGAGCGGTATCCGAGCGTTCATCCATGTGTCCGCGCAATTTTCCGGCACACCTCTGTATCCCCTGCCCGTGCCGTCTAACATGTCTATCCGTCAGATTCTGCCCCGGTTCAGGGTTTTTCCATAGTTGCGTATCTCACGGGGCATATCCGCCACAAGAACCGTGTCACAGTCAAGATTGCGATATTCTCGTCAATCACATCATTGCACAGACCACCGTCCAGATTGGAGAAATCCTCTTTCACTTCGTAAGGTTCCGTACTTTCCAATCCTTGCGGCTCAGATGCCATCTTTTGCTCCCTTTCTTTTACTAAGGCCTGTCCTGCACGGCAGGTTTCTTTTGTTTTTTGGTGATGGATAATTATAAAACAAAGTTATTACGTGAAATAAAACACAATAATTTGATAAAAATGTTAAAAATATATCATTCTGTTTACTTAAGTGAACTAATAAAATGATAATAATAAAACAATTGTTGTTGACAAAACAAAAACTAAGTGATATATTGTGATTGTAACAACTGAAAAATATAAAATGAATCAGGAAAAACATCGAAAAGGAGGTCGTATCATGTTAACAGTGAATGAATTTGCAAAACATTTGGATTTGGCTTATCTGGCTCCCAACCTGCAGAAGAAGGACATTATTGAAGCTTGCAATCTTGCAAAAAAATATCATGTGAATGCAGTCAATGTAAATTCCTGCTGGGCAGAATTGGTAGTAGAGGAATTAAAGGGCTCTGATGTGGGACCCAGTGCTGTCATTGGATTCCCTTATGGCGCGATGTCTACAAAGTCAAAATTGTTTGAATTGCAGGAAATGGTAGATCTGGGCTGTACGGCATGTGACATGGTAGTGAATATCGGCGCTGTAAAGGATGGCGACTGGGAGCTGGTACGTCATGAGATCAGCGAATTTGTAAGGATCTGCGGAGAAGGCTGCGACACAAAACTGATTTTTGAGGTTGGATTCCTTTCAGATGAGGAGATTGCAAATCTGACCAGAATCTGTTGTGAGTGTGGAGTTACATATGTTAAAACAGCAACAGGTTCTCAGGCTTTCCCGACAGAACAGCAGGTGAGGATCATGAAAGAGAATCTGTCGGGAGATACGAAAATAAAAGTTTCCGGTGTTCCCAGAACCTTTACAATGTCGGCTGCTCTGTATATGTTTGAACATCTCGGAGTGGCTTTATGCGGAACAAGAAGCGCGGGAAAGCTCGTACAGGAATATGGAGATTTTTTGAAAGAGCTGGAAAAAAAGAATTAATGGAGAACGAATAAGGACAAACGGAGGGTATTATGCAGTCAGTAAATTACAGTTTGGCATCTCTTATAGGAGAGAATATCCAGATTGCGTCAGGTGATGAAAGCTATGTGCGAAGGGCGCTTCACATGGGGATCAGTATGGAAGAGTATAAATTCCTTTTGGAGAGGGTAAAATACATCAGTGCAAGTGCGCGCTTTAAGGATGTAATAGATCTGTTTCATGTTTCGGAAGGCGAGACCCCGGCAGGGTTCGAGATCCGTTACGAGATGAAGGCGGATCAGGTTCTGGAGATAGATCTGAAGCGGAACATTTCTTATGATAAAAACGGGAAGAAACGGCCGACAAAATTTATTTTTTCCGCAGATACGGCAAATCCATACGAGGTCGAGCCAATTAAAAACCTGATCGGAAACCTGACCTGCAATCCGGGTATTGTATATGATTTATTTATCAATAATCCGGAAGCAAATGTTGGGAAAAAATTTAAAACAAGAGACGAAGTGATGCGGGAAATCTGCAATATCCTTGGGCCGGGATGTGACATCAGTGTAGAGCTGAATGATCCGTTTGCGGATTTCAGTCAGATTTTGGAAGAGGCAGAACATTTTCGGGAAATGTTTTCGGACTACCGGATGGTCATCAAGGTTCCCCATACCGGGCCGGTCAATGCGGGGAACGTAGGGGAGCTTCTTATAGATGACAAGAAGCTTCATACCCGGTGGAATCAGGCGGCGACAGCGGATTATCTTTATGGGCATAATCTTGCGCTAAAACTGAAAGAGCACGGGTTCCGTGTGAATTATACACTGATGTTCGAACCGTGGCAGACCGGTATGGCACTGCAGGCAAAGCCATATTTTATTAACAGCTTTGTACGTCAGCGATTTGGAGTGACTACTTATATTAATGGAATGCTTGCGGCATATCAGAAGACGTATGACGACAGGTTCCTGACAGGGCTGAGAGATTTCATGATCCAGTGGGACATTTTCTCCAAAGATGACAGGGATGTAGACCTGCGTCTGGTAGAAAAGGTTGCGAGGGAGACTGTAGAATACAGGAAGATCAATGAAAAAGAAGGATTTGACGGAATGGACGGTGTGAGACACAATCTGAGGATGCTTCGGAATTCCAACCTGGAAGATACAAGGCTGATTGTCTGCAGTATTGAGGGATCCCGGATGTATCCGGAGCTTGATAAGCTGATGGCCGAACCGGAGTTCTGTGATATGACGGATAAAATTGTGATTACTACAGAGCCAGGCTATTTAGCGCAGAATACATCCGCACCTCAGATCATTACATATCAAAGAAGGTTCATGAATGCTGCAAACGGTGAAAAATAAACATTTCAGGAGATACGGACAGGGACTGAAGATCATAAAAAGAGCTTGACAGGAGAAAAATATGGGGAAATTTACAGTCATCGTATTGGACAGCGTAGGGGTTGGTGAATTGCCGGATGCGCCGGAATTTGGAGATGCAGGTACAAATACATTGAAACATGTAGATGAATTTCGAGGCGGTTTGTACATTCCGAATATGAAATCACTGGGGCTGTTTCATATTCAGGAGACAGGGCTGAAAGGTGTTGGGTTCCCCAGGGGCTGTTATGGAAAGGCAAAGGAGTGTGCGAAAGCAAAAGACACGACGAACGGGCATTTTGAAATAGCAGGTCTTACGGTAAAAACACCTTATAAAGTGTTTGGCGAGTCTTTTCCTTCGAGGATTATTGCAGAATTAGAAAGAAGGATCGGAACAAAGATTATAGGAAATTATCCTGCTTCCGGTACGGAGATTATTAAAGTACTGGGAGAGGAGCATGTAAAGACAGGATATCCGATCGTATATCTGTCGGCAGACAGTCTGATGCAGATTGCCATGCATGAAAGGGTCATCCCTCTGGAAAGGCAGTATGAAATCTGCAGGATTGCAAGAGAACTGATGAGCGGTGATGATACAGTGAGCAGGATCATCTGCCGTCCGTTTCTGGGAGAAACCGGCAATTACTATCGTACGGAAAACAGAAAGGACTTTTCCGTAGATCCGCCCGGGTATACTGTGCTGGACATGCTGAAGGAGAACGGAAAAGATGTGATCGGAGTGGGCAAGATTGAGGACATTTTTAACCGGAGAGGACTGACAGAGATCAACCATACCAAAAATAATAAGGAGGGGATCAGGGCAGCTATTTCGTATTTGAAGGAAGGCTTTGATGGATTCTTATTTGTTAATCTGGTAGATTTCGATATGCTGTATGGACACAGGAACGACCCGGAAGGATATGCGGAAGCATTAGAGTATTTTGATGCATTTGTTCCGGAAATGATCGGCCTGCTGGACGAGGACGACATTCTTCTGCTCACTGCGGATCACGGATGCGACCCGACGACACCTGGAACAGACCATACACGGGAATATATTCCGATCGTAGCTTATGGAAAAAAATTAAAAGAAGGGGTGGATTTAGGAGTAAGGGATACATTTTCCGACATTGCGGCAACCATTGCGGAATATTTCGGATATCAATTCCCGGCAGGAACCTCTTTCTTAAAAGAAATGAAAGGGTGAAAAGAATATGAATAACTTTGAATTCAGGTCGCCTACAAAATTTATTCTGCAAAAAGATGCAGACAAGCTTTGCGGACAGGAAATAAAAAGAATCGCGGATGTATGTCTATTCGTACATTATGGAGACGATTTTATGTATAAATCGGGACTTTATACAAGGATTAAAGAATCTCTGGAAGCAGCTGGTATCCGGTATCATGAGCTGCCCGGCGTTGAGCCGAATCCCAAGGTGTGCCTGGTGAGAAAAGGAATTGAAATATGCAGGGAAAAAAATGTCGGTTGTGTTCTTGCAGTAGGAGGAGGAAGTGTCATTGATACGGCAAAAGCCATTGCGATCGGCGCGAAATACGATGGAGATGTATGGGATTTTTACTGTAAGAGAGCGGAGCCGAAGGAAAGCCTTCCGGTAGGCACTGTGATGACACTGCCGGCGACCGGAAGCGAGGGCAGCAGAGGGAGTGTTCTGAAGAACGAGGAAACAAACGAAAGCGCAGATGTGTTATCGGACCTGTTAAGGCCGGCATTTACGCTGATGAATCCGGAACTGACACTGACGCTCCCAAAACAGCAGACAGTTTTGGGGATTGTGGATATGTTTTCCCATGTAATGGAACGATATTTTTCCAATTCTGTCAATGTGAATCTGACGGACTATATGTGTGAGGGTGTGATGAAATCCATTCTTGTGAATGCAGGGATATTGATGCAAAATCCGAATGATTACCATGCAAGGGCAGAGCTTATGTGGACATCTGTGATTGCGCATAATGAACTGCTGGGGACCGGACGGAATCAGGACTGGGCAACTCATATGATGGGAGCACAGCTAAGCGCGCAGTATAATGCGGTTCATGGAGCCACACTTTCTGTTTTGCTTCCCTGCTGGGCAGAGTACGTATATAAAGAAAATCTCCCCAGATTTGTCCAGTTTGCCAACCGGGTCTTTCACGTAGAAGTAGATTTTTACGATCAGGAATATACGGCACTGGAAGGAATCAGAAGACTCCGCGGTTTTTTTCAGTCTATGGACGCTCCGTCAAGCATGAGCGAAATTGGAGTCGTGAATGACGAAAAATTTCGGAAAATGGCGGAGGATGCATGCCGATTTGGCAATATCGGAGGAATTAAAATCCTGAATGTGGAGGATGTTGAACATATTTATCGAATGGCCGAATCATGTTAATCTTGGGATCAGCATGATCAGCATATATCTGATCTCTGTGGAAAGCAGGACAGAAAGAACAAAAAGAATTTTAGCCCTGCAAACAAAATAAAAAAGAAGGAGAAAATGTATATTTTGGTTCAATATACAGTGGAAAAAATGAAAAAAAGAAATTTAATGAGTGCATTTTTGACAGCAGGTTTGTGTATTACTCTTTTAGCCGGGTGCGGAGGAGAAAAAATTGAGGATGCTCCCACTGATGAGGCAACGGATAATAAGGAAGTGGTTAAAGTTGGGCTGATTGTAGGCACGGGCGGTCTCGGCGACCAGAATTTTAATGATTTGGCCTATGCCGGACTGGAAAAAGCAAAAGAGGAGCTGGGAATTGAATTTGATTATTCAGAACCGCAGTCTGCTTCGGATTACGCGACTTATATCACACAGTATGCGGAGGATGGCAGCTATGATCTGATCATGTTAAATGCAAGTGAGGCAGAATCCGCGCTTGCCGAGCTTGCGCCGCAATATCCGGATCAGAAATTTTCAATCATTGATACGGCGGTTGATGAGGACAACGTGGTATCCCTGGTAAAAGACTTCCGGGACTATACGTTTTTAGGCGGTTATCTTGCGGGGGCAATGACTCAGGATACAAGTATTGAAAATATGAAGGAAGATCATACGGTAGGTATCGTGATCGGCGTAGATTCACCGGTTATGCAGGAAGGTGCGATGGGCTATAAGATGGGCGCACGGCTCGCATGCCCGGATGCGGATGTCCGCGTAGGTATCGTAGGGGCTTTTGACGATCCTGCAGCAGCGAAAGAAATTACGAAATCCATCTATGACGGAGGCGGAGATATCGTAATGACATTGGCAGGCGGTTCCTCCCTGGGGACGATCAATCAGGCCAAGGAGTCTTCTCTGTATGCCATTGGATGTACGTCCGAAAGCCCGATCGATACGGCGCCGGACAGTGTGATGGCATCCTCCCTTGAAAGCCTGGACACTACGGTATATGCAATATGTCAGGAGCTGCTGGATGGAAAGCTGGAATGCGGAGAACGTTCTTTGGGAATTGAAAACGGATATTTTGTAATTTCCTATGGTGATAGCAATGTTCCGGTTCCGCAGGATTTGAAAGATACAATAGAAGAGCTTGTTGAGAAAATGAAATCGGGTGAGCTGGTTCTTCCCGAAACAGAGGACGAGATCGATCCCTGGATCGCGGAGAATGCAGAGTATGCATATGGCAAGTAAGCTGTTGTGAACAGTCCGGAAACAGCAGGAAAATAAAAAACTGCTGTTTCTGTAACTGGAGTGATGCGAATCATAGATGCAAGTTAGGAGGAGAGCATGAGTATAGTGAACCTAGAGGATATTGTAAAAACTTATCCGAATGTGACAGCCTTAAACCATGTTTCAATGAAAATTGAAACAGGTGAAATTCATGCATTGCTGGGGGAAAACGGCGCCGGAAAAAGTACGCTGATGCGAGTTCTGTATGGAATGACCAGGCCCGACAGCGGGAAAATTGAGATCGATCACAGGCCGGTAAAAATTGAAAATCCAATGAAGGCGATCAACATGGGAATTGGGATGGTACATCAGCACTTTATGCTGGCAGATGCCATGAATGTTGTGGAAAACATCATTGTCGGCGCAGAACCAAAAAAGAACGGAAGGGTGGATTACAACCAGGCAAAGCAGGATATCAGTGAAATGATCCGAAAATTTGGATTTTCCGTTTCGCCGGAAGCATTGGTTGAAAATCTGACGGTCGGGGAAAAACAACAGGTTGAAATATTAAAAATACTATACCGCAGCGCACAGGTGCTGATATTGGACGAACCGACAGCAGTGCTGTCACCGCAGGAGGTAGAACGTTTCTTCGAAGTATTAAGGCGGATGAAAGAAGATGGAAAAAGCTGTATCATCATTACTCATAAGCTTTATGAAGTCTTTCAAATCGCGGACAGGATCACGGTCATGAGAAATGGAGTGGTGACCGGACATGTTGAGCCGGAAGACATGGGAAAAATATCCGTCAGTCAGCTTGCGGAATATATGGTCGGCAAAACATCTGGCTTTTCGGGCAATGATCGAAAAGACAACAATTTTGGAGAGGTCTGCCTTCAAGTAGAAAATTTGAATTACATGTATGCCAATCAAGCGGTTTTGGACAATATTACGTTTCAGATCAGAAAAGGAGAAATATTAGGAATCGCTGGTGTAGAGGGGAACGGACAAAGTGAGCTGGTTAAGGCTCTGACCGGTCTGATCACGCCTGATCAAATGACGTTAAAATTGGACGGTGAAAAACTCTGCGGATCGGTGAAAGATTTTATCAAACGGGGAATCGGCCATATACCAGAAGACAGATTAAAGTATGCGGTAGCAGAAAATATGTCTATCGAAGAAAATCTTGTGCTCGGCTATCAGGATAAAAGCGAGTTTTGTGAGAAAGGAATTATGAAACTGAAAAAGATAAGGAAGATGAGCGCGGAACGAATCGACAGATACAGAATAAAAACGCCGGATTCCAAAACCCTGGTCAGCCAGCTTTCGGGCGGGAATCAGCAGAAGGTTGTAGTGGCGAGAGTATTTGAAGAGGCATCTAAGGTGCTGATATGTTCTCAGCTGACAAGAGGTGTGGATATTTCGACCAGCGAATTCTTTTATTCTCTCCTGAGGGAATTTTGTGAACGGGGCGGGGCGGCCTTACTCGTATCATCCGATCTGGAGGAGATCTTGAAACTGAGTGATACGATCGCGGTGATGTACAAAGGAAAGATTGCAGGTATGAGAAAAAAAGAGGAGTTTACGAGAGAAGAGATCGGAACTCTGATGACGGGAGGAACGTTGGATCAAGGAAAGGAGGAGAACTGTGAGTAAAAAGAGCGGTAATAAAATACTTGTTCTGGGTATCTCATTATTCATTTCTTTATTAGTCGGAGCAGTGATTTTTGCAATCTGCGGATATTCCCCCTTAAGTGCGTATGCGGCGATTTTTAAGGGCGGTCTCGGCAGCAGGTCGGCGCTGATCAATTCACTGTCTCAGACGATGATCATTGCGTTTATGGGACTGGCATATATCGTAGCCATACGTGCCGGAATCTGTAATATTGGTCTGGAGGGACAGATGTATGTTGGCGCGATTGCCGCGGCGGTCGCGGGGGTCTATATGAGAGGGCTCCCAGGGGTGATACATATCCCGCTGGTTATGCTTGCGGCGATTGTCTGCGGAGGTCTATGGGGAATGCTTGTCGCGGTATTAAAGATTAAATTCGGGGCGAATGAAATCATTACGGCGATCATGCTCAATTTTATTGCGGAGAATTTTACATCCTATCTCGTAAGCGGACCGATGAAGGTGGAAGGAACGGTCGCGCAGTCAGAACAGATACAGAACAGCGCGCGCCTGCCGAATCTGGTTGAGACACCGCGTCTTTCTTCCGGCATCTTCATTTTTCTTGTTCTGACAATCCTGATGTATCTGGTTATGAAATACACGAAATATGGATTTGAGATACGGGTAAACGGAGAAAATGCATTGGCAGCCGAAACCGGAGGAATCTCGTCCGCGAAAACAATGGAGTCTGCAATGTTTATCAGCGGGGCGATTGCAGGGATTGGGGGAGCTGTCATTGTGGCAGGCGTCAATGGTCGTTTTATTGATGGATTTTCACCTGGCTTCGGATGGGATGGGGTTGCGGTGGCATCATTGGCCGGATTAAGTATGATCGGAAATATTTTTTCTGCCCTTTTGTTCGGAGTTTTGAGATCCGGCGCTACGGTTGTCAGCCGTACAGCCAGGATCCCCTATGATTTTATCGTGGTCATACAGGCGTTTATTGTATTGCTTCTTGGATGTCCTCAGTTATCTGAAAGCTTGTATGCAAAATTCAGAAAAGTGATAAGGGGGAAGAAACATGAGTGATGTATTGTATATGATACAGTCTATTTTATTTTCCGCATTTCGTATGGGCGTGCCGCTGGCATTTGCAGCATTGGGGGGAATCTACTCATCCCGTGCAGGAATCGTGGCTATGGGGCTGGAAGGAATGATGCTGATCGGGGCTTTTTCCGCCACATACGTGACGTATCTGACAGATAATCCATGGCTTGGATTGATCGGAGGGATGCTGTCCGGAATGCTGATGGCACTGTTTGAAGGAATCCTGATCGTCCGGTACAAGCTGGATCAGGTGATCGGCGGGGTAGGCATTAATCTATTGGCATTAGGAGGAACAAACCTTCTGATGCAGGTCGTATGGGAAAACAGAGGAAAGTCTCCGTTAGTGCCTACCATCGGAAAACTGAATATACCCGGAATCGGCGGGATCTCCGTGCTGCTCGTCTTATTGATCATACTGGCAGTTGCCAGCTGGTTTTTGATCTATAAGACTGCCTGGGGGCTGAGGCTCAGAATGACTGGGGAAAATCCTCTGGCAGCGCGTTCTCTCGGGATTAAGACTCAAAGCATCCAGTATACGGCGATGTCAATCTGCGGAATATTATCAGGACTGGCAGGATCCTATATGTGCATAGACCAATTGGACTTTTTTTCCAGAAATGTAACCGCGGGGCGGGGGTATATAGCAATGTCTATTGATATTCTGGGAAGGTATCACCCATTGGGGATTTTAGCAGGAGGCGTTTTGTTCGGCAGCGCGGATGCGCTTCAGGTTTCATTGCAGCGGTTCCACATTTCTGGTCAGCTGTTAAAAATGATTCCATATCTTGTCACGCTGATTGTCATAATATTTGCTGTGAAGCATGTAAAGGCACCGGCAAGTCTGGGAAAAAATGTAGAGGATGAGTAACTGTTCAGAGCGGGACAGCACGTTTACCGCGCTGTCCATAGGAAAATATAAAAAACTGTGAAGAGGATTGGAAGGAGAAGAATCATGCTATTGGAAAGAGTAAAAAAGACGGTGGAGTACATTCAAAAGAAGACAGAGCTTCGGCCTGAAATCGCGGTGATACTTGGATCAGGCCTTGGAGCCTTTGCGGAAGAACTGGAGGATGCGGCGGTCATCCCCTATGGTGAGATCCCCAATTTTATGGTATCTACCGCACCGGGACACAATGGACGCCTGGTGATCGGGAGGATGTGCGGTAAAGAAATTCTTTGTATGCAGGGGAGATTCCATTATTTTGAAGGATATGATTTAAAGGACGTGGTATATCCAATTCGGGTAATGAAAATGTTAGGGATTCAAAAGCTGGTCGTGACAAATTCCTGCGGGGGAATTGACCTGACATTTACTCCCGGAGATCTGATGCTGATTGAAGATCATATCAATCTGCTGGGTAACAATCCTCTGATCGGACCCAATGAGGAAGAATTTGGAGTGCGTTTTACCGATATGTCAGAAGCATATAATAAAGAAATACGTGATGTGATCCAGAGTGCGGCAGGGGAATTGGGAATAGAACTGAAAAAGGGTATATATTGCGCATATACGGGTCCTTCCTATGAAACCCCCGCGGAAATCCGCATGATGAGAGGAATGGGCGCGAACGCCGTTGGGATGTCTACCGTGCCGGAAGTGATTACTGCCAATCACTGCGGAATCAAAGTGGCGGCAATTTCCTGCATTACAAATATGGCTGCTGGAATCCTGCCGCAGGCTTTATCCAGTGAGGAAGTGATCGAAACCGCAGACCGGGTGAAGGAAACTTTTATGGCACTGCTGAAAAAAACGATGGAGAATTTATAAACGCCGAGAGCAGATATAAAAATTTATAAGGAGAAAGCGATGGCTGATTTAAGTGCACTGACACAAATAAATGATATATGCTTTTTTGTACCAGATATGGAAGCGGCAGTTGATTTTTACAAAAATAAAATGAAATTTCAAGTGAAATCCCAAAGAGGACGTTTCTATACGGAATTTGTATTTCAGGGGACAAGCCTGACGCTCTGGGCCGAAGAGGAGGTAGCAGCTTACGCCATTTCAAAAGAATATTTGGGAATGGACGGACATCATTTTATGATTGCAATTAAAGTTCCGGATCCGAAGGATGTAAATGAAATTTCTGCGGAATTGAAGAAAAATGGAGTGGAATGTATCTCAGAACCGCAAGACTATCATTGGGAATGCCGCGCATCGTATTTTAAGGATATATTTGGAAATATATGGGAGATATTCGCATGGCTTTCGTAGGCTTTAAGCAGGGGGTTCTGGAAGATAGAAGCCACATAATGGAAAATGAGGAGGAAAAGCAGAATGAATGAACAGTTGGCGGTGAACGCGATTAGAATTTTATCGGCAGACGCGGTACAGAAAGCGAAATCCGGACACCCGGGCCTGCCCCTCGGGGCGGCACCGATCGCCTATGAATTGTGGGCCCATCATATGAAGCACAATCCCAGGAATCCGGCTTGGAGGAACAGGGACAGATTCATTCTGTCGGCAGGACATGGTTCGTCCATGTTGTATTCACTTTTGCACTTATTTGGATACGGGAATCTGAGCACGGAGGATCTGAAAAATTTCCGTCAGCTGGATTCCCGGACACCCGGACATCCGGAATACAGGCATACGGTCGGGGTGGAAGCTACGACCGGGCCTCTTGGCGCGGGGCTTGGCATGGCAGTGGGTATGGCAATGGCCGAAAAACATCTGGCAGCAGTTTATAATCGGGAAGGGTATCCGGTAATTGACCATTATACATATGTATTGTGTGGCGACGGATGTCTGATGGAGGGGATTTCCTCCGAAGTGATGTCTCTGGCGGGAACAAATCAGCTGAATAAGCTGATCGTTCTGTATGATTCAAATTCAATTACAATTGAAGGAAGCACGCAGATTGCATTTACGGAAGACGTTTCAATGAGGTTTGAGGCATTTGGATTTCAGGTTCTTGCCGTAGAGGATGGAAATGATCTGGCGGCGGTCGGCGCGGCAATTGAGCAGGCAAAGGCAGAGAAAGAAAAACCGTCTTTTATCAGGATTAAGACTCAAATCGGATTCGGTGTTCCTGAGAAGGAAGGTAAAGCGAGTGCGCATGGAGAGCCCCTTGGAGAAAAAAATATCAAAATCCTGAGAGAAAATTTGAACTGGCCGCTTGAGGAGCCCTTTGCGGTGCCGCAGGAAGTGTATTCGCATTATGGTTCCCTCGCGGCGAAAGGGGCGGTGAAAGAGGAAGAATGGAGTAGAATGTACGATGCGTACGGCAAGACATTTCCGGAATTAAGGGCCGCATTGGAAGCTGACTTTGATATGGATCGAGCGGGAGATCTCATAGATACGCCGGAATTCTGGGTGAGAAGCGGGAAATCGGAAGCTACCAGAAGCATTTCCGGTAAGGTCTTAAACTATGTGAAAAATAAAATTCCAAACCTGATCGGAGGGTCAGCAGATTTAGGGCCTTCCAATAAAACCGTCATGAAGGAGGAAAAGGATTTTTCGCCGGAGCATCCGGAAGGGAGAAATATTCATTTCGGTATACGGGAGATCGGTATGACGGCAATTGCCAATGGTATGATTCTGCATGGGGGGATCCGTGCGTATGCAGCTACATTTTTTGTATTTGCAGACTATATGAAGCCCATGCTCCGTCTGGCATCTCTGATGCGCATTCCTCTTATTTCCGTATTGACCCATGACAGTATAGGAGTCGGTGAAGACGGGCCGACTCATGAACCGGTAGAGCAGCTTGTGATGCTGCGTTCCATCCCGAATATGCATGTGTTCCGGCCTGCGGATGAGATTGAGACAAAAGCGGCATGGTACAGTGCACTGACATCGAAAGAAACTCCTACCTGTTTGATCCTTTCCAGACAGAATCTCCCGGTGCTGAAAGATACAGGCAAAGAAGCGCTGAAGGGGGGATATATTTTAAGGAAGGAAGCGAAAGATAAGGCAGATTTGATTCTCATTGCAACTGGGTCAGAGGTTTCTGTTGCGCTGGAATCGGCAGAAATTCTGGGCAAGGAAGAAATCTCAGTAAGAGTGGTCAGCATGCCATGCGCAGAGATTTTTGAGGAACAGGATGAGGAATACAGGGAATTTGTCCTTCCGGCAGATGTAACGAAGCGCGCAGTAATTGAAGCAGGAAGCAGTATGTCCTGGGGGAGGTATCTTGGAACAGAGGGCTGCTATATTACGATGGATGAGTTCGGCGCGTCAGCTCCGGCAGCACAGTTGTTTGAGAAATATGGATTTACCGCAGAGCATGTGACAGAACAATTGAGAAAACTGTTGTAGAGACGGCGGCAGAAGATAGGTTCCCTTGGTACAATATAGTGCCAGGGGACTTTGGCTTGAAGATCGTATTTGGAGGAACTCTCAATGAAAAGATTCCATGGATGGAAAGTCGGTAGAATGAAAAAATGAGAAAAATGTTAGTAAAATTTCAAAAAATATGTTACGATAGAAACACATGAATTTAAAGGATATATCTTTAGGAACAGAGAGGGAGTTCAATTGAGTAAGAAAGAGGCCAGATTAAATCGATTAATTGAAATATTGAAACAGCAAAATGGCGTTACCATAAAAGAGCTTGCAGTCATTCTTGATGTTTCCGATATGACTGTCCGCAGGGATTTGGATACGTTGAGAGCGCGGAATGTAATTTTGGATATACCGGGAGCTGCCGTATTGAATCATAAGTTCCTGTATTCAGAAGAAGAGGACAGATATCAGTTATCGCTGGCAGCGCAGTCCCATATGCCGGAAAAGAAACGGATTGGAAAATTTGCCGCCTCTCTGATTCACCAGGATGACTGTGTGATCATCGACAATGGTTCTACTGCAGAATGTCTTGCCGCAAGTATTCCGGCGGACGCAAAAATGACAGTATTTACATGCAGTCTGAATGTTCTGAATATGATCTGCAATAATCCGAATATTTCCATTATTTTTGGCGGGGGATATTATCATTCGGACACGGCGTTGTTTGAATCTCAGGAGAATCTTTCTTTAATTAGAAATGTTCGTGCAACGAAGGTTTTTACAACAGCATCAGGTGTACATGAGAAGATGGGAGTTACCTGTATGAATAATTATGAACCGGAAATTAAGCAGGCAAGTATCCAGTCCGGTGCGGAGAAAATCCTGCTTGTAGATTCCAGCAAGTTTGGAGCGATCAAGCCTGTGTTTTTGACAGATATCGAGATATTTGACCGCATTATCACAGATACAAATCTATCCGAAGAATGGGCTGCGGTCATTCGGGAAAAAGACATTCGATTGGATTTGGTTTAGAAAGGTTTTGGGGCAGTTCCTTACTGCCCCAGATGGTTTCCGGTGAAAATCCCGCAATCTCTTCAAAGTGCTCCTGGAGAACAAGCCCGCAGGTCAGGGTCTTGTTCTATCCCAGATCCACGGTCACTTCCTGGTCAAATAAATCTCTGTAAAACTGCAGCGACCGATCCATGTCCCGGACTGCAATTCATGTACTGCTGAATCTCATAGTATATCCCTTCCTTTCTCTGTAGACTGCCATCATACCCTGATTTTTACGGAAAGTATTGTATATTTTCGACATTCCAGTATACCATATCAAAAAATAAATCTGTGAATGTCACCAGTAATCGGTTATGAATTGCAATCAATAACGAATCGGAAATGCATTGCGTTGCTGCAGGAAATCTGCTACCATAGTATACATTATATTATGAGAATATTCTATAAAGGAAAGGGACAGCAGCTATGAGCCACAAAGACACAAAAGCATGGAACGGCACACCTTCCATAGATCTGAGATACAAAAAAGCCTCCCTCGATGATCTGGAACTGCTGACAAAAACCAGGATCCAGGTGCTGCGGGCCGCGAACCGGCTGGACGATTCCGCCGACATGTCAGAGGTAGAAGCCGAATCCAGGGCGTACTACAAAAAAGCCCTGGCGGACGGAACCCATACCGCTTATCTGGTATTTGACGGAGAGACCTTTGTGGGGGCAGGCGGGATCAGCTATTATGCGGTCATGCCCACATTCCACAACCCTTCCGGAAAAAAGGCGTATGTGATGAATATGTATACGGCTCCCGCCTACCGGAGAAAAGGAGTTGCCGCGAAAACCCTGGATCTGCTTGTGCGGGATGCAAAAGAGCGGGGGATCCGCAGCATCTCCCTTGAGGCTACCGAGGCGGGCAGGCCCCTCTATGAAGCATATGGGTTTGTCCGGATGGCGGACGAGATGGAACTGCCGGGATGATGCACTTGCATGGAACTGGTTACTGTTCACACCCTGACCGGGCGCTCACAGTAACGGCATCCGGCTCTTTGATAAGTCGCCTGACGGCGAGGAGCCGGATGCCCGCCCCATCACTGTATTGGCCGGATGCCGTGCAGCAAGTGCACGACACCGTGTGAACAGTAACTGGAACTGTCATTTATCCCCCGGCTTGAAAATATTTTCCTGTACAGAGAATAAAAATTTCGATATAATAGAATTCATAATCACGTGATTTATCCGGGGCATCCGGTAAAAATAAGGAGGTCGTCATGGCG
This sequence comes from uncultured Clostridium sp., assembly GCA_964415625.1. Taxonomy (GTDB): domain Bacteria; phylum Bacillota; class Clostridia; order Lachnospirales; family Lachnospiraceae; genus Schaedlerella. The sequence continues at coordinate 42,010 of CAYQBE010000002.1, forward strand.
AAAGGACAAGCGAAAAAGGTTCCGGTAAAGGTTCAGGCTAAAGTACAGCCGAAGGCAAAGACAGAGGTACAGACGGATAATATGGTATTTTCCCTGGATATCGGGACGCGGAGCATCATCGGTATGGTGGGCGTTGTTGTAGAAGACAAGGTGAAGATCATTGCCATTGAAAAAGAGGAGCATAACGAGCGGGCAATGATCGACGGACAGATCGAAAATATAGAAAAGGTTTCCGCGCTGGCGAAGAAGGTGAAAAAGCGCCTGGAGGACAAAGTCCATACAAAGCTGAAACGGGTTTCGGTCGCGGCTGCGGGGCGTGCTCTCCGGACCAGCAGGGTGGATTACGAGATGGTGCTGCAGGGGCCCCAGGTGATCGACGATGAGGTCATCAACCGTCTGGAAGCAGGAGCCATCAGCAAGGCAGAGGCTCAGTTCGACGCGGAAAATGAAGCCCAGGAGGATACACGCCGTTTTTATCTGGTGGGATATACGGTCTGCCAGTATTACCTGGATCAGTATATGATCTCCAGCTTAAAGGATCACCGCGGGAAGCATATCAAGGTGGATCTGATCGCAACATTTCTGCCCAGTGAAGTGGTGGAAAGCCTGTATACTACGATGAATAAGATCGGTCTGGAGGTTGCCAGCATCACATTGGAGCCCATCGCGGCCATCAATGCGGCCATCCCGGAAAATCTGAGACTCTTAAATCTGGTGATCGTGGATATCGGAGCCGGGACTTCGGATATCGCGGCCTGCACCAGCGGCAGTGTGACAGGATATACGATGGCGACCATCGCGGGGGATGAGATCACCGAGTCTATTATGAAAGAGTTCCTTGTGGATTTCATGACTGCGGAGAGTATGAAGGCACAGATTGAGAATGAGGAAGAGATTACCTTTACGGATATTCTGGGATTTGAAAGAAAAGCTTCCAGAGATGAGATTTTCCGCTGTATCCAGGGCATGTCCGAATCTCTCTGCAGGGAGATCGCGGGTAAGATCCTGGAGGTCAACGGAAGCGCGCCCTCCGCTCTGTTCCTGGCGGGCGGCGGCAGCAAGCTGGCAGGACTGAAGGAGGGCCTTACGGCGGCGCTGGAAATGGACAGCAACCGCGTGGCGATCGCGGGAAATAACTTCCGGACCAGCGCGTTTTCCGATGAATACGATTTAAATAATCCAGAGTATGCTACCCCACTGGGAATTGCCATTTCTTCCGGATTGAATATGATCAATGACAGCTTTCGCGTGACATTGAATGAAAAGTCTGCAAAACTATTCCGAAGCGGGAGCTTTACGGTGATGAACCTTCTGATGATGAACGGCTACGGCTTCCAGGATATGCTGGGACGTTCCGGAGCAAGCGTGAGCGTCAGGGTGAACGGGAAGCGGAAAGTCTTTTACGGCATGGCGGCTCAGCCGGCATCGCTGTTTATCAATAAACGGGAAGGTCGGCTTTCGGATATCGTCCATGCCGGAGACCATATTGAGTTTGTACCGGCTGTCCATGGGATGGCGGCAAAGCCCTGCGTAAAGGATATCGAAGGCGCTGCGGAGTGCCTGGAGCTGTCCCTGAACGGAAGGCCGGCAGATTTGGAAACACCGCTAAAAAACGGGGATATTATTCAGATGATGCTGTCTGATGAACAGCTTGCGGCCAGGAAGCGGGAGGCAGAAGAGAAGGCTGCGGAGGAAGCGGCTGCACAGAAGGAGCAGGAAGAAGCCGTTGCGATTGCTGAGACGGAACCGGAAGGAGTTTTAGCAGCTGAGACAGAGCAGGAAGTAGCTTTAGCGGTTGAGGCAGAATCAGAAGGCGTTTTAGCAGTTGAGAAAGAACCGGAAGTAGCTTTGGCAGTTGAGAAAGAACCGGAAGTAGCTTTGACTGGTGAGAAAAAACTGGAAGGAACTTTGGCAGCTGAGAAAGCACCGGAAGTGGCTTTGGCTGTTGAGGGAGAACCGGAAGGAGTTTTGACTGCTGAGAAAAAACAGGAAGGAATTTTGACTGTTGAGGGAGAACCAGAAGGAGCTTTAGCTGCTGAGAAAGAATCGGAAAGAAATTTATCGGATGAGGCAGAACCGGAAGGAGTTTTAGTAGCTGAGGCAGAGCAGGAAAAGGATATATTGGCAGGAAAAAGTATATCAGAAGCAGTGAATCTGGAATCAGAGTCAATGAAGCAGGAAAATACGGAGACGGAAGCAGAGCCGATGAAGCAGGTGGATCCGGGGACAAAAACCGTGCCGGTGACAGAGGCGAAGATAAAGGTAGAATCTGTGCCTGAGACAGATCCTGCGGAGGATATAGAGTTAAAGTGGAGAGCAGAATCTTCTGTGGGAATGGATCTTATGGAAGAGACGGTTTTACAATCTGAAGAAAAAGCTGTCCCGATACCGGAACAAAAGCATATTCTAGGATCTGAATCAGTGACGGTACAGCCGGAGTTGGTATCTGAACCTTCGACAGAAGAACTGCAGATATCCCAGGCAGAGCCGATAGCAGAGGAATCGCAGCCCCCAAAGGCAGCTCCCATGGCAGAAGAACCGCAGCCCCCAAAGGCGGCCCCAATGGTAGAAGAACTGCAGCCCCAGGAGACGCCCCCAATGATAGAAGAACTGCAGAAATATGAGGCAGAACCGCTGACAGAAGAGACGTGGACTCCAAAAGCCGGATTTGCGGAGGAGAAGCGGGAACCGGAACCTGAAAAAAAAGAAATAGAAAATGCTGCGAGAAGGCTGTATGATGCGGACGAAAACTCTTTGGTTCAGGGAACCCTGGATCTGGAACTGGAGACAGGCGGAAAGCCGGAAGCCGATGCTGTACCGGTAAGGAGGCACCATCCACAGCGCAGCGGTTCTTCTGCAAAGGAACGTACTTCAAAGCTGCCTTCCATAAAGGAGGCTCTTGCATCCAAGGGATTTTCCACAAAGAAGGAGCCTGCCGCATTGCGAGGAACAGGGACCATTCTGTTCTATCTGAATGATGCGCCATTGCGCCTGCCGCTGAAAAAGGATGGGGATTCTTATTATCTGATGGATATGATTGAATATTCCGGTATCGATCTGAAGCAGCCGAAAGGCAGGGTTACATTGAGCGTGAACGGACAGCCCGGAACATTTATGCAGAAACTGCATGAGAGAGATATCATACGTATCGTGGAAGAGATATGAAAGAACTTCCAGCTGTGCGGTTGGAAAAATTCCTAACTGTGCAGTCCGTGTAATGACAGGAAAAGCTGCAAACAGCCAGGCTGTCATATCAAGGCGTACCCAGCGTAAGCGGACGGCAGCCATGACCCGCGGAAAGGCAATGTGATTTTATGAAAAAATATGCAGTTGTGATATTTGTGTCTTCATTGGTAATTCTCGTGCTTGCGGGATGCTCCGGAGAATTTGAGATTCCGTTCTTCCGTCAGAGTACAGGACAGACGGTCACAGGGCAGATATGCCGTGTGGAAGATGATCTGCTGCTTATCCGGACCGAAGGCGGGAAGGACGAGCCGGAAGAAGGGAAGGATGAGCCGGAAGAAGAGAAAGATGAAAATAAACCCGTTCCGGAGTACACAGGAGAAGAGCAGGAGATCAAGCTGACGAAGGATACGGTGTTCATGCTCCGCAGACCCGATGAAGAAGCAGAGGGCAGAGCGGAATCGGCACAGGAGAAATTTGTTGAGGAAGAGATTTCAGCCAACGACATTTCGGAAGGAGACGTGGTTTCGGCAAGCCTGGATAAAAAGGGAAATGCATCCAGGATCCTGGTCATTTCCCAGGCCGGGTCGGGCGGCGCGGGGAAGCTTAGGGAAGCGGAAGACTATGACGCGGCTGTAGAATTTGCCGTCGATATTGAGACAGACGGAGAAGCCTTTGCGTCTAAGGGAACAGATGAAAATACAGTCCATGTATACGGGGAGGCCAGGGCGGTTCTGAAAAATGCCGAGATCACCAGGACATCCCGGGACAGCACAGGGGGAAGTCTGTCTGTTTCTTATGGCATAGGAGCGGCTCTTCTCACGACCAACGGCATTTCCTATATCAAGGACAGTACCGTTATGACGGACGCATCCGGAGCAGCCGGGATCTTTTCCTATGGGAATGCTTATACTTATGCAATGAATACTGAGGTGGCGACAAGGCAGGACACCTCCGGCGGCATTCTGACGGCAGGCGGCGGACAGCTGTATGCCTGGAACCTGAATGTGGAGACCTTCGGGACATCCTCAGCGGCTATCAGCAGCGGCCGGGGAGGCGGCAGGATGGCAGTGGACGGCGGTGCGTATATTACCGGAGGGGCAGATTCGCCGGCGATATCCTGCGGGGCGGATATTGCGGTCCGTGAAGCCGTGCTGACGGCAAACGCATCGGAGGCTGTCCGTGTGGAAGGCGGAAATGCACTGCATCTGTATGAGTGCGGGGTGACGGGAAATATGGGCGATGATCTGTACAACGACAGCGCCTGGAATGTGCTCCTTTATCAGGGAAGTTCCGGCGATTTTGAACCGGGAAACAGCACTTTTGAGATGAAAGGCGGCAGGCTGACAGCCAACAACGGCGGTATCTTTTACACGACCAATACAGAATCCACCATTACGCTGTCCAATGTAGAGATCGTATATCCGGATGTTCGGGACTTCTTCCTGAAATGTACGGGAAATGATCATCCGGACGGCTGGGGAAAATCCGGCTCTAACGGGGCAGACTGCCTGTTTACCGCGGAAAGCCAGGACATGGAAGGGGATATCGTCTGGGATGCGATCAGTCAGCTTGATTTTTATATGACGAAAAACAGTACGCTCAAAGGCGCAGTCCTGCAGGAAAAAAATGCTGGCGGCAAGGACACGGATGGGTACTGTAACCTTTATATTGAGGAAGGCTGTACCTGGATTGTGACAGGCGACAGCAGCCTGAACCGGCTCTCCTGCAGCGGACGGATTGAGGAAGATGAGGGAAAAACCGTGACGATCCGGGGCAGGGACGGCACGGTCTATGTGCAGGGAACCGGAAAGTATACGATCACGGTGGTGTCGTACGAACCGGCGGCTAACCTGTCCGGCGCGTCAGAGATGAGCCGGTGGACGGAGCATCAGGCGGAGGTTCCGGAGGTCTTTTTGTAACAAGGAAACAGATTCTTTTGTTTCCATAACAAAATGCAGAAAATACATCAGTGACAGATGTTGTACGAGTATTTCAAGCCTCCAGCGTGCGGATCAGGTTGACCATTTCGATGGCGCCCTGAGCACATTCCGCTCCTTTATTGCCGGCCTTGGTGCCTGCCCGCTCAATGGCCTGTTCGATGGTATCGGTGGTAAGCACACCGAACAGCACCGGAATATCACTGGCTAAAGCCACATTTGCAATGCCCTTGGAAACCTCGCTGCACACGTAATCGTAGTGGCTGGTACTTCCGCGGATGACAGCCCCAAGAGCGATCACCGCATCATATTTTCCGCATTTTGCCATCTTCGAAGCGATCAGCGGAATCTCAAACGCGCCCGGAACCCAGGCAACATGGATATCATCGGCACATACACCGTGGCGGAGCAGCGTATCTTCGCACCCGCTAAGCAGCCTGGAAACGATAAATTCATTGAAACGTGCAGCGGCAATCCCGATCCGGATGCCTTCTGCAACCAGTTTCCCTTCAAATACTTTCATGACAATTTTCCTTTCTATTTCTCATAGACATTCTATTCAGCCGGTCAAATTGTTGTCGCCGCCGCGGAATAATTCAGGATATGGCCCATTTTTTTCTGTTTGGTACGCAGATAAAACAGATCCTCCCGTGTAGCTTCCATCTGGATCGGTACGCGTTCCGTGATCTCCAGTCCGAAATCCTTCAGCTGATAGATCTTGTCCGGATTATTGGTCAGAAGCCGAAGCTCCCTGGCTCCCAGGTCGCGCAGGATCTGCGCGCCGATCCAGTATTCCCGCATATCCGGGGCAAAGCCCAGCTTTAAATTGGCCTCCACAGTATCATACCCCTGTTCCTGCAGCTCGTAGGTTTTCAGCTTATTGATCAGTCCGATGCCCCGTCCTTCCTGGCGCATATACAGCAAGATGCCCCGTCCTTCCTTTTCGATCATCCGCAGGGCGGCTTCCAATTGCTGCCCGCAGTCGCACCGCCGGCTTCCCAGGATATCTCCGGTGAGGCATTCCGAATGAACCCGGCACAGCAGTCCCTTTCCATCGCCGACCTCTCCCTTTACAAGGGCAACATGGCTTTGGCCGGTCAGGTCGTCGGTATAGCCGTAGATCATGAAATCTCCATAATGGGTAGGCAGCCTGGCAGCGGCCTCCCGGAGTACATGCTTTTCATGAAGCCGGCAGTAATCCTGCAGGTCTTTGATGGAAATGACCTTCATATTCCAGGCTTTCGCATGCTCCAGCAGCTCGGCGGTTCGCATCATGGTACCGTCTTCCCGCATGATCTCACAGCACAGTCCGCATTCCTCCAGCCCTGCCAGACGGCACAGATCCACAGTGGCTTCGGTATGGCCGGCACGTGTCAGTACGCCTCCCGGCCGGGCAGTGAGTGGAAATACATGCCCAGGCTGGCGGAAATCCTGAAACCTCGACATGGGATCTGCGCATTTCCGGCAGGTCAGGCCCCGCTCTTCTGCGGAAATGCCTGTGGAGGTGTCAATATGGTCCACGGAAACGGTGAATGCCGTTCCGTGATTGTCAGTGTTTTGCTTTACCATCTGTTCCAGCCCCAGACGTTTCGCAATCTCTGCGGACATGGGGGTGCAGATCAATCCTTTGGCATGTGTTGCCATAAAGTTTACATTTTCCGTCGTGGCGAACTGGGCGGCGCAGATCATGTCGCCCTCATTTTCCCGGTCCGGGTCATCGATACACAGGATGATGCGGCCGGCTCTCAGCTCGTCCAGCGCGTCTTCGATCGCTGCAAAGTTCATGATAAATCTGTCTCCTTCCAATAGAATTTGATCTCTTTTCGTATATATGATTCGTCCGTCAAAAGCTGTCATTTCCCTTGTCGGCCGGATCATATATTTCTTCCATAAAAATGGACGGCTTCCACCATAGAATGGGAATGGATTTCAGAATCCATGCTCCCGCAGAAAACCTTCTGTGATCCTGCTTTCCGGCAGCGCTGCAGGGGCAGGTTCTGTGATCAGCCTCTGCACGTATTTTCCAATGATATCATTTTCCAGATTGACCGGATCGCCTGCTTTCTTTGTAAGAAGGGTCGTGTGCCCGCCGGTATGGGGGATGAGGGAAACACAGAAGCTTTGCTCTGTCAGTCCGGCCACAGTCAGGCTGACTCCGTCGATGGCAATGGAGCCTTTTTCTACGATTAGGTTCAGGATGTCCGGCGCGGCCTCCACAGTGAGCCACACCGCATTTTCCTCCTGGCGCACGGTGCGGATGGTTCCGGTTCCGTCAATATGCCCGGAGACGATATGCCCGCCGAATCTTCCGTCTGCGGCCAGTGCCCGTTCCAGATTGACGGGGCTGCCTGTGCAGAGGGCGCCCAGGTTGGTTCGGCGCAGGGTTTCCGGCATTACGTCGGCGACAAAACCGTCCGGCAGGAGCTTTGCGGCGGTCAGGCATACGCCGTTGACCGCAATAGAGTCCCCCGGCCGGGTGTTCTCCAGGACTGTATCGGCCTGGATGGAGATCTGGCCGGAGGTACGGTTGGAAATCACATGGCGTACCCGGCCGACTTCTTCTATGATTCCTGTAAACATTGGGAATACCTCATCAATTTGAATTCTAACAGCAGGTCGCTGCCGACAGACGATACCGCAGGGGCTGAAAGCCGGATTCCCTCCCCGGGCGTGGGAAATCCGATCCCTTCCACGGGGGTTTTTGCATCCCTTCCACCCAGCAGAAGAGGAGCGACATAAGCATATACCTTTTGCACCAGTCCGGCCCGGAGCATGGCTTCATTCAATGTGCCGCCGCCTTCCAGAAGGATGCTGTCGATCTCCATGCGGCCGAGTGTGTCCATCAGGGACGGGAGAGAAACATGGCCGTTCTCTTCCGGAAGTTCCAGCAGGGTGATGCCCAGAGCTTCCAGTGCGAAACATTTTTCACGTGTCCCATGGGTATAGGCGATGACCGTCCGATATTGTCCGGCTGTGCGGCAGATCCGGCTGTCCGTGGGAATCCGCAGGCTGGAGTCACAGATGATCCGGACGGGCTGGCGCAGGGACTCTGACAGCCTGTCCTCCAGTGCGGAGGGTTCTTCTGCCCGACAGTTCAGCAGCGGATCGTCCGCCAGCACGGTGCCAATCCCGGCCAGGATCCCGGTGTATTGACGGCGCAGCTCATGAACATGCTCTCTGGCTTCCCGGCTGGTGATCCATTTGGAAGCGCCTGTGCGGGAGGCAATTTTTCCGTCGGCGGTCATGGCATATTTCATCGCCACGTACGGCCGTCCGGTTGTAACATAGTGAAAGAAGCCCTCGTTGATCGCATCGCATTCATCCTGCAGAAAATGTTCTGTTACAGAGATTCCATTTCTGCGCAGAATCTCTGCGCCGTCGGCTGCTTTCGGATTCGGATCCCGGGAGCCGATGACCACATGGGCAATCCCGCTTTCCAGGATGGCATCCGTACAGGGCGGGGTCCGCCCCTGATGACAGCAGGGCTCCAGCGTCACATACATGACGGCGCCGGCAGGATCCTCAGCACAGGAGGCCAGTGCATTGCGTTCCGCATGGGGGCCGCCGCAGCGGTGGTGATATCCCTCGCCGATGATATGCCCGTTTTTTACGATCACGGCGCCCACCATGGGATTCGGGTTCGTCCGGCCAAGGCCCAGCCTGGCAAGACGGATGGCGCGGCGCATATATTGTTCTTCCAACATGGTTTTCCCTCCATTCACAGTAACAGGAACTGCGTAAAATAACCGGATCCGTTGACCGGCGCGGCAGTGGAGGCTTTTGCTGCTGATTGCCGCGGATCGTTAACCGGCATGAAATTTATATCCGTATCCGGCGATAGTTTTAATAAAATCCACATCCTTCGCAACGCCCCTGCATTTTTTTCGGATCTGGAACACCGTATTTTCCACTGCATGGCAGTAGCCGCCGGAGGGCTCGTGCCATACCGCCTCATAGATCTGCTCCTTGGTATAGGTGACATCCGGGTTGGAATACAGCATGTACAGGACATCAAACTCCTTGGTTGACAGATAGATCTCCTGATTGTTGACCGTGGTCTGGTGGTTTTTCACACTCATATGCAGCCGGGAGGAGATCGTTTGGATCCCGAAAAACTCCTGGGCTGCGATGCAGTCCATTCGGATCTGATCCAGAAGCATGGACAGGTTTTCAAATTTTTTCGGGCAGCGGAGTTTCTTGAAAAGCCGGATTTCCATCTGCTGTCCGTGAATGTCCCTGGAAAAATTCAGGATCATGGTTTCGATGGAAATCTCATGATTTTTGTTGACAGTCGGGGAGGTTCCGATATTCGTAACCCCGTAGTAAAGCTGTCCCTCCAGCAGGACCTCGGTGACATATACGCCCACCGGAGGCAGCTCGTCCCTGGACAGGATCTGCAGGTTTGCGGTCGGCGTCCCGACCAGCTTTCCGATCCCCTGCCCGTATACGATCTTACCTGAAAGATGATAAGCGGGTGTTTGGTTTATGATCTGAGCCATGGCGATACCTCACATATAAAATTGAACGGGCTGAAATACCGTTCAGGCGCGGCATTTTGGCCGTTCGGATAAAATTATAATATTCGGAGGGAAAATTATCAATAAGGGGAAAGGATTTCGGAAACTTTTCGGAAATGCTTCTGGATATGCATCACTTCTTTTTTACCGGAGTTACTATTTATAGAAATGATTCAAATAGAAACATAAAAATGTGTTGCTTTTTGAAACTTTTCATGCTAAAATAAATAAAAAGGAAGGATGTGGAGCGGAAATGAAAACAAAATTTCATGAATATCTGACAATGTTTCGGAAGCAGAAAGGTTTTACACAGGCACAGATGGCTGAAAAGCTTGAGGTTTCCCGGTCTACCTATGCGAATTATGAGTCAGGGAACCGCTCGCCCAATCTGGAAGCGCTGGAATGTATCAGCGAGATTCTGGGCTGCTCCATGGACGATCTGTTTGGAAAAACCATGGTTCGGTATTCCAATCCTATACTCCGCGAGGAGCCGCTTCCTTATTATGTGGATGTGAAGGCGCCGCAGAGAGGGTCGGGCAGAAGGCTGGCGATCGGTACACAGGATTTCCGCAAGCTGCGAGAAAGGAAGGCATATTATGTGGATAAGACACAGATGGTGGAGGAATTTTTGGAATCCTGGTATGAGGTGACCCTGATCACCAGGCCGAGACGCTTCGGAAAGACTCTGAATATGTCTATGCTGGCGGAGTTCCTGGATTGTACGAAGGACTCCGCGGCCCTGTTTGCAGACACACGGATCAGCGGCAGTTATGTGATGGAGGAGCTGAACCGGCATCCGGTGATCTTTCTTTCCTTCCTGAATGTAAAGGGTGATTGCGCGGACAGGATGCTGGATGAGCTGAGGATCACACTGAAACGGGAATACGAAAGATTCCTTCCCATCGTTAATGACGGTTCCCTGCCGGACGTACAGAAAAAGATGTTTGACTGTAATTATGAGCATCTGTCTAAGGCTGGTATCACAGAAGAGAAGAAAGGCTGTATTCGCCGCGCGGTTGCGGAATTGTGCCAGATCCTGGAAGTATATTATGGTAAGAAGATATACCTTCTCCTTGACGAGTACGATACACCCTTCATTACTGCAAATGCAAAAGGGTATTACAATGAGATCAGCGACCTTCTTGCAGAGATGCTGTCCTCCTCCCTGAAGGGGAATCCATCTCTGGAAAGGGCACTGCTGACAGGAATCCAGCGTGTTGCAAAGGAAAATATTTTTTCAGGACTCAATAATCTGATCGTGTGCACGGCAAAAGACCCGGAATATTCAGACTGCTTTGGATTTACGGAAGAAGAGACGGCAGGGCTTTTGGACTATTGCGGAGTGGAGCTTACAGAAGAGGTCAGAACCATGTATGACGGGTATCTGTTCGGAACAACAAAAGTCTATAATCCGTGGTCTGTCTCATGCTATGCGGCCAGAAAGGAGCTGGAGCCTTACTGGGTGAATACCAGCGAGAACAGTATCCTGAAAAATGCATTCGAACAGAGAGGAGAGTCATTTGCCGGAAAATATAACGAATTGATCGAGAAGGGGTTCGTGGAGGCAAAGGTAGAGCTGGCGGTTTCCTATTATGAGGAGCCGGATGACGCCTCACTCTGGGGGCTTCTGCTCAATGCCGGGATGATCACCGTCCAGGAAAAGACAGGAGATAAAATCTACAAGCTTCGGATCCCCAATTATGAAGTACGGGAAGCTTTTCAGGAGCTGACAGCCTTCTATTTAAAAGTGGAGGACGGCCATATATCGGATATGCTGAGATGCCTTCGGACAGAGTCCATGGAGGAATTTGCCGAATGGTATCAGAAGATTTTATGGAAGCTCCCTTCCTATCATGATTTGAAAAGCGAAAACAGCTATCATATGATGATGCTGGGAATGTGCGCGTTTCTGTATCGGTATTATGATGTAAAGAGCAATCGGGAAAGCGGCGCCGGTAGAAGTGATATCATCCTCTGTGCAAAAAAACAGGAACTGCCCCATATGATCCTGGAATTCAAATATACAAAAGAGGAGACAGAGGATCTGGGGGAGCTTGCGCTGGACGCGATCGGCCAGATCAGGCAAAAAAAATATGACGCGGAGATGGCAGGCACCGTATACTATATCGGACTTGCACATTTCGGAAAAAATGTGCAGGTCAGGTGGGAGAAAAAAGAAATCCGGAACCGTAAAAAATAGAAAGTTTTTACAGCTTCGGAGCCGACAGGGAGAATGCTATGAGCCTATATGCGATCGGGGATCTACATCTGGCCTTTTCCGTCGATAAACCGATGGATATTTTCGGCAGAGTATGGAAAAACCATGAGAAGAAGATCTGGAAATATTGGAATAAGCGGGTGACGGACCAGGATACGGTTGTGATCACCGGGGATCATTCCTGGGGAAGGAACCTGGAGCAAAGCAGGAAGGACCTGGATTTTATCGCAGAGCTGCCCGGAAGAAAGATCCTGCTCCGGGGCAATCACGATATGTTCTGGGACGCCAAAAAGACCCGGCAGCTGAATGAACAGTTCCGGGGCAGGCTGGAATTTCTGCAGAACAACTTTTTTACCTGCCAGGGCTATGCGCTGGTCGGGACAAAGGGCTATTGCTATGAAGGCCTGGATACTTACGAACATTTTGAAAAGATCAGAAACCGGGAACTGGAACGCCTGCGGATTTCCTTTGAGGAGGCACGTGCGGCAGGTGAAGAGAACTATATCATGTTCCTGCATTATCCGCCCACCAGCATCGGGGAGGCGGAAAGCCCGTTTACCAGGATGGCGGAGCTGTACGGCGCGTCAAAGGTGATCTATTCCCATTGCCATGGAAAGGCGAGATTTGACGACAGCTTCAAAGGCTATGTGAACGGGATCGAGTATAAGCTGGTTTCCGGGGATTACCTGAATTTTAAACCGGAGTTGATTTTAGGATAGAAGCTGCCTGCTGCCTGGAACAGGAGGCTGTAAACCCGATGATCGGAGCAGTGATCATAATTTTTATAAAATTTGAGAAAAACTCTTGACTTTCCACCTTGTGGAAGCTGTATAAACAGAGTACGGAGTTGTAGGAAAATAACTCCTAAGACACCGAGGGAGATAAGGAGCGGGAACATGAAGATCAAGCAGGTTGAGGAACTGGTGGGCATCACGAAAAAGAATATCCGGTTTTACGAGGGTCAGGGGCTTCTGGAAGTGAAGCGTGCGGAAAACGGCTACCGGGAATATGGCCTAAATGATGTAAAACGTCTCCAGGAGATCCGGCTTCTGCGGAAGCTGGCCATTCCCATCGAGGATATGCGGCAGATGTACGCGGGACAAAAAAGCCTGCGAAGCTGTCTGGAATACCAGGTGGAGGAGATGGAACGCCAGAAAAAGAATCTCATGCAGATCCAGGCATTCTGCGAGGAGCTTCTGAATGCGGATCTTTCATTGGAAACACTCGACGCGACCCAGTGTCTGGAACAGATGGAGCGGCTGGAAAAGGAGGGAACGAATTTTATGGATGTGAGAAAAACCGATGTTCATAAGAAAAAAATCATAGGAGCAGCTCTGGGCGGCGGGATCATGGTCATACTTATGGCTGCGATGATCGGAATCATGATCTGGGGCTGCATGGAAGATCCGGTTCCGATCGGGTTTATGCTGTTCATGATCGGAATCCCGGCAGCAGTGATCATCGGCGTGATCGCGGCGTTGATCGGAAGAGTAAAAGAGATCAAAGGAGGAGAAGAGGATGAAGCTTCTAAGTATTGAGTATATTCCGGGCATGGAGATCGAGGCACTGGATATGGTAAAGGGAACTGTAGTGCAGACAAAGAATTTCGGCAAGGATTTTATGGCCGGGATGAAAACGCTGGTCGGCGGAGAGATCGTAGGTTATACGGAGATGCTCAACGAGGCCCGTCAGATCGCGGTCAAGAGAATGGTGGATGAGGCGAAGGCACTCGGCGCGGATGCGGTGATCGGAGTGAAGTACGGTTCGTCACAGGTCATGCAGGGGGCAGCGGAAGTGATCGCCTACGGGACCGCTGTGAAATACCTCTAACTGTACGGTTGGAAATATCGTAATCAATAGGAAGTGACTCCGAACAGCAGCACTGCGGAGAATCGTCTGCGGCCTGCTGTCCAAAATACGGAGAGATCATAAAAAAGGAACTGCCGCTCTCATGAAGGAAGCATGGGGCGGCAGCTTTTCTGTCGTTCCGTGTTGAAAAATACGGGGAGGTCATGTATAATGACAGGTATAATATTATGGTGAAAGGTTAGGAACTGTAAAGAAATAACATGACACTATTGCGCAGGATATGGCTTCGAGTGTACAGGTCAAAAAACGTAGGCATAGTGGGCTATGTCGAGGCTTTTTGACCTGTGCAATCGGAGACATAGACAAGCAAGAGTGTTAAGTTATTTCTTTACAGTTCCTTATGATAGATTTATGAAAAGGATACTCATTGTGGAAGATGACAGAGGCCTGAACGACGGCCTTGTATATGATCTGCGGGAGGAGGGCTATGAAGTGTCCTTTGCACTGACAGCTATGCGGGCTCTGGAAACATTCCGGCTGCAGGAACCGGATCTGGTGCTGATGGATGTGAACCTGCCGGACAGCGACGGATTTACCCTCTGCAGCCAGATGAAAAGGCTGAGGGATGTGCCGGTCATTTTCCTGACAGCCCGTGACCTGGAGCAGGATGAAATGCGCGGGTTTGACTGCGGCGCTGATGATTATATGACGAAGCCGTTCAGTATGGCGCTGCTCCACAAAAGGATCCGTGCCGTATTGAAACGTTCCGGCAGGGGGAGGGAACAGAATTTCTACTCAGACGGCCATCTGACCGCGGACTTTGATAAGGCAGATGTGACTCTGGATGGAAAGCCTTTGACTCTGACACCTACAGAGTATAAGCTGATGAAGCTGTTCATCGACCACAGGGGAAAGGTCCTGACTCGGCAGATGATCCTGGAAAAGCTGTGGGACGTCAATGGAAATTATGTGGATGAGCACGCGCTGACCGTAAATATCGGACGGCTGCGCGGAAAAGTAGAGCAGGGCGGGCACAAATATATCAAGACGATTTACGGGATGGGGTATATGTGGGAGGTTCGTGATGCGTGATCCTTTTTCGTTCCGGCGGCAGAACCGCTGCGCAATGATGATCTGTATCCTGATGCTGCTATCAATCCCGGTTCTTTTGTATTTTCAGATAGATTGGGCGGCTTACGTGGTCCTGGCAGCAGGCGGGATTGCATTTTTCATATTGTTTCATGCGTACCAGCGCAAGGTTATGGATTTTTTTGACGAGGTCAATGAAGGCATGGATCAGATGCTTTCCGGGAGAATGGATGTTCCACTTCCGGAGGTAGAGGATCCGGAGAATCTGTTTGCACGCTTTGTGTCAAAGCTGTCAAGGCTCTATGAAGCCCTGCGGATCGCCGAAGCCGGTGCAGATGAGGAAAAACGTGTGATGCAGGGAATGGTCGCAGATCTTTCCCACCAGATCAAGACCCCGGTCGCGAATATAAAAATGGATCTGGAGCTGCTTTCCGCCAGAAAAATGCCTCCGGATCAGCAGCAGGAATTTTTGGAACGGACGCTGCACCAGGCAGATAAGATGGATTTTCTGATCCAATCCGTCATTAAGATGAGCCGGCTGGAAAGCGGCGCGATCCGGATCCTTCCCCAGCAGGCCGACTTTGCGGTGACTCTGGCAAATGCGCTTCTGAGCGTGAGTGCTGCAGCAGACCGGAAGGGGATCGAGATTGCCGTGGACTGTCCCCAGCCGTTTTCTGTCCGGCATGACCCGAAATGGACGGAAGAAGCGGTCTTCAACCTTCTGGATAATGCGGTCAAATACTCCCCGGAGGAAGGAACCATTGAAGTGCGGGTGGAAATGCGCGAGGCCGGGGCGTACCTGTCGGTCACGGATCACGGAATGGGCATCCCGGAAGAATGGCAGGGGGCCGTCTTTTCCAAGTTTTTCCGCGCACCAGCAGTCCACAATCTGCCCGGCGCAGGCGTAGGGCTGTACCTGACCCGGCAGATCCTGGAAGCCCAGGGGGGATATGTGACGGTGAGATCGGCTGTGGGAGAAGGGAGCACGTTTGCAGTGCGATTCCTTTGAATAATAAATAAATTAAAATAATTAGCACTCACCTCTTGACAGTGCTAACAACATCTGTTATTGTTATATTGTCAATAGAACAACATAACAATCCATTCACAGCAAACTGTTGCTGCAAAAGAGGAGGTTTCAGTATGAATATAAATAAATTTACGCAGAATTCCATGCAGGCGGTACAGGCCTGTGAGAAGTTGGCCTATGATTACGGCAACCAGGAGATTGCGCAGGAGCATCTGCTGTATGCGCTGATCACGCAGGATGACAGTCTGATCTTAAAGCTTTTGGAAAAAATGGGCTTCCAGGCATCCTACATCGTGAACCGAGTGGAAGAGCTGCTTGCGAAGCGTCCCAAGGTGCAGGGAGGCAAGGTCTTTGTCGGCCAGGATCTGAACAATGTACTGATCCATGCGGAGGATGAGGCGTCACAGATGGGAGATGAATATGTCTCCGTGGAGCATCTGTTCCTGGCACTTTTGAAGTATGCCGGCCGGGAGATGAAGGCATTTTTGAAAGAAATGGGGATCAGCCGGGAGGGATTCCTGCAGGCATTGTCCTCTGTCCGGGGAAACCAGCGGGTGACCAGCGACAATCCGGAAGCGACATACGATACCTTGAATAAGTACGGTCAGGATCTGGTGGAGCGGGCACGGGATCAGAAGCTGGATCCGGTCATCGGACGTGACGAGGAGATCCGGAATGTGATCCGGATCCTGTCCCGGAAGACGAAGAACAATCCGGTGCTCATCGGGGAGCCGGGTGTCGGCAAGACAGCTGTAGTGGAAGGGCTTGCCCAGCGGATCGTAAAGGGGGACGTGCCGGAAGGACTGAAGGAGAAGACCATTTTCTCTCTGGATATGGGCGCTCTGGTTGCCGGAGCAAAATACCGGGGAGAGTTTGAGGAGCGTCTCAAGGCCGTGCTGGAGGAAGTGAAGAACAGTGATGGCAGGATCATCCTTTTCATTGACGAGCTGCATACGATCGTAGGCGCAGGCAAGACAGACGGCGCCATGGATGCGGGCAATATGTTAAAGCCCATGCTGGCCCGGGGAGAATTGCACTGTATCGGCGCCACCACGCTGGACGAGTACCGCCAGTACATCGAAAAGGATGCGGCGCTGGAGCGGCGGTTCCAGCCGGTTCTGGTAGAGGAGCCCACGGTGGAGGACGCGATCTCCATCCTCCGGGGACTGAAGGAGCGATATGAAGTTTTCCACGGCGTGAAGATCACGGACAGCGCGTTGGTGGCGGCGGCCATGCTTTCCCACCGGTATATATCCGACCGGTTCCTGCCGGATAAGGCCATCGACCTGGTGGACGAGGCCTGCGCGCTGATCAAGACGGAACTGGATTCCATGCCCACGGAGCTGGACGAACTGAGCCGGCGGGTGATGCAGCTGGAGATTGAAGAAGAAGCGCTGAAAAAGGAAGACGACCGCCTGAGCCAGGAACGTCTGATCCATCTGCAGGAAGAGCTGGCAGAACTGCGGGAGGAATTTTCCGGGAAAAAGGCCCAGTGGGATAATGAAAAATCCTCTGTGGAGCGGGTTCAGAAGATCCGGGAGGAGATCGAGCAGGTCAACAAGGAGATCCAGAAGGCCCAGCAGGATTACGACCTGAATAAAGCGGCGGAGCTGCAGTACGGCCGTCTGCCTCAGTTGAAAAAGCAGTTGGAATCCGAGGAAGAGCGGGTAAAAGAGAAGGCGCTTTCCCTGGTGCATGAAGCCGTGACAGATGAAGAGATCGCCAGGATCATTTCCCGGTGGACAGGAATCCCGGTGGCCAGGCTGAACGAGAGCGAACGGAGCAAGACCCTGCATCTGGGGGATGAACTGCATAAGCGGGTGATCGGCCAGGAGCAGGGCGTGGAGCTTGTGACAGAGGCCATCATCCGGTCCAAGGCCGGGATCAAGGATCCTTCCAAGCCCATCGGGTCCTTCCTGTTCCTCGGCCCTACCGGCGTAGGTAAGACCGAGCTGGCAAAGGCGCTGGCGCAGAGCCTGTTTGACGACGAAAACAATATGGTCCGGATCGATATGAGCGAGTATATGGAGAAATATTCCGTATCCCGCCTGATCGGAGCGCCTCCGGGATATGTAGGATACGATGAGGGCGGCCAGCTCACCGAGGCGGTCCGCAGGAAGCCATACTCCGTGGTGTTGTTTGATGAGGTGGAAAAGGCCCATCCGGATGTATTCAACGTGCTGCTTCAGGTACTGGACGACGGGCGGATCACCGATTCCCAGGGGCGGACGGTGGACTTTAAGAACACCATCCTGATCATGACCTCCAACATCGGAGCACATTTCCTGCTGGAAGGCATCCAGGAGGACGGGACGCTGACCGAGGAAAGCCAGTCTATGGTGATGAACGAGCTGCGGACCCATTTCCGTCCGGAGTTTTTAAACCGGCTGGATGAAATCATCATGTTCAAGCCTTTGACAAAATCAAATATCAGCGGGATCATTGACCTGCTGGTGGCGGATGTCAATCAGCGGCTGGAAGAAAAGGAGCTGTCCATCGAGCTGACCGAAAGCGCCAGGAATTTCGTCGTGGAAGGCGGCTACGATCCCATGTACGGCGCGCGGCCGCTGAAGCGGTATCTCCAGAAAAATGTGGAGACCCTGGCCGCCAGGCTGATCCTGGCAGGAAATGTGGGCAGGGGAGATACGATCGTCATTGATGTGGTTGATGGGAAACTGGAAGGGCGGTGCGTGCATTGACAAGATACCTGCTTGGGCAGGCGCAAAAGTACGATAGCGCGGATCTTGCGAAGGAATGAGCAGGCGGGAGGATCCCTGGAGCATCTCAACGTACAGGTGGAATCTATTTAAAAAAGGAGCTTCGTCCGATCGGGTTAGGGCGGAGCTCCTTTTTTGCATACCATCGTATGCAGAAAGGCTGCCAGTGACAGGCTTTCTGTAGCTGGATCTCTTCGATGGACGGGCACGATCTCCGAGGTGAATATCACCGGAGAATCCATTTTTCACCGGTTCTTTTTAAGGAAAAGATTTATAAAAAAGAGCGGCTCAGCAAAAAATAACGGCATTATGCAAGAAAAAAATGAATTTATTTGGAAAAAATTGTCGCTATTTTATTGCTTTACTATCATGAAGGATTGACAAATCATCATTAATTTGCTATGATAATCCGCAGTGAGGAACGCTGAGTGTTTGTCATGAAGTAGTGTTCCTTATTTTTAATAGGATGTATTTCCGGGGATTTCCGTGATCACGCGCAGAGGATTTCCTGGAATGCATTAAGATAAGGAGTGGAAAGCATGTTAAAGTACATTGCAAAGCGAATCGGTCTTGCCATTGTGACGATCTGGGCAGTCGCAACCATCACATTTTTCCTGATGAATATGGTTCCCGGCGGGCCGTTCCTTTCTGAGAAGGCGATCAGTCCTCAGGCAACGGCGGCATTGGAGGCCAAGTACGGCCTGGACAAGCCTTTATTTCAACAATATCTTACGTACATCGGCGATGCCCTGCACGGTGATCTCGGCGACAGCTTAAAGCAGCGCGGGCGTACCGTGACGGACATTATCTTAATGAAGTTCCCGGTATCGGCCAGGGTGGGAGGTGTTTCCGTGTTGGTAGCTCTGATGATCGGAATTCCTCTTGGCTGTATTGCGGCCTTGAAGAGAGGAAAGTTCTTAGACAGTCTGATCAGTGTGGTGGCAACCTGCGGGATTGCAGTCCCCAGTTTTGTGATCTGCACGGTGCTCCTGTATTTTTTCGGTGTTAAGTTAAAAGTGCTTCCGACACTTGGAATCGGAACCTGGAAGCATTACATTATGCCGGTCATGGCATTGTCCTTCTATCCTACGGCTTATATTATGAGGCTGATGCGCTCCTCCATGCTGGACGTGCTGGGACAGGACTATATGCGTACGGCAAAGGCAAAAGGTGTGTCAGGGTTTGTTTCCTTATTTAAGCATGCCCTTCGTAACGCGATCCTGCCTGTAGTGACCTACGTAGGCCCTATGCTTGCCTATACGGTAACAGGAAGCTTTGTTGTGGAAAAGATCTTTACGATCCCGGGGCTGGGCGGTGAATTTATCGGTGCCATCAACGGGCGTGATTATACGCTGATCATGGGAACTACGATCTTCCTTGCAACGCTGATCATCGTGATGAACGTGGTCGTGGATATCGTATATAAGATTGTAGACCCGAGAATAAAACTAAAGTAAGGAGTACAGTGATCATGAAAGAGAATCCGGTCAGCTTTCAGCTGAAACTGAATCCTGAGGATTTCCTGCCTGCAACAGAAGAAGAGAAGCAGAGTCAGGTCATCATGCGGGAAAGCGTGAGCTTCTGGAAGGACGGCGGACGCCGCCTTGTAAAAAATAAAGTAGCGATGACAAGTATTGTTGTGATTATACTTGTTATGATTTTTTCATTTATTGTTCCTTCATTCTATCCTTATTCTTATAAGGATCAGATTAAAGGAGCCAACAACCTGGCTCCGATGGAATATTCAGAGACAGAGCAGGCGAGGATTGATGCAGGGGAAAAGGTATTCCCGCACATTTTCGGAACTGATAATCTGGGCCGGGACTATGCCATCCGTGTGATGATGGGAAGCCGTATCTCCCTTCTGGTTGGTCTGATCGCCACAGGGATCATCCTGATCATCGGTTCCACCTATGGGTCTATTGCCGCGTTTTTTGGAGGCTGGGTAGACCTTGTGATGATGCGGATCGTAGATATCATCTATACGATCCCGGATATCCTGCTGATCGTTCTGCTGTCCTTTGCGTTAAAGGATCCTTTAAGCCGTTTAAAGGATGTGCCGGGCTTTTCCTGGGTCGGGGTCGTCGGTGAGAACCTGATCAGTATCTTTATCGTATTTGCCCTGCTGTACTGGGTTGGTATGGCGAGGATGGTCAGAAGCCAGGTGCTGATGCTCAAGGAGAGCGAATATGTCACGGCAGCCAGGGCGCTGGGCGTAGGCAACGGCAAGATCATAAAGAAGCATTTGCTGACAAACTGTATCGGTACCTTGATCGTAACTACGACACTGCAGATCCCTTCTTCCATCTTTACGGAAAGCTTTCTGAGCTTTTTGGGAATGGGTGTAGCGGTTCCGCTTCCGTCCCTTGGAAGCCTTGCGAGTAATGCGATCAACGGTATGAATACGTATCCGTACCTGTTGTTTATTCCTGCGATTTTGATCAGTTTGATCATCCTGAGCTTCAACCTGCTGGGTGACGGACTTCGGGACGCATTTGACCCGAAGCTGAAAAATTAGGAATCGGGTAACTACTCAGTACCTTCGTAGTTACGCCGCAATCCCATGAAAATGTCTACGCTCCGCTTCGGTCCGTGCTGAACTAACATCCACTGGATGTTAAGCACCCTGCGACAATGGGGATTGCTCTTGCGATTTATACGTTTTCGTACGGATAGCGCAGTAAATGCGCTATCCTGTGCTGAGTAGTTACGGAATCGGTACTGTTCCGTGGAGGACTGGCGGTCTGATGCAGCATGAATGCCGGCAGTCTTTGTGAAAAGATTAGGAAGCAGCATAGCCTGGCTATGCGGAAATGAGGAATATATGTCAGAGTATCTTGTAGATATAAAAAATGAACGGCTTTCCTTTTTCACACCTGCAGGAGAAGTGAAAGCGCTGAATGATGTCTCCATTCATTTGAGAGAAGGAGAAGTGCTGGGGATCGTTGGGGAAAGCGGTTCCGGCAAATCGGTAACAGCATACAGCCTGATGGGGCTGACGGCTTATCCCGGCAGACTGATCGGGGGGAGTCTGTATTTCAACGGACACCAGGTGGATCAGATGACAGATAAGGAGATGCGGAAGATCCGGGGAAATGAGATTTCCATTATTTTCCAGGATCCCATGACCAGTCTGAATCCTGTGTATACGATCGGAAACCAGATCATGGAGGCAATCCTGCTCCATACGGATAAGACAAAGGTGCAGGCAAAAGAGCGTGCAAAGGAGCTTCTGGAGCTGGTTGGGATCAATGAGCCGGAGAAGCGTCTGAAGCAGTATCCCCATGAGCTTTCCGGCGGTATGAGGCAGCGTGTGATGATCGCGATCGCGCTTGCCTGCGAGCCTAAGCTCTTGATCGCGGACGAGCCTACTACGGCGCTGGACGTGACCATCCAGGCACAGATATTGGAATTGATGATGGAATTAAAGGATAAGCTGGGAATGGCGATCATTATGATCACCCATGACCTGGGTGTGGTAGCCAGCATGTGTGAGCGGATTGCGGTCATGTATGCGGGAAAGGTCATTGAATACGGTACTGCGGAAGATATTTTCTACAATCCGAAGCACCAGTATACGAAGGGGCTGATCCGTTCCATTCCGAGAATTGACGCGAAAGAGCATGAAAGGCTGGTTCCCATTGAAGGAACTCCGGTTGATATGCTCAATCCTCCCAAGGGATGTCCCTTTGCGCCCCGATGTGAGGAGTGCATGAAGATCTGCCTGCGGGAGATGCCTCCGGTCACCAATTTTGACCGGATCCATTATACCCAGTGCTGGCTGATCCAGAAGGAGGAAATGGAGAAAGGAGCTGCAAAATGAGCGAGAAACAGAACAGCTTCATACAGGTAGAGCATTTACAGCAGTATTTCCCGGCAGGAGGCTTTGGGAAAAACAAAAAATATATTCAGGCCGTAGATGACGTGTCCTTCACCATTGCCAAGGGGGAGACCCTGGGGCTGGTAGGGGAATCCGGCTGCGGCAAGACCACCACCGGACGTACGCTGCTTCGGCTGTATGAGCCTACCGGGGGAAAGTTTGTTTACGATAATGAAGTGATCTTTGATGTGGAGAAAAAGCAGTTTGTGGACATGCTTCCCTACCGGAAGCGGATGCAGATCGTATTCCAGGATCCTTATGCCAGCCTGGATCCGCGTATGACGGTGGGAGATATTGTCGGCGAGGCGATCGATGTCCACAAGATGGCTGCGAATAAGCAGGAGCGTTATGATATTATCATTGAAATGCTCCGAAGAGTGGGACTGAACTCCGAGCATGCCAACCGGTATCCTCATGAGTTCTCCGGCGGACAGAGACAGCGTGTGGGTATCGCCAGGGCGCTTGCGGTGAGGCCGGAATTTATCGTCTGCGACGAGCCGATCTCGGCGCTGGACGTGTCCATCCAGGCACAGGTCATCAATATGTTTGAGGACCTGCAGGAGGAGATGGGGCTGACCTATCTGTTCATTGCACATGACCTTTCCGCGGTGAAGCATATTTCCAACCGGATCGGCGTGATGTATCTGGGGCGGATGGTGGAGCTTGCGGACAGCTATGAACTGATCACCCATCCTCTGCACCCTTATACGAAGAGCCTGATCTCCGCGATCCCGATCGCGGATCCGAAGATTGCGAAGGAGAGCAAGCGTATCGCCCTTCAGGGAGATGTGCCGAGTCCGTTGAATCCGCCTTCCGGCTGCCGGTTCCGTACCAGGTGTCCGTATGCGGATGAGCGCTGTGCACAGGAAGCGCCGGCGTGGCGTGAAGTGGACAGGGGACATTTTTCCGCCTGCCATCATATTGACCGGATGGATTAGTGTCGGGAACAGTTCGTTGCTGTATTGGCCGGACGCGGTGCGGCAAGTGCAGGACACCGTATGAACAGTAATAATTTTGTCCGGCATTGGTTATGATAAACAAATACAGATGCCAGAAAACGTGTCCGTATTGTTTATAGAAAACAGAGTGCCCGATATTGACGGAAGCACTCAAAGTAAAGAAGGAGGAAACATAATGAAAAAGAAAGTAATCGCTTTATTACTGGCGACTACAATGGCTTTCAGCCTGGCAGCCTGCGGTGGCGGCAATAACCAGGGGGGGGATAATAGTTCATCCCAGAGCGGTACGGAGGAAGGTACTGACGAGAGCGGCGCCGACTCCGGCGAGAAGATCCTTTCCGTTCAGATCGGACCGGATCCGGAGACCATTGACCCTGCATTGAACAGCGCGGTAGACGGCGGAAACATGCTGCTGCATTCTTTTGAGTGTCTGCTGACTGTTGACCAGGATGGACAGCTTGCACCGGGGCAGGCGGAGACATGGGAGACCAGCGAGGACGGCCTGACATGGACCTTCCATTTAAGAGACGGCCTGAAATGGTCTGACGGTTCCGACCTGACAGCCAACGACTTCGTTTACAGCTGGAAGCGTGTATGCGACCCGGAGGTTGCGGCTCCTTATGCAGAGACCGTACTGGGTATGGTAGAAGGCTATGACAAAGCGATTGAGGGCGATCTGGACGCGCTCCAGGTTGTGGCAGAGGATGACACAACTCTGGTTGTAACCTTAAGCAATCCGTGTACCTATTTCGGAAGCCTTGCGGCATTTGCGACATTGAGCCCGGTACAGGAAGCGACCATCGAAGCAAATGGCGATGGATGGGCAACCTCAGCAGAGACTTATATCTCTAACGGATCATTCTATGTATCCGAATGGGTTCCAGGATCTCACATCCTGATGAGCAAGAACCCGAATTACTGGAATGCTGACGCGATCAAGCTGGACGGCATCAAGTTCAACCTGATTGAAGACTCGAATGCATCCTACAGCGCATACCAGACAGGCGAAGTACTGATGATCAAGGACGTTCCGACCGAGGAAATCCCGTCTCTGGAAGGAAATCCTGAGTATTATGTAGATCCGATCATCGGAACCTACTATCTGAGCCTGAACCTGAACAGAGAGCCGTTCACAGATAAGAACGTGCGTAAGGCACTGAGCCTTGCGATCGACCGTGAGTATGTTGCGAATACACTGATGCAGGGAACCTATTCACCGGCAAGCAACTTCATGGGACCTGGCTGGATCGATATGGACGGCAGTGAATTCATGGATAATGCAAACGGCGGCCAGCCATATATTGACATCACGAACCACGAAGCAAACCTGGAAGAGGCGAAGAAGCTCCTGAAGGAAGCTGGATATGAGAACGGGGAAGGACTTCCGACCATCACCTACTCCACCAATGATACTGGTTACCACAAGGTAGTTGCTGAATACCTGCAGGAAGCATGGGCTGAGCTCGGCGTGGACCTGAACGTGGATATCGTAGAGTGGGCAAGCTTTACACCGATGCGTCGTAACGGAGATTATGATGCTTCCCGTAACGGCTGGGTCGGCGATTACAGTGATCCGTCCAACATGTTAGACCTGCTGTACTCCACAAACGGAAACAACGACGGTAAGTTCAACAATGCGGATTACGATGCTGCAATGGATCTGTCCAGATCTACACTGGATCCGGATGAGCGTTCCAAGGCGCTTCATGAGGCAGAGGATATCCTGATGGAAGAAGCTGGATGTATTCCGGTAGCATACTACAATGACTTCTGGCTGCAGAGCGACAAGATCACAGGATCCTGGCATTCACCGTACGGATACTGGCACTTCATGTATGCGGATATCACTGACGGCGGAGCAGACGCAGAAGGTGCTGAGGATGCAGGCGCTGATGAGGCAGAAGGAACCGAAGACGCAGAAGATACAGAAGAAGCGGAGTAATTGTCCGGGACAAGAGGCTGTAGCAGTATTTTTACAGATTCTAAAAAAACGGATTGAATTTTTGGGACTTCCCGAGAGTGATCGGGGGGTCCTTTTTTTGATGCGGAACGCTTTGTTCTTTTTCTATAAAAATTCAATGACTTTGAATCAGGTTTGTAGTACAATTGTTATAAACATTCAGAACGAAAAAAACAGTTGCTGAGAAAACTTCGGTAACTGCTATAGACAAAAAAATCGGGTATTTTTTGAAAGAAGGTGATGAGCAATATGGCAAAAATTTTTAACGTGGCAGCGGTCTGCAGACCAGAGCAACATTATATGGTGGATATATCCGGGAGATTGGAACAGATTAAACAGATGGTTGACGCAGGACAGTATTTTACAATAAACAGGGCGAGGCAGTATGGAAAAACGACAACCCTGAAGGCATTGACAAAATTTCTGGATAAAGATTATGTGGCTGTAAATTTGGATTTTCAGAGGATGAGCTATTCGGATTTTCGAAACGAGGAAACATTTGTGATGGCATTTGCAAGAGAATTGTCATATATGCTTAGATGGAGAAAAGACATTCCGAAAGAAACATTGGTAAAATTAGAAATACTTGCAGAGGGAAATGTAAAGAACCTGGTCTTGCCTGTATTATTCAGATATTTCAATCAATGGTGCCAGGAATCGAAAAAGAAAATCGTGCTTATGATTGATGAAGTGGACAGCGCGAGTAATAATCAGGTATTTTTAGACTTTTTGGCACTGCTTAGGGTGAATTATATTGATCGTGATGAAGTACCTACGTTTCACTCCGTTATTCTTGCCGGTGTGTATGATGTAAAAAATTTGAAACGGAAATTGACAGCAGAGGCTGGGCATAATAACAGCCCATGGAATATTGCGGCTGATTTCATAGTAGATATGAGTTTTTCTGTGAAAGATATTACCGGAATGCTGTTCGATTATGAGAGCGATTATAAGACAGGCATGAATGTCAATCAAATAGCGGAAATGCTTTATGAATATACTTCCGGATATCCTTTTTTAGTATCCAGACTATGCAAGCTGATTGATGAAAGAATCAGCGGGAGCATGGAGTTCCAGGACAGACAGGCGGCATGGACAAGGGGTGGATTTCTGAAAGCCGTTCATTTATTGCTGAAAGAAAAAAATACATTATTTGAATCATTAGTCAATAAATTGTCGGATTATCCGGAATTACGGACAATGATTTATTCATTGCTTTTTGCCGGGAAGGCGATACCCTATACTCCTTTAAATCCATCCATACAGATTGCGGAAATGTTTGGATTTGTAAAACAGTTCGAAGATAATGCAGTGATTTCAAACAGGATTTTTGAGATGCTATTATATGATCTGTTTTTGTCAGAGGAACTGCTGAATCATAAAATGTATGATGCAGGATTAAAAGAAAAAACACAATTTATTCAAAATGGCCGCTTGAATATGGAATTGGTTCTGGAAAAATTTGTGGCACATTTTGATGATTTATATGGAGACCAGGACAAGACATTTTACGAAGATGATGGGAGAAGATATTTTCTTCTATATCTTCGTCCTATTATCAATGGAAGTGGAAATTACTATATAGAAGCTGAAACACGGAACAGGGAACGAACGGATGTTGTAGTGGATTTTGGTGGGGAACAGCTGATCGTAGAGTTAAAGGTTTGGCGTGGCGACGCGTACCACACGAGGGGAGAACAGCAGTTGTTGGACTATCTTTCATACTATCATCTGGACAAAGGCTATATGCTCAGTTTCAATTTTAACAAAAATAAGCAGATCGGTGTGAAAGAAATTGAATTAGGAAACAAAGTTCTGGTGGAAGCAGTGGTATAAACAGGAAGTTAAAAGGTGCGTGGTAGAGGTTCTTTAAGAAAGCATGGAAATTTGACTTGTCGGCAAAACTGAAATAAGCGAGGTGATAAACGTGTTATTAAAATATAGTGTATCAAATTTTAAATCAATCGGGCATGATATAGAGTTTAGTATGTTTCCGACAACATCAGATATAGATGAAAAATATACAAAAGAGATTCAGACAAAAGCCGGAACGTGGAAGATATTGAAAAGGGGCGCTTTTTATGGCCCGAATGCTTCGGGGAAAAGTAGTTTTATCGAGTCGATTGATTTTGCCAGAGATTTTATAGTTGATGGCAGCCCTTCCGGAAAAGGAACGGCGATCAATCAGTTTAAAGGCGGATTTGAGGATCTGGATCAACAATCTGTATTTCAATTTACTTTTTTGGCAGAAGATGATCAAGTGTATGAATATGGATTTTCGATTGATTCAAGGCAAGTATATGAAGAATGGCTGATGATTCTTACGAAAGATGGATTTGAGCCATTGTTCGAGCGACAGACAGATGCAGAAGAAAAAACAAAGATAGAAATAAAATCTAAATTTTCCTATAAAGATCCTAAAAGCAGAGAACTGGCTGAATTATTAAAAGAAACACTCAAAGAAAAGCAGAAAAACCAGTTATTTTTATATAAGCTATATGATAATGGAGTAAAGAGAGTAGAACCTGTGATGGAGTGGTTCCGATCTATTCAGGTTATCTTTCCAGGAACGGAAATACGCTTTTTGCCAATCCGAATCCGCCGGGATATGGATTTTCAGAAATTTATATCTGATAGTTTAAGTAAGATGGGTACAGGTGTCGTAGGAGTATCAGCGGTAAGTGAAGAATTGGATTTCCATGATTTTGCCGAAAAGGCAGAGTTCTCTAAAGAGTTCATTCAGGATATTGAAGAAAGAAGGCAGGGAATCATCAGCATAGGCGGAAAATATTATATATTTGGAGAAAAGCAGGAGAATCGAATGATTCTTGTCCAAATTAAATTTGAACATAAATTAAATTCTGAAAGTGTGGAATTTGACTTGGAAGATGAGTCTGATGGAACGCGGAGACTATTGGATTTATTACCAATGCTGTTTGCCATGGACAAAAAATCAAGAAGCATCTATTTGGTGGATGAGATTGACAGAAGCCTTCATACAAAGTTATCAAAATATTTGTTGAAACTTTTTCTGGAAAATAGCGAAGAATCAAACTGCCAGATTATCTATACGGCACATGATGTGAATTTAATAGATCTGGACAGTTTTGCACAGGATGAGATTTGGTTTGTAGAAAAGAAATTGACAGGAGAAACAACGATAAAACCGATGTCTGACTTTGATATCAAGGGAGACCAGGATGTTCTGAAGGCATATCTGAATGGACGTTTTGGAGCAGTTCCGGTGATCAAGGGGGTGTAGCAGATGCAGCTTATGCATAGAAGAAGTAAGCCCTTTTCTATAGAAGATCCATATAGAGTCAAACGGCCATCCACTTCTAAAATTATGTTTTTGTCCTGCGAAGGAAGTGTGACTGAGGAAGAATATATAGAAATTTTGTCTCAGATATATGATGGAGTAAAGGGGAGAGTGCGATTAATTTCTGTAGCTGAGGATGAAGTACACACACGCCCGCAGAGACGAACCACAGAGCAGAGACGGGTATTGGGGAAGTTAGAATCAGATTAGCTGAAAAGGGAGCACCATTGAAAGATCAAAAGCATTTGCAATTAGAACATTATTCTGATAAAAAAATAAGGCTTGCAGTACAGAGATCAAAAAAGCTTATGCGGGGAAAAGAAGAAAAAATACCTTCTGACTATGGAACATATGTATATAAAATTGTGGATGAAATATTAGAGGTTGAAGAGCGCGGATTACCGGTTGACCATTCTGCTGAGGAAGAAGGAAGTGGTTGTTTCTAAAATGGAAATAACCACTCAGCATAGTTTGCAGATAAATAAAAACAGGTATTGACAAGCGCTCAATATCAGGTTAAGATAAACCCATCATAAAAAGAAGGCAGGTGTGTGGATGTTAGTCGTTCTGTAATGACAAAAAAAACAACTGAATGAAAAAGGGGAAGGTAAGCACGGGAAGCATCGTGTTTTATTCGAGTACCCTTTTCGGCATGGCTGCATGCCGGTTGTTTCTGCCTTACAGAATACTGCATACACCAGGATTTGGCTGTCTTATTGCGAACAGATAGGATAGGGAAAGTATGGCTGTATTTGTCATACTTTTTTTGTTGCTTTCAGAACAGTTCTTTTTTAGGAAATCCAAGGTTTTCTGTCTGTCAGTTTCTTACCTGAGCTACATGCAGCCGTGTGTCCGCCGGGCTTTTCTGCCTTGCGGGAATCAAACATGACGAGAATAAAAAAGAAAGGTTGAATCGGAAAATGACAAATATAGAAGAAATCCTGGAATTTGACAAGATCAAACACTGGTGGGCCGGACTGGCCCTTACCGAACGGGCAAAGGAAATGATCCAAACTACGCAGCCCTTCCTGTCCGAGAGTGAACTGCGGGCAAGGCTGAGAGAAACCAGTGAGGCCAGAAAGCTGATCGAGATTCACGGAAATCCGCCGCTGGTCTCTCTGGAAGGGATCCGGGAATCGGTTCAGGCCGCAGTAAAGGGCGACTGTCTGTCCATCACACAGCTGGAGGATGCTGAGCAGGCTCTGGCCGCTGTTGTCCGGCTGAAAAGCTACCTGAACCGGGCGAAGCAGTGGGAGATCTCGCTGGCATATTATGAAGAAAACCTGGACGGGCTTGAGGATGTGAAGGAACTGATCGGGCTCCAGATCCGGAACGGCAGGGTGGACGACAACGCATCCAAATTGCTGAAATCCTTCCGGAATGAAATTGAAACCAACGAGAGAGGAATGCGGGAGAAGGCAGATGCGGTCATGCGCGCCAACAAGGAATGTCTTTCGGATCATTTCAGCACCATTCGGAACGGGCATCTGTGCATTCCGGTGAAAAAGGAATATAAGTACAAGATCCAGGGAAATGTGATCGATAAATCCTCCACGGGAAGCACCTTGTTCATTGAGCCGGTTTCTGTGGGACGCTTTTATGAAGCGCTTCAGCTTCTCTGCGTCTATGTGGAAAATGAGGAACGCCGGATCCTGTACGAGCTTTCTGCCATGATCGCTGACCAGGCTGAGGTGCTGGAGCAGGATATCCGCACTATGGAAAAGCTGGATTACATTTTTTCAAAGGGCAGTCTGAGCCTGGAATACGGCGGAACAGAGCCGCGGATCAATACGAAGCGTTACATGGTTTTCCGGGACGGGCGGCATCCGTTGATGCGTCGGGAGGAATGCGTGCCGCTCCAGTTTGAGATCGGGAAAGAATATCGGGGGATCGTCATTACAGGACCCAACACAGGCGGAAAGACAGTTGCCATCAAGACGGTGGCATTGAACTGCATGATGGCCCAGTGTGGTCTGCACGTAGCCTGCCGGGAGGCGGAGATCTGCATGAACAGCAATTTCCTGTGCGATATCGGGGACGGGCAGAATCTGTCCGAAAATCTTTCCACCTTTTCCGCCCACATCGCAAATGTACTGGATATTTTGAAACGGGTGAACCGGGACAGCCTTGTGGTGATGGATGAGCTGGGTTCCGGGACAGACCCGGCGGAAGGCATGGGAATCGCCGTCGCGATCCTGGAGGAGCTGCGAAAAAGCGGCGCGCTGTTTCTGGTCACAACCCATTACCCGGAGGTCAAGCAGTACGCGGATCAGAGAGAGGAAATCGTAAACGCCAGGATGACCTTTGACCGGGACAGCTTAAGGCCCCTTTACCAGCTGGTCATCGGAGAGGCAGGGGACAGCTGCGCGTTCTACATCGCGGGACGGATGGGTATGCCCGGGGAGATGCTGAAAACTGCCATGGAGGCGGCCTATGGGAGCCGGGAGATTCCGGAGAACCTGAAACTGGCGGCGGCTAAGAACCGGCTGGAAAAGATCCATACGCCGGGAATCCGCAGGAGAAAGCCGCAGGGAGCGGCACAGCCCAAGGGCAGGGCATTCCAGAGAGGCGACAGTGTGATGGTATACCCGGACAAAAAGATCGGGATCGTATGTCAGCCGATGAACGAAAAGGGAGTTCTGCGGGTGCAGCTCCGGGATCAAAAGATCTGGATCAATCAGAAGCGGGTCAAGCTCCATGTGCCGGCGGAGGAGCTGTATCCGGAGGATTACGATTTTTCTATCATTTTTGACAGTGTAAAAAACCGGAAGTTGAGACATCAGATGGAACGTGGAAAAGAAATAGATGATTTTTTGTCGGATTTGGAGTAAAATACTGGAAAGAAGCATTTGTGTATTTGTGAAGATGTGGAGGTAATAAAAAATGCAAGCAAATTCCATGTGTATCGCCTGTATGATCGACAAACAGGAAAAGCTGATCCGGCCTTTTCCGGATGAACATAAAAAATCCGACTACATGCATCGGGTACTGGAAATACTCTACAGGCACGGCCGCACGGAGTCTTCGCCGTGGCTTGCGGAGCAGATTGACCGGCTGTATGAGGATTTCTGGGGAGAACCGGAGGATTATACGGAGATCAAACATCAGTATAACCAGCTGCTTCTGGCTAAGGAAAAGGAACTGGTAGAGCGGATCCGGGAATCGGAGGATCCGGTAGAGGAGAGCATCAAGTATGTCTGCGCGGCAAATTATATCGACTTTTCCGCCGTGGAACATGTTACGGAGCAGACCTTTGAAACGCTGCTGGAAAAGGCGGCTCTGGAGACGGTTCCTCAGGAGGAATACCAGGCATTTCAGCAGGATCTGGGAAAGGCGAAACGGCTGGTCTACCTGACCGACAACTGCGGGGAGATCGTATTGGACAAGGTGTTGATCCGTTTCTTGAAGGAAAGCTATCCAAACCTGCAGATCACAGCCATCGTCAGAGGAAATGACGTGATCAATGACGCCACCATGGAAGATGCGCGGGAGGTGGGGCTTACGGATCTGGTGCCCTGTGTGGGAAATGACAACGGGGCGCCGGGCACGGTTCTCAAGCGGTTCGGCAGGCAGACAAGGCGGCTTCTTCTGGATGCCGATGTGGTGATTTCCAAGGGCCAGGGAAATTTTGAAGGGCTGTTCGGGGAAGGGGTGAATCCCTATTACCTGTTCCTCTGCAAGTGTGAACTGTTCGTCCGTAGGTTCGGGCTGGAGCAGTATCAATCGGTGTTTGTGAAGGAAGAGCGGGTAAACATCATGACAGGAGGCACGGATGAAAAGGGGAATATCGAAAAAAAGGAAAAAATTTAACACGGCCGGTCTGTGCATCCTGCAGTTTCCGGCGCGGAAGGTATGCTGGCTGGAGATGAACCGGATGGTGAAGTCCGAGGAGCCGTCCCCATTCCCGGCGCTGACCCAGATCGAGGTATATGGAAGAGAAGCAGGAGAGACTGGGTAGTGTAAAGTATCGTATGAAAAAAGGATACGGGAATTGCCCGCAATAAAAATCTGCTTCGCAGATGGCGGGCAAGCAGGCAATCAATTTGCTGTGCAAATTGGTTACATGTGAAGGAGGAAAAAAATGAAACAGAAATATCAAATTGATACCAGGGAAAACCGGGCATTTTTAAAGGAACTGCAGGACGACCTGCTTTCATTCGGGCATCAGTTCCCATCCCCGGAGGGCAGCTCCTATTATCTGGGGGACGACGGAACCCCGTGGAAGGAGCGCAGCCGGGAGACGTGGATCACAAGCCGGATGGCACATGTATACAGCATCGGAACTTTTCTGGGACATGAAGGAAGCGGAGAGCTTGCGGATGCCGCATTGAAGGGACTGCGGGGAGAGCTCCGGGACAACGAAAACGGAGGCTGGTATCCGGGGGTCACGTCGGAAGGGAGGATCCTTCCAGATAAGCAGTGCTATGCCCATGCCTTTGTGATCCTGGCGGCTTCGTCGGCCATGCTGGCAGGGAGGACAGGCGCCCGGGAGCTGCTGGAGGAAGCGCTGGCGCTGTTCGACCTTCGGTTCTGGGATGAGGAACAGGGGCTTTCTGTAGATACCTGGAATACGGAATTTACCGTGCTGGACGATTACCGGGGGCTGAATGCGAACATGCATACCGTGGAAGCATTTCTCGCGGTTGCGGATGCGGCGGGCCGGGAGGAATACCGGGACAGGGCGGGACGGATCATCGATCATGTCCTGGACTGGGCTTCCGGGAATGCGTGGAGGATCCCGGAGCATTTTACAAAGGACTGGACAGCGGATCTGGACTGTAACCGGGAGCGGCCGGACGATCCCTTTAAGCCCTACGGCGCAACTCCTGGACACGGGATCGAATGGGCCAGGCTGATCACCCAGTGGGCACTGTCTGTGCGTCAAAAAGAAGGGATCGATCAAAAGGAAGGGGCAGGGTCAAAATGCCGCTCCACAGAGGATTCTATCAAGGCAGCCGAGTACCTTTATCAGACGGCCATCCAGGACGCATGGTGCAGGGACGGCGCGCGGGGGATCGTGTATACGACAGACTGGGAAGGAAATCCGGTGGTCCATGACAGGATGCACTGGACGCTGGCAGAGGCCATCAACACATCGGCGGTTCTCTGGCATGTGACGAAGAACGAGAGATATGCCGCGGATTACGCCCAGTTCCTGCAATACCTGGATGAGGAAGTACTGGATCATGTGAACGGCTCCTGGTTTCATCAGATGAACGCGAAGGGAGAGGTGACGGGAACCGTGTGGCCTGGCAAATCGGACATCTACCATGCCTTCCAGGCCACGCTGATTCCATACTGCACGCCGGGGGTATCCGTTGCCTCGGCGGTATGCCGGGAACGAGAAAGAGGAGAAGGAAATGTGTGAAAAAATACGGCATCTGATATCCGTGGGTCATGTACTATCCCAGCCGTGTCCGAGCCCAGCACGCAGTGTCCCTCCTGGTATCACAGATCATTTTGAAGGGAATGAAACCATGCCATGTCACCAGTGATTTTCCATATTGATGTAAATTCCGCCTATTTAAGCTGGACGGCGGTGGATCAATTGAAGAACGGCGCCGAAGTGGATCTGCGGGAGATCCCGTCTATCATCGGCGGAGACAAAAAGTCCCGCCACGGCGTGGTCCTGGCCAAGTCCATCCCTGCCAAAAAGTACGGCATCCGCACCGGGGAGCCTGTGGTGAACGCGTTCCGAAAATGCCCCAATCTGGTGATGGAGCCGCCAGACCACAGGATGTACCGGGAAAAAAGCCAGAAGCTTATGGAATATCTGAGAGGATTTACCACGAAGATCGAGCAGGTCAGCGTAGACGAATGCTACCTGGATTTTACAGACATTGCGGATCAGTTTCCGTCCCCGCTGGATGCCGCGTTTTTGATGAAAAACGGGATACGGGAGCATTTCGGCTTTACGGTCAATATCGGGATCTCGGAGAACAAGCTGCTGGCAAAGATGGCCTCGGATTTTGAAAAACCGGACAAGGTACATACGTTATTTTTGAGAGAAGTGCCCGTGAAAATGTGGCCTCTGCCTCTGGGGGAATTATTTATGGCGGGGCGTTCCAGCGTGGAGGCGCTGAAAAAACTGGAGATCAATACCATCGGAGACCTGGCGAACGCGGACTTAAGCCTGATCGAGCTGCACCTGAAAAGCCACGGGAAAATGCTGTGGGAGTTTGCCAACGGTATCGACCATTCCTCTGTCCAATGGGAGCAGGCGGAAGCCAAGGGAATCGGAAATTCTACTACATTGGCGGAGGATGCCGCCACCTATGAGGAAGTCAGGGAAGTGTTTGTGGGACTGGCGGAGAGTGTGGGAAGGAGACTGCGCAAAGCCGGGCAGAAGGCCAACATGGTCAGCATGGAGATTAAATATCATGATTTTCAGTCCATGTCCCATCAAACCCAGCTTTCCAGGCCGACCAGCGATGAGCAGGTCCTGCTGGATACCGCATGCAGATTGTTTCAGGAGGCATGGACCGGAGAGCCGGTGCGTCTCTTAGGGATCCGCACGGCAAAGCTGGTGGACGCGGGGGAGCCGGAGCAGATGTCCATCTTTGACCTGGAGCCGCAAAAGCCTGTGGATGAAAAGCGGCAGAGGCTGAATGCGGCGATGAATAAGATTAAGGAAAAATATGGAGACGACGCGGTGATGAAGGCAAGCAGGATGAAGAAAGTAAGATAGCGATTCAAAGGGGGATCATATGAAGCAGGTTTATCCAACATTTATTTTGAAGGTGGAAGATAGTTCAGAACATCCTTTTCTAGTGTGTGTTCCGGATATGGACATATTTACAGAAGGGGATACATTTGCGGACGCGATTGAAATGGCAAGGGATGCGATTGGGTTGTCCGGAATCTCCATGGAAGATCAAAAAGAAGAGATTCCGATTCCATCGGATCAGGATACAGCGATAGAAAAGGTACAGCAAGATACGGAGATTGTCGATTTTTCAAAAGGAATTTTAACCTATGTGGATGTTGATTTTTCTGAGTACAGGAAAAAAGTGGATACAAAAACAGTCAGAAGGAATGTGGCATTGCCAAGTTGGCTGAACTATGAAGCCGAACATGCCGGCATCAATGTTTCAAGAGTGCTGCAGGAAGCATTAATGAATGTTCTGAATGTGAAAAGAAATGAAGCAGCAGGACGCAGATAAAAGAGTAGATAAAGAAACGTCCGCTTTCCGATATGACAGCATAAAAACTGCGGAAGGAAAGCGGACGTTTTCGTTTGTCTATGCTAAGGAACTGTCCCCAAGGAATTGTGCAAAAATCACTTACTATTTTTTGCAGTTCCTTAATACCGCGATCGTCTGCGCCGTGCTGCCTCCTGTCGGCGTATGGTTTCACGCCGCCGCTGTGCTTCTTCCCGTCTGGCTCGCTTCCGGTAGGCAAATTCCTCCTGCCTTCTGGCAGAACGGGTCGGGGCCAGAAAGACCCAGCAGATGATCTGCACGGTCATGATCCCGAAAAAAGCGCCGATGCTGTCGATGCCCACATCCTTTACCGAGGGGCCGCGTCCGGCGACAAAGGACTGGTGGTATTCGTCCCCTGCCGCGAAGGCGATGCAGATAAACCCGGCCACCAGCATCAGCGGGAATCCACGCAGCCCGTACACATAGAACGGAAAGGAAACCGCAACGGCCAGCAGAAAATATTCCGTCATATGCGCCAGCTTCCGGACCGGATATCCGATCTGGTCCGCATAATCCGCGATCTGCGTCTCATCCAGTCCTTTATCCAGGATTTCATTTCCAATCTCTACAATCTTATAGCTGACCTGATAGCTCAGATTGCCCGAAACATTCCCATCCTGGGCAGAAAAGCCGTAGATGACGTACATCATGGCAAGAGCCGGAAGAAAAGACAAGGGTTTCAAAAAGAATAGGATAATATGCTTCATAAATGACCGCTCCATAAAATAATGTAAAACATGTGCTTCTATATGTATCATGCTGCAGTTTACGGAACAAAACCATGACATGTGGCTTCATAGTTTTTATAGTGAACGACAAAATAATTTGTCGTTCACTATAAACCATCCGGGGGGATGCGCACGATTTTTGTAAGGTAGATACTGCGCTTTGGCGCAGCAAAAATTGGCGCAGCGAACGCCAAAAACTTTTGTTTTTGGCGTTCGCTATAAGTATGCCACGGAATGCCGGATTTGTAAACACAAATCGATAAGGAATATTCAAGAAATAACCTTCTACAAATATATCAGGTTATTTCTTGAATATTCCTTATTTGCAACCCGGGCTTCTTTGTGGTATTCTATACAAGGAAAAATAGAGCGGTTCGGGGCAGCAGGCTTGAAACCGCTGCTGTTCACAGCAGCCGGAAGCAGCCTGTATCCATTCGGACCGTGATGGAATCATGCTCTTTCAAGGAGGAACCCACATGAAGCTGAGCCAGTTATTAGAACGTTTACAATACGAGGTGATACAGGGCAGCGACCAGATCGAGATCTCGACCCTGATCAACGATTCAAGAAAGGCAGAGTCAGGAGCCGCCTTTGTCTGCATCAGCGGCGCGGTCTCGGACGGCCATCGGTTTGCCCGGGAGGTTGCAGAAAAAGGCGCTTCGGCCCTGATCGTGGAAAAGGAAGTGGATGTACCGGAGGACGTGACCGTGATCCGGATGCAGGACACCCGGTACGCCCTGGCGCTAATGTCCGCCGCCTATTTCGGCTATCCGGCAGAAAAATTAAAGATCATCGGTATCACCGGAACCAAGGGAAAGACCACCACCACCTATATGATCAAGTCCATCCTGGAGGATGTGGGACATAAGGTGGGGCTGATCGGAACCATCGAGGCGGTGATCGGGGAAAAGAAGATCCCGGCAGCAAACACCACGCCGGAATCCTACACCATCCACCAGTATTTTGCGGAAATGGTGGAGGCGGGCTGCGACAGCGTGGTCATGGAGGTTTCCTCCCAGGGGCTGATGCTGCACCGGACCGCGGGGATCCCCTTTGAGATCGGGATCTTCACCAACCTGGGGCATGACCACATCGGCCCCAACGAGCATAAGGACTTCGAGGATTACAAGCGATGCAAAGGGCTGCTTTTCAAGCAGTGCAGGCTGGGAATCGCCAATATAGACGATCCCTGGTATGAGGACGTGTTCCGGGGAGCGACCTGCCTGGTGGAGACCTTCGGGCTTTCGGAAAAAGCGGATCTCCGGGCGGAGGATACCCACCTGGTATCCAGGCCGGGGTATCTGGGAGTCGCGTACCATGTCAGCGGAACCATGGATTTTGATGTGGAAATTGACATTCCGGGGACATTCAGCGTCTATAATTCCCTGACAGCCATTGCGGTGTGCGGACACTTCGGCGTGCAGCCGGAGGTGATCCAGAAGGCATTGAAGGCGGCGAAGGTCAAAGGGCGGATCGAGATGGTGAAGGTGTCGGATGAATTTACCCTGATGATCGACTACGCCCACAATGCCATGAGCCTGGAAAGCCTTCTAACCACCTTGAAGGAATACCATCCGGCCCGCTTGGTGTGCCTCTTCGGATGCGGGGGAAACCGCTCCAAAGACCGCAGGTACGAGATGGGCGAGGTGTCCGGGCGGCTGGCGGATCTGTCCATCATTACATCCGACAACCCCCGGTTTGAGGAGCCACAGGCTATCATCGATGATATCAAGGTCGGGATTGGAAAAACCTCCGGAAAATATGTGGAGATCTGCGACCGCAAGGAGGCCATCAAGTATGCCATTGCCAACGGACAGCCGGGAGATGTGATCGTGCTGGCCGGAAAAGGACACGAGGATTACCAGGAGATCAAAGGGAAAAAATACCCCATGGACGAACGGGTGCTCATCGCGGAGGTGCTGGAGGAACTTGCGTAGACGGCAAATATATTTGGGAACTGTAGAAAAATAAGTGATACAGATTGCGCAAGATGTGTCAGCTATTTTCCTACAGCTCCTTACAAGGGCAAGATTCTTTATAGAAGAGAGGGGCCGTAAGGATTTTCATGTACGCAAATATTATCATAGATATCACTCATGAAAAACTGGATAAGATCTTTCAGTACGCCGTGCCTTCCCGTCTGGAAGGCACCCTTGCGGCGGGCTGTGAGGTGGAGGTTCCTTTTGGAAAAGGAAACCGGCTGACCAAAGGCTATGTCATCGGCTTCGCAGAACAGTGTGACTACGATCCAGCGAAGATCAAGGAGATCCAGGACATTTCCCAAAAGGGCATTGCCATCGAGGGGAAGCTGGTGGCTCTTGCGGCCTGGATGAAGGATCATTACGGCGGCACCATGATCCAGGCATTGAAGATGGTCCTGCCGATCCGGCAGCAGGAGAAGGAAAAGGTGAAGAAAAAGCTGCGCCTCCTGCTGGATGAGGCGGAAGGAAGGGAGAAGCTGGAATATTACCTGCACAAAAACCAGAGGGCAAGGGCCAGGCTTCTGGCGGCGCTCTTAGATGACCCGGTGCTGGACTATGAGCTGGTCAATAAAAAGCTGAACATCCCCCTCTCTGTGGTGCGGGCCCTGGAGGAGCAGGGGGTGGCCGTGCTGGAATCGGAGCGGGTGTACCGGAATCCGGTGAAGCACAGGGAAGAAGCCCAGAAGCCGATCACATTTACACAGGAGCAACAGTATGCCGTCGATCGGTTCTGGGAAGACTACGAAAAAGGGCAGTATGGGACGTACCTGATCCACGGCGTTACTGGCAGCGGCAAGACGGAGGTCTATATTGAGATGATCCGCCGGGTGGTGCTTCAAGGGCGGCAGGCGATCGTGCTGATCCCGGAGATCGCGCTGACCTTTCAGACTGTCATGCGGTTTTACCGCTGCTTCGGCGACCGGGTGTCTATCATGCATTCCCGGCTGTCCGCAGGGGAGCGGTATGACCAGATGATGCGGGCCAAAGAGGGAAACATCGACGTGATGATCGGGCCCCGTTCCGCATTGTTCACGCCGTTTCCGAACCTGGGGCTGGTGGTCATCGACGAGGAACATGAAAATACTTACAAAAGCGAGCAGGTGCCACGCTACCATGCCCGGGAGACGGCCATCGCCCGGGCAGAGATGGAGCAGGCCAGCGTGGTGCTGGGTTCCGCCACCCCTTCCCTGGAGGCCATGTACCGGGCAAGGGCAGGAGTTTACCGGCTGCTGGAATTGAAGAACCGTTCCGGGCAGCAGGAGCTGGCCCAGGTACATACCGTAGACCTGCGGAAGGAATTAAAGGACGGAAACCGTTCCATCCTCAGCATCCGGCTCCAGGAATTGATGGAGGACCGTCTGGAAAAAAAGGAACAGATCATGCTGTTTTTAAACCGTCGGGGCTATGCCGGCTTCATTTCCTGCCGGGAATGCGGCTATGTGGCAAAATGCCCCCACTGCGACGTATCCTTATCCTCCCACCGGAACGGAAAGCTGGTCTGCCATTACTGCGGATATGAGGTGGAAAAAAAGGATACCTGTCCGGAATGCGGTTCCAGGCATATCGGAGAATTTCGGGCCGGGACCCAGCAGATCGAGGACATTGTAAAGGCACGGTTTCCCGAGGCGCGGGTGCTGCGGATGGATATGGACACCACCCGGGAAAAGGATGGACACGAAAAGATCCTGGCCGCATTTGCCAATGAGGAAGCAGATGTGCTGGTGGGCACCCAGATGATCGTGAAGGGGCATGATTTTCCCAACGTGACCCTGGTCGGCATCCTGGCCGCGGATATGTCCCTGTACGCGGACGACTACCGGGCAGGAGAGCGGACCTTCCAGCTTCTGGCCCAGGCCGCGGGACGGGCGGGCAGAGGACAGAAGAAGGGGGAGGCGGTGATCCAGACCTACAGTCCGGAGCATTATGCCATCGTGACGGCGGCGGCTCAGGATTATGGAGCATTTTATGAGGAAGAGATCCGCTACCGGGAGCTGATGGGATATCCCCCTGTGGAAAATCTGCTGGCAGTGCTGGTAAGCTGCAGGGATGAAGCGCTCCTGGAAACGGGCTGCAGGTATCTGAGAGAATATGCCCTCCGGGTAAAAGGCAGGGAGCAGGTGGAGCTGATCGGGCCTGCCAGCCCGGGAATCGGAAAAATTAATGATATATATCGAAAAGTACTCTACCTAAAAACA
>CAYQBE010000003.1:0-82254 GCA_964415625.1 uncultured Clostridium sp.
CTGCGGAATATGCAGAAGCGGGCCATGCGGGAACATTTTGTAAAACCAATCGTTCGAATCAGGGAAAATACAAAAATTTCCCTGGATCTATATGGTTATGCCAAGACCATACAATTCATACTGGCTAACGTACAAGTTGAGCCTTCATTAACAAGCCGGGAAGAAAACCGGCTGGAAAAGATCATTGACAAATGTCTTTGTAAAAATTCGAAAAAGCAATATGAAGATTTTAAACAAGTTCAGAAGGAACTGCCGTCCGTCCGCAGCCGAAGCCGGAAATCAGGGAAAAAGGTGCAGAAGAAGGAATGGAAGAAATGGCCGACCCTGCTGGTGATCGCCGCGGTGATTCTTGCAGTATTCGTGTTAAATTATATGAAAAACGGGAAATCAGAGGAACAGATCCGAACAGAAATTCAGCCAGAGGGGCTGGAAGAGATGGATATGGAAAGTCAGGAGCTGGAAAGGAGCGTGCAGGATGACACAAAAGAGTCCAAAGGACAGGAAATAAAAAAGCAGGATCTGAAAGGCCAGGGGAACCGGGAGTACCCTCAGGATGGAATGAAAGAACTGGAAGAAAACGTGGACGCCCTGCAGGAATATGTGTTTCAGAACACTGCGGCAGACAACCAGGAGATCATCGAGCAGGGAGAATCGCTGAAAAGAGAGCTGCTCCGTTACCTGGCCGCTGCATATGACCGGGAGGAGATGAAGGAACAGGCTCTGGATGCCTATCGGGAATTGTGCGGAACTGAGATACAAAGAGAACTGCTGGAGGCCGCATATCTCAGGCGGATCGCGCTGGAAATGGAACAGAACAGAGCGAGTGCGTTGGCGACGGCCAAAGAGGCGCTGTCACGCATTCCGGATTCGGAGCCACTGGCAGAAAAGTCTCTGGAGGTTCTGGCAGGGATGGAAGCTATGACCAAGGAAGAACGTGGGAAGGAATTGGAAATATTGGAGGGTTTTTATCCGGATCTAAAGCTTCTGGAAAATGATCAGAAGATGGAAGAAGCAGATGAAGACGCTCAGGAAACTGACGCAAAATAGCATGCAGCAGGCCGCATGTTATACGAAACGCCAGATCAATCTGCCGTGAATATATTGATTGGCCTGCAAAAGAATATAAAGGGAGGAACTATAGATGAGGATAAAAATGCATCTGCTGGGAACAGGTACTGCGCTGCTGCTCTCAGTATATGCGGTCACGGCCTACGCCGGCCAGGAGATCAGAGAACAGAGACGGTCGATGGAAAATCTACTCATGCCGGAGATCCGATATGAGGAGGACGGTGATCAGGGCTATTATAAAACGGCGCCGGAAGTGCGTATTATTCATAAACAGGCCGGTGCGGTCACAAAGTATGAATTTTTGTCAGCGGATAACAGTAAAAAAGCGGGAAGCTTGGAACTGATGGAAGGACAGGACGAAGAAAGCGTTTATCTGGCGGGAGAAGTTTTTAAAGAAGGAGAAAATGTACTTCGGGTATGGATGGAAAAAGAGCCCGCCGGATCGGATAAAAATGAAACAGATGAAAATGGAGAAGAAGGAAATGGTACAGGAGGAAATGAACCTGGAGGAAGCGGAACCGAAGAAAACGGTACAGACGGAACCGAATCTGGAGGGTACAGAACCGAAGAAAACGGTACGGACGGAACCGAATCTGGAGGGTACGGAACCGAAGAAAACGGTACGGACGGATCCGAATCCGAAGGAAGCGGTGCAGGTTCAGCAGAAAACGGATCCGTGGAAAATTCTGAGGAGGACGATCTGCCTTCAGGCCAGCCGATGCAAAACGAAACACAGCAGCAAGGCGCACTACAGCCGGATTCAGGAAAGACAGAGGAACCTCTGCGGCCAGATGAACCGGAGATCGTGTTTGAAAAAGAAATCCGCTTTCGGATTGACACAAAGAAGCCCCAAAAGGTTCATTTTTCATACAACAGGGCGATC
The DNA here is from genome assembly GCA_964415625.1 of uncultured Clostridium sp. Classification (GTDB taxonomy): domain Bacteria; phylum Bacillota; class Clostridia; order Lachnospirales; family Lachnospiraceae; genus Schaedlerella. Next base: position 1,952 of record CAYQBE010000003.1, read on the forward strand.
ATAGACGGCTCTATCCTGACAAATGAGCCTGTTGAGCTGACCTTGAAAAGCACGGATGAGGGCAGCGGCATGGAAGCCATCTGCTATAAGGCAGGAGACGGAACAGCAGGAGTGCTGAAAGGAGACAGCGGAAGCATTGTGCTGAATCCGGGATTTCGCGGACAGATAGAGGCATACGCTGTGGATCAAGCCGGAAATCAATCGGAACCGGAGCTGTCGGCAATGCTTCTCTGTGAAAACCAGTCTCCCGAGATTCGGATTGAAACCGAGGGGAGTCCGGACGCCTGGCGTTCGGATTCACTGAGAGTCAATGTAAAGGTTGCCGATCCGGGTCTGAGCGCCGGGCTCCAGTGCCTGAAATGCTATGCCGGGGGCGAGGTCGCGGTTCACCGGGAAAATGAATCCCAGACGGGGATTACATCCATGGAGGATGGATTTACGGTGGATATCGTCTCAGAAGGCGGAAAAGGAATCCCGGTGGTTGTTGAAGCGCTGGATTGGGCTGGCAATTTTCAGTCGGAAACCAGACTGGTCTATATCGACAAGGCCGCCCCGGTGATTCAGAGTGAAGGCATACATGACCGCATGATCGCAGGAGAGCCTGTAAAAGCAAAAATGCGGATCCGGGAAGAAAATGATCTTGCGTCTGCCGACATGAAGGTCTGGAAAGTCACTTCTGACAAAAAGAGAGAACTGATCGAGGAAAAGAAGAAAGAGTCGGAACCGTTTTCCGGCGCTCAGGACATGGAATGGGACATCGCGCTGAAAGAGGACGGGGCTTATGACATCCAGATGACCGCAAAGGACAGAGCGGGCCATGAGAGCAGGCAGGACCTTCAGGTCATTGTGGACCAGACCAACCCGGTGATCCGTTATGTGGATCAGATGCAGGGGGTATACGTTCCGTATTTTCAATGGAACTACGGAAAAGAAGAGGTGGTTCAGGATGAGACGGACTATTCCTATGACATTTTTCTGGACGGAGCATTCTATACCACAGGGAAAAAAATAACAAAGGAAGGGATGAGGATGCTGCAGGTCAAGGCTGTGGATGCCGCGGGAAACGAATCTACGGCGGAGGCGGTGTTCCAGATCGACCATACCCCGCCCAGGATCCGTGTCTACGATGTGGAAGACGGAGGCTCGTATGATGACATGGCTGCCGTCAGCATTTCTGTGGATGGGAAAGGGGAATATCTGAAAGAGATCATGGTAAATTCTGAAAAAATGAAGCTGGAGGCGGACTGCCAGATCTTTACCCGGTCGTTTCAGGAGCCGGGAGATTATCAGATCCAGGTTTTGGCAGAGGATCTGGCGGGAAACCAGGAACAGGAGCAGGTGACATTCCGAATTGAGGAACAGAAGCACTTGTCAGGGGGCGTTTTGAAACCGATCACCAGGATATTCAGAAATGTGGATCGGGCGCCGGCCAGAGGAACGCAGCTCCAGAATACAGAACAGGAAAAAAGCCCGGCAGTGCTCTGGCTCGTATTGTGTTTTACGCTGGCAGGGGCCGCATTTCTCGTCAGACAGATAATATGGAATAGAAGGTGGAGGTCATGAATAAAGAAAGTAAAATGATACGTATGATCCTGTTCGGCCTCAGCGTGACAAGCTTCAGTATTGCGGCGTTTGTCTATATCTGGCAGCTGTATAAGACGGCGTCTAGCATGCCGACGTTCATCATGCTGTCCGTTTTCCTGATATTGCCGGCCATGATGATATCCCGTCAAAATTCAATCACCGTGGCGGAAAAGGCAAGGGCACAGAGTGAATTTTTATCCAATATGAGCCATGAGATACGAACTCCGCTCAATGGCCTGATCGGATTGAATCATATGATGATGCTCAATATCGACAAGGTGGAGCAGGAGCAGCAGAAGGAACAGGTGAAGGACTGGATCCAAAAATCCTACGGTACGGCGAACTATCTGCTCTCTCTTGTAAATGACGTTCTGGACGTATCCAAGCTCCAGGCCGGCAAGGTGGATCTGGTCATGGAACCGGTCATGCTGGAAACCATGCTGGATGCCGTCTGGTCTATGCAGCATGACAATATTGTAAACCGGGGCGTGGGATTTACGATTGAAAAAGAAATCTCCATACCCTGTATCGAAACCGATGAAACACGGATCAAACAGGTGCTGATGAACATTATCGGCAATGCAGCTAAATTTACACCCGCGGGAGGACAGATCACCCTGTCGGTCAGCCAGAGAAGAATAGACAAAACCCATGTGGAAATGCAGTATCGCTGTGAAGATACCGGAATCGGGATGAGCGAAGAATTTGTGGAAAAGATTTTCGAACTGTTCAGCCAGGAACAGAATCCTGCTTCCCAGGGAGTAAAGGGAACCGGCCTCGGCATGCCGTTAAGCCGCCTGATCGTAGAGTCTATGGGCGGGAAGATCCATGTGGAAAGCGAGGTGGGCCGGGGGAGTATATTCACCGTAGTCATCCCGTCGGCAATTGCGGAAGCAGCGCCGGATTATAGGAACCAGATGCCGACAGGCGACTGTCCGGAGACAAAAAAGAGACCTGGCAGCGGGAAAACAATCCGGATTCTGCTGGCGGAGGATAACGAGCTGAATTCGGAAATCCTGCTGGAAATTCTGTGGGAAAGGGGATTCCAGGTCGTCCATGCGGAGAACGGACAGGAAGCAGTCCAAAAATTCAAGGAATCCGCGCCCGGGGAGTTTGACATCATACTGATGGATATGCAGATGCCGGTCATGGATGGCTGCAGTGCATCGAAAGAGATACGGAAGCTGGACAGGTCGGATGCAAAAACCATTCCGATCTTCGCCTGTACAGCTAATACATTCAAGGAAGACCGGGATAGGGCGCTGGAAAGCGGAATGAATGATTTCCTCTCCAAGCCCATTGATGTGAATATCCTTTTGGAAAAACTGGCATTTATATGTGACTGAGAACGGCAGGCTTTGTACACGGTTGGCCGCATTTATATCCGACCGTCAGCATCTATATTCGGTCTGCAGTATTCATATCCGGTCGGCAGGACTCATATACATAGAAGCAATAGGCCCCACGGAAGGTTCGTTCATGTCCTGTATCATTGATATCATCCAGTCTCTGCAGAAGTTTCTGTGGAGCCTGCCCATGCTTGTGATCCTGCTGGGCACGCATATTTATTTTACGGTACGCCTGCATGTGATCCAGAGAAAGATTCCCCAGGGAATCCGGCTCAGCATTTCCGGCCCGGATGAGGGCCGGGAGGAGGCAGGCAGCCCCAAAGGGGAGAAGGCAGGCCGGGAAGGGAACGTATCACCCTTTTCTGCACTTGCCACATCCCTTGCGGCCACCATCGGAACGGGAAATATTATCGGGATATCCACGGCAATTGCCATCGGAGGCCCGGGGGCTGTTTTCTGGTGCTGGATCACCGGTGTACTGGGTATTGCGACCTGCTACGCCGAATGTTATCTTTCCGTACGCTTCCGCGTGAAGCAGGAGGACGGTACATTTCGGGGCGGTCCCATGTATGTGATGGAGCACGTGCTGCATCAGAAAAGCGCTGCGGTACTGTTTGCATTTTCTGTGATTCTGGTATCGCTGGGGATGGGAAGCAGCGTGCAGTCTCATTCCATTGCGGCCGCGGTACTGGAGCAGAAAGCAGTTTCGCCGCAGCTGATCGGCATCGCGGCAGCGGCTCTCACAGGGATTGTGATCGTGGGCGGGGCGGGGCAGATCGCTAAGATCTGTACATGGCTTGTTCCCTTTATGAGCCTCTTTTATCTGGGAGGCTGCTTTCTTCTGATCTGGCTGAACCGGGGAATCCTGCCGGAGACGCTGCTGGTCATACTTCAATCTGCGTTCTCCTCCCGTTCAGTCATCGGCGGGGCGGCCGGCACGGCGGTCATGGCCGGGATGCGGGCCGGGATTTCCCGGGGGCTGTTTACCAATGAGGCGGGACTGGGATCGATCCCAATGGCCGCGGCTGCTGCCCGGACCGGTTCCCCCAGGCAGCAGGGGCTGGTATCGATGACCGGAACATTCTGGGATACGGTAGTCATGTGCGCGATCACAGGGATCGCGGTAGTCAGCAGTATGCTGAGGAGCCCGGAGATGTTTCGGCATGCTTCGCCGGACCAGCTCTGTTTCCTTGCATTTTCCCAGTTGGACAGATTATTCGAGGAAGGCTTTTCGGCCCTTCGGATACCGGGCGGCCTTTCTGTGGACGGCAGCCTGGTGCTGTCGGCGGCATTGGTGTTATTCGCGTTCGCTACGATCATCGGCTGGAATTTTTACGGGGAATGTGCGGTTCGGTACTTGTGGGGGCAAAAGGGATTGAGACAGTATCACGTGCTGTATATTTTAGCCGTATACCTGGGGGCAGTCCTGTCGCTGGATCTTGTGTGGACGATGTCCGACCTGTTCAATTCGTTTATGGCTCTGCCCAATCTGCTCTGCCTGTGGATGCTGCGCAGAGTCGTGATTGAAAACCAATAATACTGCAGCGCATACGACTGGAATGGAAAATCAATCATGGGTTCAGGAGGGTCTTGTACAGATATATAAAATCAGTTATACTTAGGGAAATTTACATACAGGACGGGAGAGAAAAAATGCTGCAGAACAACATAACGGAAAAAAGAACCTTTTACGGACGGATCTTTAAGCTGGTGTTGCCGATCATTATCCAGAACCTTCTGAGCTCCGCTGTCAGCTCGGCGGATGTGATCATGCTGAATTATGTGGGCCAGTCGGCCATATCCGCCGTATCACTGGCATCCCAGTACGCAAATATCCTCTTTATGGTATTTTACGGGCTGGGTACGGGAGCTACCATATTGTGCGCGCAGTATTACGGCAAGGGGAATCTGGAAGCAATTCAGGTTGTAGAGGGGATCGCGCTTCGCTTTTCACTGGCGATCTCCATACTGTTCTGCGGAATCGCACTTTTCATTCCGGAGATGATGATGAAGCTGTTTACCAATGACGCGGAGCTGATCGCGGTGGGGGCCTCCTACCTCCGTTTTATGAGCATCAGCTATCTTTGCTGCGGTATTGCGGAGGTATATCTGGCGATCCTGCGCAGTGTGGAGCAGGTCGTGATCAGTACGGCGCTCAATATCCTGGCATTTTCGCTCAATATCATCCTGAATGCAGTCTTTATCTTCGGACTGTTCGGCGCTCCCAGGCTTGGAGCGGTAGGAGTGGGACTTGCCACGTCCATTTCCAGGCTGGTGGAGCTGATCGCCTGCTTTGTGGTATCTCATTTCAAAAGTACCATTAAGCTGAACCTCAGATATCTGATTGTGAGCAACCGGCTGCTGTTTAAGGATTTTGTGAGACTGTCCCTGCCGGCTCTGGGAAATGACATCGTATGGAGCGTAGCATTTGCCATGTACTCGGTGGTCATGGGACATATGGGGACAGATGCGGTGGCCGCCAATTCCTTTGTCGTTGTGGTCCGCAATTTCGGAACCATTCTTTGCTTTGGAATGGCAAATGCAGGGGGGATCCTGCTTGGAAATGTGATTGGGGAAAATAAGATCGAAGAAGCACGGGACGGCGCGAAGAAGCTGATGAAGCTGACTGTGATTTCCGGAGCCATCGGGGGGCTGATCGTGGTTGCGGCAATGCCGATCGTACGGACATACGCATCCTCCTCCTTAAGCCCGCAGGCCATGCACTATCTGAAATGCATGTTGTGGATTAATACATATTATATCATGGGGGCAGCAGTCAATACCACGCTGATCGCAGGGGCCTTCCGGGCAGGGGGCGACAGCCGGTTTGGATTTATCTGTGATACGATCGTTATGTGGTGCTATGGGGTCCCGCTCGGATTCCTTGCGGCGTTTGTGCTCAAGCTCCCTGTGATGTGGGTTTATTTTCTGCTGTGTACCGATGAATTTGTAAAATGGCCATGGGTACTCCGGCATTACCGCAGCGGAAAGTGGCTCAACAATATCACACGGGACGACCTGTTCCGGAAGGATGAGAACGGCATATAGCAGCATACCGGGGCAGGAGCAGCTTCCACAGAAGAAACAGAAGTCCGGCTCCCAGGATGGTCATGCCGATGTAGAGAAAGATTACGGTAAGGTTGCCCAGCAGAGGAACCAGATCATAGAATATGATCTGTTCCATGTGGTATGCCGGATTGATATAAAACATGTTGATGATTCCAAAGCGGCCGCAGATCCGGTTGATCCCGGCGGCAACGGCGCAGCAGGCCAGATAGAAAAGGGCAGCGCGTGTAAAATCCCGCGGGCAGGGAGAAACAGGCCAAGGGGCGGCGTATCCTTCCGAACTATAAGCGAAAGCAGCCAGGATTCCAATCACGATCAGGAGCACATGCCACGCATAGGAATGAAACGTCAGCGCAGGGAGTGGGTAATGGAGGCCGCTGGTATCCGCAAAGACAGCAATCCCTCCCAGCAATCCGAAGGTCATGAGGAAGGTCAGGAAGGTACGGCGCAAAAAGGGGCTTTTTGTATACGGAAGAACCAGCAGAACATACATGGGGATGCTGCAGAGCTGGAACGGAAAATACCTCCAGTCATAGGAACCATGATTCAGAAAAAAGGTCAGACAGGTCTGCTTCCAGATCTCGGAAAAAAGCATCAGCATACCGCAGATCCGGAAAAAAGTTTGAACGCGGTACGGAAAAGAAGGGGATATTCGGAAAATTCTGATCATAATAAAAATCTCCTTTTCTCATAAAAGTATCTGGCTGATAAGATTCAAAAAATTGGACTGCAATAGTATAGTATTTACAGATATATTTTACAAATTCATGGAAAAACGGCCGTCTGTAATAAAGGATATCAGTGCTTTTAGCATCCTGCAAGCAGAAGAACCAAATTTTTCTATATTTTAAGGTATTTTTTGCATGAAATTGTAGAAAAAATATCGAATTGATTGTATAATAGAAAGCAGTTACTATTTATCCATGAAAGAGAGGGTTCATTATGAAGCAAAATAATATGGTAGCAATGATTTTAGCCGGCGGCCGAGGGTCGCGGCTGCACGATCTGACCAATAAAGTTGCCAAGCCAGCCGTTGCATATGGCGGAAAATACCGCATCGTAGATTTTCCGCTCAGTAACTGCGCGAACAGTGGAATTGACGTAGTTGGTGTGCTGACCCAGTATGAGTCAGTATTACTGAACAGTTATGTATCAATGGGACGACGCTGGGGGCTTGACGCAAAGGGCAGCGGGGTCTATGTTCTGCCGCCGCGTGAGAAAGCAGACGCGAATCTGGATGTATACCGCGGTACTGCGGACGCGATCTCCCAGAATATTGATTTCATCGATACATATAATCCGGAATATCTTCTGGTGCTTTCCGGAGACCATATCTATAAGATGAACTATTCTAAAATGTTGGACTACCATAAGGAAAATAAGGCGGATGCTACCATCGCCGTAATTGAAGTACCTATGCGGGAAGCCAGCCGGTTTGGTATTATGAATGCCAATGAAGACGGCGTTATTTATGAATTTGAGGAGAAGCCGGAAAAGCCAAAGAGTAACCTTGCTTCCATGGGTATCTATATCTTCGACTGGAAGCAGCTTCGTAAGCTCCTGGTTGCCGATATGAAGAATCCGGATTCGAATCACGATTTCGGTAAGGACATCATTCCTACTCTTCTGAACGACGGAAAGAGGCTTATGGCATACAAGTTCAAGGGCTACTGGAAGGATGTAGGAACGATCGATTCCCTGTGGGAAGCGAATATGGATCTTCTGGATAAAAAGAATGAACTCGATTTAAGTGACCCGACCTGGAAAATTTATACAGAAGATGTTACAACCCTGCCTCATTATGTAGGCGCAGACGCGGACATTAAGCGTGCCTTTATCACACAGGGCTGTGTGATCGAGGGCGAAGTGAAGAATTCGGTATTGTTTACCGGCGCGAAAGTAGGCGCCGGCGCAAAGATCATTGACAGCGTGCTCATGCCGGGCGTAGTAGTAGAAGAAGGCGCAAAGGTTACAAGGGCGCTTGTAGCGGACGGAGTGAAGATCGGAAAAGAGGCTGTCGTAGGAAGTGCGGACAGTGAACATATTGAATTGGTCGCAAAGCGAGTAAAGGGGGTTGAATAATATGGCAAAAGCATTTGGTATTGTGAATACATCCGGTAATCATATATGGGTTGAAGGGCTTGAGAACCATCGCACGATCGGGGCGTTCTCATTCCTGGGAAGATATCGCGTGATCGATTTCCCGATTTCCAATTTCAGCAACAGTGACATTGAACAGATCAAGGTCTTTGTCAGGAGAAAACCACGTTCCCTGATCGATCATCTGGGAACAGGACGTCATTACAGCATCAATTCCAAGCGGGGCAAGCTGCAGGTACTGTTTTCCAAGAACAGCTCCGAGAATGACATTTACAATACGGATATTGCCGCGTTTTATGAGAATATAGACTGTATCGAGAGAATGCATGAGCAGTACGTGATCATCACGCCGAACTTCATGGTGTTCACACAGAACTTTGATACGCTGCTCCAGACACATATCGAATCCGAAGCGGATATTACGATGCTGTATCATTCCGTGGACAATGCGAAGGAGATGTATCTCAATTGCGATCTGCTGAACCTGAATAAGCAGAAGGGCGTCCTTTCCATCGAAAAGAACCGGGGAACCGCGAAGAACAGGAACATCTCCATGGATACCTATGTGATGAAGAAGGATCTCTTTATAGAGCTGGTGAAAAAGGCGAGAAAGCTCTCCTCCATGTATACGCTGTCACAGATTGTCAACAAGGAATGTGAAGAGTTGGACATCCGGGGAGTTGCGCACCGCGGATATTTCGCGACGATCACAGATTTCAAGAGCTATTATGACGCGAACCTGTCCCTGATCGACAGCAAGACGGCAGCGAGTCTCTTTGACGAGGACTGGCCGATCTATACACGTACCAATGATTCCTGCCCGACACAGTATTTCGAGGACAGCAGCGTGAAGTATTCGGTTGTTTCCAATGGATGCCTGATCGAAGGAACCGTGGAAAATTCCGTGATCGGACGCGGATGCGTGATCAAGAAGGGAGCGGTTGTGAAAAACAGCGTGATCCTTCCGGGAGCGCTGATCGGAGAAAATGCCCACATTGAGAATCAGGTTGTGGATAAGCGCGCCAAGATCATACATGCAAAAGAAGTGATCGCGCCGCCTGAGAAACCGGGATATGTACGCCGGGAGGATACACTGTAGAGCGTGAGGTGCTCTTCAGGGCAACTGCATAAGCGGAAATATAATGATAAGGTACATAAGGGAATGTCTGATGCTTCGGCGCGGACATTCTCTTTTTTGGCGAAAAACAATAAAAACAATTTACACGTTGATAAAAAAATTATATAATGGGCTGGATGTGTGAATAGGAAAGGGGAAGATCAGATGAAGCTGGATTTGATCAATGGGAAGCCGGGGCGTTCCATGCTGCTTTTTGCGTTGCCGATGATCATTGGTAATCTGTTTCAGCAGTTCTATAATATGGCGGACTCCGTGATCGTCGGAAACCTCGTGGGGGAGAACGCGCTGGCAGCCGTGGGGGCGTCATATTCCTTTACGACAGTGTTTATCATGGTGGCGATCGGCAGCGGAATGGGGGCTTCGGTTCTTGCAAGCCAATATCTGGGGGCAAAAAAATATCGAGAGATGAAGACCTCGATCTACACGTTTCTGATCGCGTTCGGAATTTTCAGCGTGCTGATGGCATTGCTGGGCTTTTTCGTGAATCCGGCGATCCTGCATGCCTTGAAGACTCCGGAAAATATATTTGGAGATGCGGTTCTGTATCTGCAGATCTATTTTGCAGGGCTGCCGTTCATGTTTATGTACAATATACTATCCGCAAACTTCAATGCCCTGGGAAAGTCTCAGATCCCGCTGATGCTTCTGATCTTTTCCTCGATCTTAAATGTGGTGCTGGATCTGTGGATGGTGGCGGTACTGAAGCTGGGTGTGGCGGGAGTTGCCATTGCGACCGTGATCGCACAGGGCATCTCTTCCGTGATCTCCTTCGGTATCCTGATGCGGATCCTGAAGCAATATGAAACAGAAGGCAAGGTGGAAAAGTTTGACTCCGCCATGTTTTCCAGCGGGGTTCGGATCGCGGTTCCTTCCATCATACAGCAATCTATCGTCAGCATTGGAATGCTGCTGACCCAGTCCGCGGTGAACCAGTTCGGATCCTCAGCAGTAGCCGGGTATTCAGCCGGAATGCGTCTGGAATCGGTGTGTGTGGTGCCTATGATCGCGACCGGGAATGCCATGTCTACATTTACCGCACAGAACCTGGGCGCCGGGAATCAGGATCGGGTGGGGGAAGGCTACCGCGCGGCATTCAAGATTGTAATTGGTTTCGGCGCGGGGATCATCCTGCTCTCACAGCTGTTTTACGGCCCGATCGTTTCCATGTTTGTAAAAGCATCGGAATCTCCGGTCGCGTTTTCAACCGGGACGGCATATCTGAGGTTTACCGGATGGTTTTTCTCCTTCCTTGGTTTTAAAGCGATAACGGATGGAATCCTGCGCGGAGCCGGAGACGTAAAGGTATATATGATCGCGAACCTGGTCAATCTGGGACTGCGGGTATCGGTGGCACAGCTCTGTTCCCCGCTGTTCGGGATCCAGTTTGTCTGGTATGCGGTGCCGCTGGGGTGGTTTGTAAACTTTGCAATTTCATTCCTGTGGTATCGGACGGGGAACTGGAAGCGGAAAAAACTGATCGAGAACTGAGAAAATTACTTGGGAGGAAATGTAAGATGAATCATAACCTGAAATATAATCTTCTGCTGATGCTGGCAGCTCTGATCTGGGGAAGCGCATTTGTGGCCCAGAGCGTGGGAATGGACTACCTGGGGCCGTTTTCCTTTAACTGCGTGCGAAGCTTCATGGGAAGCCTGGTGCTGCTTCCTGTGATCTGGTTCATGGACCGGCAGAAAAAGCAAAAGACCGAAGAGGCCGGGGCGGCGTATGCAAGCGGCCGGATATCAGCGGAACGATGCGATGCAGGGTGTGAAGCGGAAGAAAAGGCGGAGAATAACAAAGTCCTGCTGACTGGCGGCGTATGCTGCGGAGTCATCCTGACAGTATCTACGTCCCTGCAGCAGATTGGAATACAATATACGTCTGCGGGAAAAGCAGGCTTTATTACGGCTTTATATATACTGATCGTACCTGTCCTCGGAATATTTCTGGGTAAAAAGGTGGGGAGCAAAACGTGGATCGGAGTGGCTCTTGCAGTAATCGGCATGTATCTGCTTTGTATTAAGGAAGGATTTTCTATCTCTTACGGAGATTTTATGGTTCTTCTGTGCGCGCTGGTTTTTTCCCTGCATATTCTGGCTGTGGATTATTTTTCCCCCAAAGTGGACGGCATCCGGTTATCCTGCATCCAGTTTTTTGTATGCGGATGCATCAGCTTGTTTCCCATGCTTTTGTTTGAACATCCGCAGCTCATACAGATCCTTCAGGCATGGCAGCCGCTTGCATATGCGGGCGTCCTTTCCAGCGGTGTGGCCTATACGCTTCAGATCATCACACAGAAGCACTTAAACCCCACGGTGGCGTCTCTGTTGATGAGCCTGGAATCCGTATTCGCCGTGCTGACCGGATGGCTGGTACTCCATGAGCGCCTTTCAGCGAAAGAGCTGTTGGGATGCATACTTGTATTTGCCGCGATCATCCTGGCACAGCTTCCTCAGAAGCAAAAAGAGCCGGACGCCGGACTGTCATAGAAATTTAGAAATAAAGCAGGAACTGTAAAAAACAGTGTTTCCAGACAACATCTGTTATTCTTTACAGTTCCTGTTATGCGTTTTTTTAATGTGTACTCTCCAGGTATTCTACAATCTCCGGAAATCCCATCATATGGGAGGCCTTGACCAGTATGGAATCCCCGGCCTTTAACAAGGCGCCTGCGTCTGCAAGAAAATCAGCTTTTGTCTGATAATGAAAGACAGCAGTGCCCTCAGTATCCGAAGCCGCGGCAGATTTTGATACGGAATCCCCGACGGCGGATGTCTGCGTCTTACAGACTTTCCGGGCACCTTCCGCAATCTCTCCCGCCATCTCCCCGATACAGACCAGGACATGGATTCCAAGCTCCGCGGCGTAACGGCCGACCTCCTGGTGAAGCGCCTTCCAGTTCTCGCCCAGCTCGCCCATATCCCCAAGGATTGCCACGGTTCTGGTATCGGCCTTCGCCAGTACATCCAGGGAGGCTTTCATGGAAGCGGGATTGGCGTTATAACAGTCGTCAATGATGGTGAATCTTTCTGTCTCGATCAGATGATTGCGTCCCGCAAGAGGAACCAGGGCTTCGATCCCCGTCCGGATCTCCTCATCCGTCAGCCCCAGGATCCGTCCAACCGCTGTCCCCGCCATGGCGTTGTGGACCATGTGGCTGCCGGGAATAGAGATATGTGCGGTAAAACGGGAATCCGGCGTGACAAATTCCGCGTCGGTTCCGCGAAGTCCCTGATCTTCCACATGCTCTGCCCGGAAGCTGCAGTGCTCACCCAAGCCGAAATAGACGGGCTTGAGTCCATTTTCCGGAAGAAATGGATTCAGCTTGTCGTCATCCCCGTTGAATACGATGTGTCCTTCCGGATTCATGAAGGCGAGCATCTCCGTCTTGGCTTTCAGGATGCCGTCCCGGTCCTTGAGCTGTTCTAAGTGCGCGCAGCCGATATTGGTAATAACGCAGATATCCGGCCTTGCAATCCTGGCAAGACGCGTCATCTCTCCAAAATCGCTGATCCCCATTTCCAGGACCGCGACCTCGTGCTCCTCCCGCAGATTGAATACGGTCAGCGGCAGGCCCACCTCATTGTTGAAATTCCCTTCCGTTTTCAGCACACAGTACTTCTGCGACAGTACGGAAGCGATCATTTCCTTTGTACTGGTCTTTCCCACACTGCCGGAGATGCCCACCACCTTGACGTCTAGGGAACGACGGTAGTGCTCCGCCACGTCTTTCAGCGCCTGTCTGCAGGAATCCACGCGGATATAGGGAAAAGCTGCCTCTCCCAGATCCTTTTCCGAAAGGGCGCATAAGGCTCCCGCTTTGATCGTCTGCGGGATCAGGTCGTGCCCGTCCACCCGTGCCCCTTTGATGGCGATGAACAGACTGCCCCTCTGCACCTTCCGGCTGTCGATGGTGACAGAAGATACTTCCTGCGCGGCAAGCAGGCCGTCCCCGTGATAGGTTCCGCGGCAGGCTTTGGCAATCTCAGTTAACGTCATATGCTTCATGGATTTACCGTCCTTTCCGCCGCGTAACGCTCTTCCAGAGATTTTTGGATGATCCATTCACAGAGGTCACCATACTCCATCCCTGCGGCTTTGGCTTCCTTGGGCAGGAGGCTTGCCTCGGTCATGCCCGGCAGGGTGTTGACCTCCAGACAGTAGAGCTTCCCCGCCTCGTCCAGCAGAAAATCCGCACGGCTGTAGACATTCAGCTTCAGGACGTGGAAGGCGCGTACAGCCAGATCCTGCATGCGCAGGGAAATCTCTTCACTGATATTGGCAGGGCAGATTTCCTCAGTCGCACCGGCCTGATATTTATTGGCATAGTCAAAAAATCCCGTCTTCGGGATGATCTCGATCGGCGGCAGCGCCTTTCCGTCCAGAATGCCGCAGGCGAACTCCCGGCCCTTGATGTATTCCTCAATGACCACCTCGTCTTCCGTCTGAAAGGAAGCGGCCAGGGCATGGTCATATTCTTCCTGGGTATGGGTGATGTAGACGCCGATGCTGGAGCCGCCGGAGCAGGGCTTGACGACCACGGGAAGGGACAGCCCCAGATCCGGGAGCGCCTTTTTGTTCTTATTCTTATGAATGCAGACACCCTTAGGGGTGCTGACGCCGGTCTCCTGGAAAATGTGCTTTGTGATCCCCTTATCCATGGCGATCGCGCATCCCAGGGAATCCGGCCCGGTATACCGGATGCCCAGCAGGTCAAAGGTGGCCTGTAGCTTTCCGTTTTCCCCTTCTCCGCCGTGAAGCCCTAAAAATGTGATATCCGCCATGCGGCACAATTCGATCACATTGGGGCCTAAAAAGGAGTCCGACTGATCCGGACGGGAAGCTTTGACGGCCGCCAGATCCGGCGCCTCGGTGCGGATCCGGTCCGCGATATGCAGGCCGTGGTCGGGCAGGGTGAAGACCTCCTCCAGCCGGTTCTTTTCATAAGGAAGCCCCATAAATACATCCAGAAGAAATGCATCGTGGCCTTTTTCCAGCAGTGTGCGGCAGATCCCGGCACCCGATACAAGGGAAACATCACGCTCGGAGCATAAGCCGCCGGCCAGTACAATAATTTTCATAAATGATACCTCTCTTTAATTGATTAACAGATCACATGCCGCACATTACATGCGGCACGTTCACATTCTATTTACAGCCGTCCGGAGCAATCTATGATTTGCTCATCTCATTCAGCAGCTGTTCCTTCGTGTCATATAACCTCTGAGACAGATCTACATATACCCGGTGGGGGAAGAACAGACGCTTTGTCTCGTCCCAGAGCGTTTCCTTTTCCTGGCGGCAGTAAGCGGCGATCTCCATGACAGAAGGCGACTGGTATACGCATTCTCCATTGATGAAGATGGGCTTTAAGATCTCTGTCATCCGGTAGCTTCCGCCCGGCAGGCGGGTCTTCTTCCAGGTCGCGTTGGGATCAAAGAGCAGCAGGTCCTGCTCCGGGTCAAAGGTCTCGTCTGCAAAGCAGATCAGATCCGCACGGATCTTTCCGGTCTCTTTATCATATACACGGAAAATGGTTTTATTGCCTGGATTGGTGATCTTTTCTGTATTTTCGGAAATTTTGATCTTGGGGGCAAATTTTCCGTCCGCGCCCTGGATAGCCGCCAGCTTGTATACACCGCCGAAGGACGGGCAGCCCTTGGAGGTGATCAGGTTGGTTCCCACACCCCAGGAGGTGATCTTGGCTCCCTGCATCTTCAGGTCATGGATCAGCATCTCATCCAGGTCGTTAGAAGCCGCGATGACCGCATCGGGAAATCCCGCCTCGTCCAGCATCTTGCGTGCCTGCTTGGACAGATAAGCCAGGTCGCCGCTGTCCAGGCGGATGCCGTAGGACTTAGGATGGATCCCCTTCTCCCGCATCTCCCGGAATACCCGGATGGCATTGGGAACGCCGGATTTCAGCGTGTCGTAGGTATCTACCAGCAGAGTACAGGCATCGGGGTACAATTTCGCGTATTCCTTGAATGCCGTGTATTCATCCTTGAAACTCATGATCCAGCTGTGGGCATGGGTCCCCATGATCGGAACGTCGAACATCTGCCCGGCCAGCACGTTGGAGGTGCCCACGCAGCCGCCGATCACAGCCGCCCTTGCGCCGTAAAGCCCGGCATCCGGCCCCTGGGCCCTGCGCAGCCCGAATTCCATGATACCGTCTCCCTGAGCCGCGTAAACGACCCGGGAAGCCTTGGTGGCGATCAGGCTCTGGTGGTTGATAATATTCAGGATCGCCGTCTCCACAAGCTGGGCCTCCATGATCGGCGCGATGACCTTGAGCAGCGGTTCCTTTGGGAAAATGACCGTACCCTCGGGAATGGCGTAGATGCTCCCGCTGAAATGAAAGCCGCTTAAGTACTGCAGGAAATCCTCGCTGAAAATGCCCAGCTTCCGGAAATAATCCACATCATCATAAGAAAAATTCAGGTTCTTGATATATTCTATGACCTGCTCTAAGCCTGCCATGACGGAATAACCGCCTTTGTCCGGGTTTTCCCGGAAAAATACGTCGAATACGACGGTTTCATTTTCCTGTGTCTCATAATAGCCCTGCATCATGGTCAGTTCATACAGATCGGTGAGCAGGGTCAGATTTTGTGTTCTCATACATAGTCTCCTTTTTTCGGATTGATAAAACTTTTGCGGCGCGCTGATGCACGCACGGCCTGTCATACCACAGGGAGCCGTTTTTATACCAGTTCCGCGTTTTTACGGATCGTGGACTGGATGATCTCCTGTACATACGGCCCGATATGCCGTTTCTGGTCCTTTTCCAGATCATTCGGATAGATGGGCTTTCCGTACTCGATCACCACATGCACCTTTTTGATCTTCGGAAGCTGGTTCTCGAAGATGGCGCTGGTGTTGTTCATGGAAATGGGCACGATGGCGCAGTTGGTCCTGGTAGCGATCTTAAACGCGCCGTCCTTAAATGGAAGCATGCTCAGTTCCTCTCCGCTGTTGCGTGTCCCTTCCGGGAAGATACAGATGGAGATGCCGTTCTGGATCTGCTCGATGGCCTGCAGGATCGTCTTTAAGCCCTCACGCGGATTTTCCCGGTCCAGGAACAGGCAGTATACAAAACGCATCCATGTGGAGAGCAGCGGGATCTTTTCCATCTCTTTTTTCGCCACATAGCCGGTCAGCCTTTTGCATCGGGAATAGGTCAGCAGGATGTCAAAAAAGCTGCGGTGGTTGGCTACGAACAAAACCGGCTCATCCGGAATATTCTCCTCCCCGATGACCGTGGCCTGAACTCCGGTGATCCCCAGAATGACCTTAAAGCCCCACTGGACAATGCGCAGGGAACTGTAGTCCCGCGCCTCGCGGTTGAATCTGCCGATCAGCCATTCGAAAAATAATAGGGTATTGGAGAGTATAAGATACAAAATAAGTAATACGGAAACACATATAAAACGTATCATAGGCACAACCTCTTTCATGTTCAAAATCTTTCTAAGTCTCCCGCCGTAAAAACGGCGGCCGGCAGCAGTTTTTCCACACTGCCGTTTCTATATTATAACAAAAACTGCAGGTGCAGACAATGGAATTGTAACGAATTTTCATAAGATGAAGAATAAACAGGAGCTTTTTCCAATATGCTATAGAGAGAATAGATGCGGGGGCTGTATTATGAAGCATAAGCGGGGGATCCTCCCGGGCTGTCTGGCGGCAGGCTTCTTATTGGTTTTCATGCTCACAGGCTGCGTGTCAAGGCCGCAGAAAACAGAAAAGCTGCGGGATCTGGAATTTACCGTGATGAGTAAGGAGGATGTGCCGGAGGAATTTCAGGAGCAGATCCTGCAGCATCAGGACCTGCCGTTCAGGCTGACTTATACCGACCAGGGGAGGCTCTATATTGCGGAAGGGTACGGCGCGCAGCTGAAAACGGGCTACAGTGTGGAGGTGGAGGGGCTCTACGAAACCTCCAACGCCATTTACTTCCATACCAACCTGCTGGGGCCGGAAAAAGGTGAAGAGACAAAGGAGGTCACCACATTTCCCTATGTGGTCGTGATGCTGGACGCGATTGATAAGACCGTGGTATTTGACAGCTGATCCGAAAGGACGGGAAGTGCAAAAAGGCGGCAGGGCATGCCTGGCCAAGATGTGTCCTGTAACGGCGAAAGACAGTCCGGGCATATCCCGGGATTTTCGAAAACAAGACAATAACGAAAGGCGGAGGGGCAGCAATATGGAATTGATTCAGAAACAGGTACATTATACGCAGGAGGGCAAACGGACCTTTGACCAGTTCTATCTGGACGAGGACTTAAATGTTCCGGACACAAAGGATGATGTGAAGCAGATCATCCAGGGAACCGCGTCAGCGAAGGTGGAGGAGATCCGGCTCACCGAGAACTATCTGCGGATCTCAGGAAAGCTGTATTACCAGATCTTATATATGACGGATTCAGCGGAACCGCAGCCCGCGGCGCTGGAGGGAAAGCTTCCCTTCGAGGAGATGGTCTACATGGACGGCGGGGAGATGACGGAGTATTTCATCCAGAATATCCGGGTGGAATTTACATCCACCCTGGTACATTCCAGGAAGTTGAGCATCCGCGCCATGGTGGAAATGGAGATCGGCCGGGAGAAGCTGGAAGACGAAGCTACAGTCATCGACGTGGAGGCGCCGATCCAGGTGTATAAGAAAAAACGTCGGGTCAACCTGCTGGAGCTCCATACCACGAAAAAGGATACATACCGTATCAAAGAGGAGATCGCCCTGCCGGGCACCAAGGAGAGTGTGGGCCAGGTTCTGCTCAGCAATATCAGCAGCCGGAAGCTGGAGATCCGCATGGGTCAGGATGAACTGCGGCTGAGCGGGGAACTGCTGGTATTCTGCATGTACCTTTCCGATGAAGGGAAAACCGACTGGCTGGAGGCCAGCGTTCCCTATGAAGGACGGATCGAGTGCGCCGGAGTGACCGAGGAAATGTATTACCACGTGCAAAATTCCCTGGATGATACCCTGATGGATGTCCGGCTGGATGAGGACGGGGAGATGCGGATCCTGGGGATCGAAGGAACTCTGGTCCTGCGGATGAACATTTACCAGGAGGAGGAGTTAGAACTTTTGGAGGACCTGTATTCCCTGGAGCAGAACTGCCGGTTCGACACCCGGGAGGCAGTCTATGAAGAGCTTCTGATCCAGAACCACTCCAAATGCAAGGTTTCGGAGCGGCTTTCCCTGCCGGAGCTGAAAGATGATGTGCTGCAGATTTGCCACAGCGAAGGTACGGTGCAGATGGAACATATGGAACAGATCGACGAGGGAATCCAGATCGAAGGGATCCTGCACCTGTCCTTCCTGTATCTGCGAGCGGACGATGAGATGCCTTTCGGAAGCTGGCAGGGCATGGTGCCGTTCAGCTGGCTGCTGGAATGCCCGGGCATCACGAAGGACGCGCGCTATAACCTGGCCTATCATGTGGAGCAGCTCTCGGTGAACCTGGCGGGCAGCGAGGCCGTGGAAGTGAAAGCTGTGCTGGCATTTGACACCTTTATGCGCAAGCCGGTGTTCATGCAGGTGATCACCGGTGTGGAGCCGGAGCCTTTATCCATGGAGGAAATGGAGAAGCGGCCGGGGATCGTGGGCTATATTGTCAAGAACGGTGACGACCTGTGGGATCTTGCGAAAAAATATATGACCACGAAGGAGAGCATCCAGGAAATGAACGGATTGGAGAGCGATAAGATCAAGGCAGGGGATAAATTATTGATCTTTAAGGAAAATATGAGCATCCTGTAAGGCGGAGTAAACTGTAATTTTTAGCGATTCGGTTATTTGATTTTTTTGCCGTTTGTGTTATGATACTATACAGGAAATGCCGGAGACAGTATTGGATCCGGCCTCTTGCCGTAAAGCGGGGCCGGGTTCACTGCTGTTCACAGCAGCCAGACATTATTACAGATCAAGGAGGAGAAAAAGGATATGTTACGGATTGGTATGTTGACAAGCGGCGGCGACTGCCAGGCATTGAATGCGGCAATGCGGGGCGTGGTAAAGGGAATTTTTTCCGCAAGGGATGACGTGGAGATCTACGGATTCCAGGATGGCTACAAAGGGTTGATCTATTCCGATTTTAAAATGCTCACTTCCAGAGATTTCTCCGGAATCCTGACACGGGGAGGCACGATCCTGGGAACCTCCAGACAGCCGTTCAAGCTGATGCGCGTGCCGGATGAGAACGGACTGGACAAGGTGGAGGCTATGAAGCATACGTACCATAAGCTGAGCCTGGACTGCCTGGTGATCCTGGGCGGAAACGGCACTCACAAGACCGCCAATATGCTGCGGGAGGAAGGCCTGAACGTGATCACGCTGCCCAAGACCATTGACAACGACCTGTGGGGGACAGAGATGACCTTCGGTTTCCAGAGCGCGGTGGACGTAGCGACAGATACCATTGACAGGATCCACACTACGGCGACCTCACACAGCCGGGTATTTATCATTGAAGTCATGGGACATAAGGTGGGACATGTTACTCTCCACGCCGGAATCGCAGGCGGGGCGGATATTGTACTGATCCCGGAGATCCCATATGACATTGACGTGATCGCGGACGTGATCCAGGGAAGGTCTGCGGCCGGAAAATCATTTACCATACTGGCAGTGGCGGAAGGTGCGATCTCTAAGGAGGACGCGAAGCTGTCCAAGAAGGAATACAAGGAAAAGCTGGCAAGCAGGAAATATCCTTCCATCGCTTATGAGCTGGCGGAGCAGATCGAGAAAGCTACCGGAAAAGAAGTGCGTATCACGGTTCCGGGACATACCCAGCGGGGCGGCTCTCCGGTTCCCTATGACCGGGTATTCTCTTCCAGAGTCGGTGCCAAGGCGGCGGATATGATCCTCAACGGCCAGTACGGCTATATGGTAGGCATGAAAAACGGCGAGACTGTGATGGTTCCGCTGGAGGAAGTGGCAGGCAAGCTCAAGTTCGTAGATCCCAAATGCAGCCTGATCAAGGAAGCAAGGATGGTGGGCATCAGCTTCGGAGACAGAGAAGGGGACGAGCCTGCGGAGGAAACCGCGGCTGCTGACGATGTCCGGGTCACAGAGGCGGACACAAAGAAAGAGAAAAAAGAGAAGAAAGCCAAGAAGGACAAAAAAGAGAAAAGCAAGAAATCAAAGAAAGAAAAATAAGGAGCTGTAGAAAAGTAAGTGATACAGATCCGAAAGCTGCAGATGAGGTGTAAGTCATGTCATATACGGCATTATACAGAAAATTCCGGCCTTCCGAATTTGGAGATGTAAAGGGGCAGGAGCATATTGTTACTACATTACAGAACCAGATCAAGGCAAACCGTATCGGACATGCATATCTGTTCTGCGGGACCCGCGGGACGGGAAAGACCACGGCGGCGAAGATATTTGCCAGGGCGGTGAACTGCGAGCATCCGGTGGACGGAAGCCCCTGCGGAGAGTGTGCGATGTGCCGGTCCATTGCGGCGGGCACATCCATGAACGTGATCGAGATCGACGCGGCGTCTAACAACGGCGTGGACAATATCCGGGAGATCAAGGAAGAGGTGACCTACCGGCCCACCGAAGGGCGGTACAAGGTCTACATCATCGACGAGGTGCATATGTTGTCTTCGGGGGCTTTCAACGCGCTTTTGAAAACGTTGGAGGAGCCGCCGGAGTACGTGATCTTTATCCTGGCGACGACGGAGGTCCACAAGATCCCGGTGACCATCATGTCCCGGTGCCAGCATTATGATTTCAGAAGAATTTCCATCGATACGATCTCGGACCGGCTGAACGAGCTGATGGAGGCAGAGCAGGTGGAGGTGGAAGAAAAGGCCATCCGTTATATCGCCAAGGCAGCGGACGGCTCCATGCGCGACGCCTTAAGCCTTCTGGATCAGTGCATCGCATTTTATCTGGGGCAGAAGCTGACCTATGATAACGTACTGGAGGTGCTTGGGGCGGTGGACACCGATGTGTTCAGCAGGCTTCTGCGCAATATCATCCGTAGAAATGTGCCGGCCGTGCTGGATACGGTGGAGGAACTGGTGATGCAGGGCCGGGAGCTTTTGCAGCTTTCCGTGGATTTTACCTGGTATCTGAGAAATCTCCTTCTGGTCAAGACTTCCGACATGCCCGAGGACGTCCTGGATGTTTCCACAGAGAACCTGGCGCAGTTAAAGGAAGAGGCGGAGATGATCGAGGCGGATGTGCTGCTGCGGTATATCCGGATTTTTTCGGAGCTGACGGAGCAGCTCCGGTACGCGACGCAGAAACGAGTGCTTCTGGAGGTGACGTTGATCAAGCTGTGCACTCCGTCCATGGAAGTGAAGACAGACAGCCTGCTGGATCGGATCCGCGCATTGGAGGAAAAGCTGGAGAAAGGGCTGGCCGCCGCACAGGCGGCAGTTCCGGCCGGGATGTACCCGGGAGGATACCCGGAGGGGATGTATCCGGGAGGCTATCCGGAGGGCAGTGATCCAGGCGGCTTTCCAGGAGGTTCGGGCGGTGATCCGGCTGGTTCGGGAAGCGGAACGGGTGCGGCTGCGAAGCAGGAGGTTCCTCTGGCAATTCCGGAGGATGTGCAGGAAGTGGTGAAAAATTTCCGTTCCATTGCGGAGGAAGTATCAGCCCCGGTCAGCACCTACCTCAAAAAGGCACGATTGAGCCTGGGCGGGGAGAACCGATTGATGGTGGTGCTTCCCGACGGCCTGGGCGCGTCCATCGTGGGGACAGAGGAGCATAAAAAAGAGCTGGAAGAGAAGATTGAACAGCGGATCGGAAAAAAAGTCGAGGTGGAAGTCCGGGAGATGGAAGAGGGACGCCGTTTCGAAGATACCTTTATCGATCTGGAAAAGATCAAAGAGAAAATCAATATGGATATCATAGTGGAGGATAATTAGATATGGCGAAAAGAGGAGGATTTCCAGGCGGAGGCATGCCTGGCAATATGGCGAATCTGATGAAGCAGGCACAGAAGATGCAGCGTCAGATGGAAGAACAGGCAAAGGAAATGGAATCCAAGGAGTTTACGGCAACGGCCGGAGGCGGCGCGGTGGAAGTGACCATTTCCGGAAAGCGGGAAGTGCTGAAAGTGAAGCTGGACGAAGAGGTTGTAGATCCGGATGATATCGAGATGCTGGAGGATCTGATCGTGGCGGCGGTCAATGAAGCGCTGCGCAAGGTAGAGGAAGAGTCCGGCGCGGCCATGTCAAAGCTGACCGGCGGCATGGGCGGGGGCATCCCGGGGATGTTCTGAGGAACAGCAAACTGCGTTCATGCAGAGGATTCTAATAGGAAGGATGCTGTTTACAGGCAGATGAAGATATATGGAATATTATAGCAAGCAAATCAACCAGCTGATCCAGGCATTTTCCAGCCTGCCGGGCATCGGGACAAAATCCGCCCAGCGGCTGGCATTTCATGTGATCAACATGCCGGAGGAACAGGTGAAAAATCTGGCAAAGACCATGGTGGACGCCCGGCAGAATGTCTGCTACTGCGCCCAGTGCTGCACCCTGACAGACCAGGAGGTCTGCCCGATCTGCAAGAACCCTTCCCGGGATCAGAAGACCATCATGGTTGTGGAGACGCCCCGGGACCTGGCAGCTTACGAAAAGACAGGGAAATACGAGGGTGTCTATCATGTCCTGCACGGAGCCATCTCCCCCATGCTCGGCATCGGGCCGGGAGATATCCGATTAAAAGAACTGATGGAACGGCTGCGGGGCGACGTGGATGAGGTCATCATCGCAACCAATTCCAGCCTGGAAGGGGAGACAACGGCGATGTATATCAGCAAGCTGATCAAACCTGTGGGCATCAAGGTGAGCAGGATCGCCAGCGGCGTTCCGGTAGGCGGCGATCTGGAATATATTGATGAGGTGACGCTTTTGCGGGCGTTGGAAGGACGGACGGAGCTATGAGCAGGAAAAAGGCAACCTCTTCCGATGTGGCCAGGCGGGCCGGAGTGTCTCAGGCCACGGTTTCTATGGTATTGAATAAAAAATATAACGTATCCTTTTCCAGAGAGGTCATCCGAAAGGTGGAGGAAGCCGCTCAGGAGCTGGGGTATGAGCTTCCGAAACGGAGGACCCGCAAGGAGGGCAGAAGGGAAAAGCTGCTGGTGGTGTTCTGCCCCACGCTGACCAACCCGTATTATGTCATGCTCCTGCAGGGAATCGAGTCCCGAGCCACGGAGCAAGGATACGGCCTGTTTGTGTGCAATACCCAGCGCAGTCTGGAGCTGGAGGAACGCTATCTGAAAATGCTTCCGTCCCTGAACCCTCAGGGCGTGGTCTATACCTGCAACCCAAGCAGGTGCTATATGGAGATGGTAGAAGAATTGTCCCGGAAGATTCCTTTTGCGGTGATCAACAACCAGAATGAAAAGCTGGACGTGGACGCGGTGGAGCTGGACAATTCCAAGCTGGGACGGATCATGGCGAGGCATCTGTTGGATCTGGGGCACCGGGACGTGGCTTATATTGCCCCGCCCCTGACCGTGCGGCAGAAGCAGCGTTCCAAGCGGGTGGAAGGATTTCAGAAGGAATTTCAGGAAGCGGGCTTAGGAGACCATGTGGTGATCAAGGCGGCAAATGAATCCATTGACAAGGATATTCCCGGCATTGATTCGGAATATCGGATCGGATACGATCTGACCCGGGAGCTGCTCTTAGAGCATCAGGAACTGACCGCTATCGTAGGGCTCAATGATATGATCGCGTTCGGGATCCTGGACGCCCTGCACGATGAGAAATATAAGGTGCCGGGGGATATGTCGGTGATGGGGTGCGACAATACGCTGTTCGCGAAGATGAAAAAGGTCTCCCTGACGACCATTGAGCATTTTGTCATATACAAAGGGCGGGATGCCTGCGATATCATTATGAAAAAGATCAAGACCCATGACCGCAGATATTCGGATATGGAGCCGGTCAGCATCTATCATGTGGAATATGAGCCAAGGCTTGTGATCCGGGGGACGACGTCCTATCCGAGGCAGTGAATACGAGACGGCGGACACGGGACAGCAAACAGCAGATTGGGGATCCATCTGCTTCGCGATCATAAACGACAGATGGCAGATTCGCCTGAGAAAAATAAATCAACTTGCATAAATTATTAATAATAAACAGGGCGGATTATTATTGATAAACAGACGCAAAATGCGATAAACCAAGAGGGAAAATAAAATATTCTAAAAATATTTTTTGTTCTATTAAAAAATGTCAATTAATAAATTTAAAATATTAATAACTGGAATTATTTATAAAAACGGTTGCTATTGACCGTTTTTCTTTTGTTGTTTATAATCTATATCAGGAAATGAAACATATCAACCACAGCAAAAAAACACAAATTCCAAGGAGGAACGGATCATGAAACTTTTTATTGACACAGCCAAGGTAGAGGATATCAAGAAGGCAAATGACATGGGGGTTATCTGCGGTGTTACGACGAATCCATCCCTGATCGCAAAGGAAGGACGGGTATTCGAAGAGGTCATTGCGGAGATCGCTTCCATCGTTGACGGACCTATCAGCGGAGAGGTCAAGGCCACCACAGTAGACGCGGAAGGAATGATCAGGGAAGGAAGAGAGATCGCCAAGATCCATCCCAATATGGTAGTCAAGATCCCGATGACGGCAGAAGGACTGAAAGCATGCAAGGTGCTGACCTCCGAAGGGATCAAGACCAATGTGACACTGATCTTCACGGCAAATCAGGCGCTGCTTGCGGCTCGTGCAGGCGCGACTTATGTATCTCCGTTCCTGGGAAGACTGGACGACATCTCTGTACGCGGCACAGATCTGATCGCAGAGATCGCGCAGATGTTTGATGTTGCAGGCATTGAGACAGAGATCATCGCGGCCAGCGTGCGCAACACCATCCATGTAACCGACTGCGCGCTTGCAGGCGCGGACATCGCGACCGTTCCTTACAGCGTGATCGAGCAGATGACACATCATCCGCTGACCGATGCGGGAATCGCAAAATTCCAGGCAGACTACAAGGCAGTATTCGGTGAGTAAAGGAGAGTTTCAGATGAACAAGCAAGAATTAATGAAGACTGCCAACGAGATCCGCAAGGGGATCGTGACCGCAGTGCACAGCGCAAAATCCGGACATCCGGGCGGATCCTTATCTGCGGCGGATATCTACACCTACTTATATTTTGAAGAGATGAACATCGACCCCAAGGATCCGAAAAAACCGGATCGCGACCGTTTCGTGCTTTCCAAAGGGCACACGGCGCCGGGCTTATATTCCACACTGGCGAACCGGGGATATTTTCCGGTGGAGGACTTAAAGACACTGCGCCATACCGGTTCCTATCTCCAGGGACATCCGGATATGAAGCACATTCCGGGCGTAGACATGTCCTCAGGCTCTCTGGGACAGGGGATCTCCGCGGCAGTAGGCATGGCCATCGGCGGTAAGCTTTCCGGGGATTCCTACAGAGTGTATACTCTTCTCGGAGACGGCGAGATCCAGGAAGGACAGGTCTGGGAGGCAGCCATGCTGGCGGGCTTCCGGAAGCTGGACAACCTGGTGGTGATCGTGGACAACAACAACCTGCAGATTGACGGGCCGATCACGGAGGTCAATTCCCCATACCCCATCGACAAGAAATTTGAGGCATTCAATTTCCATGTGATCAACATCGACGGAAATGATTTTGACCAGATCGACGCAGCCTTCAAAGAGGCACGCGCGACGAAGGGAATGCCTACCGCGATCATCGCGAAGACCCTGAAGGGCAAGGGGGTTTCCTTTATGGAAAATCAGGTGGGCTGGCACGGCGCGGCTCCCAACGACGAGCAGTATGCAGTGGCAATGGAAGATTTGAGGAAGGCAGGTGAAGCATAATGTCAGATGGAAAGAAGATCGCAACAAGAGAAAGCTATGGCAATGCTTTGGCCGAGCTGGGAAAAGAACATGAAGACGTTGTGGTTCTGGACGCGGACCTGGCGGCAGCAACCAAGACAGGCGTATTTAAAAAGGCGTTTCCGGAGCGCCATATTGACTGCGGGATCGCAGAGTGCAACATGATCGGCGTGGCGGCAGGACTTTCCACCACCGGAAAGGTTCCGTTCGCAAGCTCCTTTGCCATGTTCGCGGCAGGGCGCGCGTTTGAGCAGGTGCGCAACTCCGTGGGATATCCGAAGCTGAACGTGAAGATCGGAGCCACCCATGCGGGAATCTCCGTAGGGGAAGACGGGGCAAGCCACCAGTGCAACGAGGACATCGCGCTGATGCGGACGATCCCGGGGATGGTGGTCATCAATCCGTCCGACGACGTGGAGGCAAAAGCAGCAGTAAAGGCGGCATACGAGCATCAGGGTCCGGTTTACCTGCGTTTCGGAAGACTGGCTGTACCGGTGATCAATGACCGTCCGGATTACCATTTTGAACTGGGCAAGGGCGTAGTCCTGCGGGAAGGTAAAGACCTGACCATCATCGCCACCGGACTTCCTGTGGCAAACTGCCTGGAAGCGGCAGAGAAGCTGGCTGCAGACGGGATTGAGGCAAAGGTGATCAACATCCACACCATCAAGCCGCTGGACGAAGAGCTGGTGGTTGCTGCAGCGAAGGAGACCGGAAAAGTCGTGACCGTGGAGGAGCATTCCGTGATCGGCGGGCTGGGAAGCGCAGTGTGCGATGTACTGTCCGCGCAGGCGCCTACGAAGGTATTAAAGATCGGGATCAACGATACTTACGGAGAGTCCGGACCGGCTGTAGAGCTTGTGAAAAAATATGGACTGGATGCGGACAGCATATATGAAAAAATAAAATCTGATATTTTATGATTCGGCCGATGGGCGAAGCATTTTATAGAAGGATTAAAAAAAGTGATAAAAACAGGCTTTGGCAGGAAAATCTGCCGGCCTGTTTTTTGATGGATGAGAGTTGCGGCAGGGGAACAGCAGGCTTCAGAACTGTCTGCAGTTGTTCCGAAAAAACAAATTTTGTTAAAACATTGAACACAATTTTATCACAAAGGCTGGCTATGATATCGGTATAAAATGAAACAACAAAAATAAAGATACAAGAGAAAGAAGGATGCGGTATGGATAATCAATACAATTATTACAATCCGGAAAATTCCCAGAATACTTATCATAATTATGGCCAGCCTGAACATACAGGCAGAGAAAAGAGGCCAAAGAAAAAGATGCCCAAGGCGCTTGCAGTGATCGGCCTGGCACTACTGTTCGGCGTTGTATCAAGCGCCACCTTCCTGACCTCCAATATTTTGGGGAGCAAGATCCTGGGGTTGGAGAACACTTCCTCAGCAAAGAGTGAAGCAAGAACGGCAACCCCGGTGACTGACTCCCTCTCCAAATCGACCTCGGTCGTGACATCCGACGTTTCTTCTATTGTAGAAAGTGTGATGCCGTCGGTCGTATCGATTACGAACCTGAGTGTCCAGCAGGTACAGAACTTTTTCGGCGGAATACAGCAGTATGAGATGCAGAGCGCGGGGACAGGGATCATCATCAGCCAGACAGACGATGAGCTTTTGATCGTGACAAACAACCACGTGATCCAGAGCAGCGAGACGCTGACTGTCACGTTTTCTGACGAATCCAGTGCGGAGGCACATGTCAAGGGCAGCAATCCGGAGCATGACGTGGCGGTGATCGCAGTACGCAAGGATGAGATTCCGGCAGAAACGATGAAGAATATCGCGGTCGCTACATTGGGGGATTCCACACAGCTTAAGGTAGGGGAACCAGCCATTGCCATTGGGAACGCGTTGGGCTACGGACAGTCCGTAACGACCGGCGTGATCAGCGCCCTGGACCGTGTGACCACCGCGAAAAACCAGTCTACCGGCGAGACTGTCGAACAGGGAATCGGTATGATCCAGACAGACGCGGCCATCAATGAGGGAAACAGCGGCGGCGCACTGCTGAATATAAAAGGAGAAGTGATCGGCATCAATTCCTCTAAGCTTTCCGGAAGCACGGTGGAAGGCATGGGATATGCGATCCCGATCAGCGATGTGTCCGATATTATTGACAGCCTGATGAACCAGAAGACGAAGTATAAGGTTGCGGAAGGCAGCCAGGGTTATCTGGGGATCAGAGGCTTCGATGTGGAAAACGCGCAGAGATATCATATGCCGGCCGGCGTCTATGTATATGAGACGATCGAAGGCGGCGCCGCAGACCGGGCCGGGATTACAAAGGGCAATATCATTACAGCAATCAATGAAAGCGGTGTGGATGGCATGACTGCACTCCAGAAGGAGTTGACCTATTATGCAGTTGGGGAAACCGTTCGCCTGACGATCCAGATTCCGGAGAATAACGGAGAATATACGGAAAAATCAGTTGAGGTTACACTAGGGGAGCAGGAATCAGTCCAGTAGAGCATCCTCATACTGTTGCTGTTCTGAATAATTTTAAAAATATAGAAAAGGAAAAAGCTGTCTGCAGTCAATGCGGCGGCTTTTTCATTTTGAGGAAAAAAATTCACTGCAATTTCGTTTTACGCCTGTACATCTGCACAACATCTGCTGGTATCGTGTCGGTTTTGTCGAATTTACCTGACATGGAATGATAAATTCAGCTTTTTTCTTATGCTATGCTTTAGGAAAAAATAGCAGAGGTGAGTGTGATGGAAAGACAGATACCCAAAAATGTACGCCAGATCGGCAATGTAAGTGATACTCCGAAGATTTACGTGGAGGATTATGTAGATACATTTTTCTCACAGCTATGCGATAAAGCAGGAGAGTCTCCGGTGGGAGCATTCCTGGTGGGCGATATACAGAGTACGGAGGAAGAGGAATATGTTTACATCTACGGAGCGATCCAGATGCATGAGCTGAAGCTCTCCGGTACGGAATATGTACTGGACGAGGACACCTGGAAGCATGCCTATGAGGACTGCAAGCAATATTTTGAGGACGGGGAAATGCTGGGGTGGTTCGTGGCTCACGCGGGGGTTCCGCTAACGGCGGAGGACAGTGTGGTCAAGCTTCATAAAAAATCCTTTCCCAAGACAAATACGGTTTTTATCATGAAGGATCCGGGGGAAAAAGAAGAAGCCTATTTTGTGCACAAGCTGGATGATCTGATGGAGATCGGCGGGCATTTTACATATTATGAAAAAAATCCATGCATGCAGAATTACATGATCTCCACCCGGAAGAAAAACGGGGCAAGCCCTACGGAGACCGTAGAAGACCAGGCAGCCAAAGATTTCCGGAGCATCGTGCGTTCCCGGGAGGAGCTGATGATGAAGCAGCGTTCCAACCGTATGATGTATGCGCTGAGCACCTGTCTTGTACTTCTGGTGGTGATCATGGGTGTCGCGACCATGAATAATTTTGATAAAATGAAATCGGTCCAGAATACACTGGAAAATCTGTCCGGCGCATCGAAGTCAGAAGACGGACAGGTTCAGCAGACGGACGGTAAGGTAACCTCTGTGGGCAATCCTTCCTCCGACGAGAATGCAGGGCAGACTGATGCAGGAGGCCGGACACAGGCTGCGGGGCAGGCTGGAGTTCAGGACAGCACAGCGGGACAAGCCGGAGCGCAGGGAGGAGCAGATGGACAGGCCGGCAGCCAGGAAGCGGCAGACGGACAGGCTCAGATTGGAGACCAGGCAGCACAGGGCGGACAGGCTGCGGGACAGACGCAGCCGGGTGAAAACGTTCAGAACGGAGGCGCTGCATCCGCAGATGCCGGAACCGGCGGCGGAGCGCCTCAGGAGCCGGCAGCAGACACCGGCGGAGACGCAGCGGCAGCGAGTACCCCGGAAGGGAGCGACGGATCCGGCGAGAATAACGGAAGCGATGGAATCTACGTCGTGGAACAGGGGGATACCCTGGCGATCATCAGCCAGAAGCTGTACGGAGACATTTCCCATGTGGACGCGATCTCCAGGATGAACGGGCTGACCGACGGAAATTTAATTTATATTGGTCAGAAATTGCTATTACCATAAAAAGATGTTATACTATAACACGTGACTGAAAACCGCAGTTGAGGAACTGATTATGCAATAAGAGGGATTCAAACTAAGATGACGCAAAAGAAAAATCCAAACTTAAAGCTGATGGAGCCGCCGGAACCGGAAAAACCAAAGAAAAAAAAGCGAAGGCACCGGCGGATCAGGCCGGGGAAGCTGCTTACAACCGTATTTCTTGCGGCCATGGTATTGCTGGGGACATATCTGCTGCTTACGAACCACCTGTATCATAAGGTGACTCAGACCGCTTCCTATCAAAGAGAGACTTCGGACAGCAACCGCTATGCTCCCTTCCGGAACGGGATCATCCGTTACGGCAGGAACGGCGTTACCTTTCTGAGCCGTCAGAACGAAGTGCTCTGGATCCAGCCCGGACAGTTTCAGAATCCGGCTGTGGAAGTGAACGATCAGACATTTGCAGTTGCGGATACCGGAGGCAATTCCATACAGATCTTTACGGAGAAGGGGTTAAAAGGGGAGTTCGAGACCAATCTTCCGATTGAAAAGTTTTCCCTTTCGAACCAGGGGATCGTGAGCGCGATCCTGAAAAATGAAAATTCTCCGATGATCGTGACCTATGATTCTACCGGAAATATCCTGGTCGAGAATCAGGTCGTGACCGGAAGCATGGGTTACCCCGTTGCCCTGGAGATGTCTCCTGACGGAAAAGTGCTGCTCGTCTCCTACCTGGACATGAAGAACAGCACATTAAAGTCCCGGGTCGCAGGCTATAATTTTGTGGAGGAAGGGACGGACCGGGAGAACCACCAGGTCAGTATGGAAGAATACGAAGATTCCGTGATACCGGAGATTTTTTTCATGGATGCGGTCACATCCGTTGCGGTCGGGGACCATTCATTTGCGATATCAAAGGGGAGCAGGATACCGGAAAAGACAACGGAAGTGGAACTGTCCCGGGAGATCCGAAGCACATTTCATACCAGCCGGTATATTGGTTTCGTTCTGCTGAACGAGGAAAAATCCGGTTATGAGCTCCGGCTGTACAGCAAATCGGGAAAGCAGATCATGAACCGGGCAATTTCCGGGGAGTTCAGTAATGTATATATGGAAGGAAATGAAATCATACTATACGAAGGCTCCAGATGCAGCATCTATACAAGCATGGGAATGCCGCGGTTTGACGGTGATCTCAAGGACGACATTCTGATGATGGTCCCCATGGAAGGGATCAATCGGTACATGATGATGAGCACGGATGAATTACGGGTCATTTATTTGGCCGGATAGGAGAAAAGTGATGGAGAACTGGTTATTGATCATAGTAGGAGTAATATTTTTAGTGGGCATTGTGGCAGGGGCAGTCCGCGGATTTGTCAAGATCGGGATTTCCCTTTTATCCACAGTGCTCATTGCTGCGTTATTTGCATTTCTTTCCCCCCATGTGGGGAGCGCTCTGGCCCAATATACGCCTCTGGATGAACTGATCCAGGAAAAGATCGTTCAGGCGTTCCTTCCTGAGATATCGGCAGAGACGTTAAAGGATAAGGACCTGAGTGGAACTCCGCTTCAGAATGTCCCTCTGAAGGATATTGAAAAGCTTACCAGCCTGGACTGGAAGCGTCTTGGCATTACGACAAATGATTTGGCCGAAATATTCGGAAATGTCCCGAAGGATCAGCAGATCAAAGAAATTGAAGAGTCCGCAATGCCGGATTTCTTAAAGGAGCTTTTGCTGGAAAATAATAACACCGCTATTTATGAAGAACTGGATGTGTCCTCATTTCCACAGTACATTGCCGCATATATATCCAGGATGATGCTGAATGTAATATCCTTTTTAGTGACTTTTATCCTGGCGTTCGTGATCGTGAAGGCTTTGATGGCTGCAGTGGATATTCTGGGAGATATGCGTATATTCGGGGTGTTCAATTATTTTGGCGGCGCGGTGATCGGTGCGTTGGGTGCTCTTTTGTTTGTATGGGTGCTGTTTCTGGTGATCGCTGTTTGCTATTCGCTGCCGATCGGGAAGGTCTGCTTCGATATGATTGACAGCAGTATTTTTTTGAAAATGATCTACGAGAGCAACCCTCTGCTCACAAGGCTGATTTCATTTTAAGAGCAGAAGTGACCGTTCACACCCCCTGGGCGGCAGCAAACCCATTAGAAAACCTTAAGAAATGAACCGTCTGGAATCCTTGCACTTTTTGTCGAAACTTGTTATGATAAACGAGGAGAATCATAAAATGTGTAAGCAACGGTCCAGAATGGCAGCAGTATGAAAACTGTGGTCTGTTGTTCTGAACCGTTGCATGTGTAATTAATAGGAGGGACAAATTGTGGCAGAGGAAGTAATTCGTGTGCAGGAAGGGACGCAGACTCCATCGGAGCCGGTGAAAACGGCGGAGCAGATGGGGACGGTGATCGCCATGGAATCCGTCAAGCTGGCGGCAGAGAATCAGTTGCATCAGGGGGAGCCAAAAGCAGCGGAAGCAGGAACGGAAGGGGCTGTGAACCATCAGATTCAGGAAGAGGCGCAACAGCCTGCGGCAGATGCGGTCAGGGGACCCGCATTTTACGACCCGCCGGCCGCGGAGCCGGTGAGCGAGACAGTATCGTCCGGCGGGCGGACGGAAGCATCCGGGCAGAACCGGACGAAGAAGCGGGCCAATGATTTTTTCCGTCTGCGGAAGGATATGGAGGATTTCACAAGGGAGGACTGGATCCTGTCCAGGATACCCGAAGAAGATCTGATGGAATACCTTACGATGGAGCAGAAGAAGAGCGAGATGCTCCAAAAAGCAAAAGAGATCAAAGAAAAGAGGATATTTACGACGCTCCAGATTGCCATCTCCATGTCGGCGATCGTGGGAGTCGTGGCCTTGCTGAAGGACAATCCTACGGTACTGGTGAATATCCTGTACATAACGGGAATCGTGATCGCCCTGTGGATCTGGAGAGGCAAACAGGATAAATAAGCTGTGGCTTGCGGCCGGTTCGGCCGTGAGCTGTAAGCAACAAGAAAGTGAGGCAGGGTGGCGCATGCTGAGAGAAGAACTTTGGGAAGAATTGGTCAGACATCAGGGAAAGACATTTCACACGGTCAAGGGTCTGGAATTCCGATACCAGGTGATCGGCGGGGAACTGTTCATAGACAGAAGGTCCAAGTCCATCACACGGGCTACGGTCGAAAAAGCGTGGGATAAGATACATGCCAGGCCGGGGGAGGTTACCGGCCCCAAAAGCCTTGGAGTATTTGGCGCACCTTATGTGTGGGCGATTTTCAGAGAGCTCGGTATCGTATAAACGGCATTCCCTTTTTGAGCGGCGGTCGAATTTTTGCCGGGTGAAGGGAATTGTATTTTCTGGTATATTTCTCTTTTCATTTTGATAGATATAAAGTATAATAGGGATTAATGAAATTCCCGTGTATCACATGCTTGCCTGGAAGATGTGAACGATTGAGATACCGATAGGCCTATCCACATGTAATGCACGGAATAAAAACAAGCAATGACGAGGTGGGCTTATGAAGAAAAACGATACCAGTAAAACAACAGCAGACAGCAGAAAGGCAAAAGCCGCAAAACCGAAAAAGGCTCTGCAGCCTTATGAGATCGGGGAACTGGACCAGTACCTGTTCGGACACGGCACTCATTATGAGATCTATAAAAAGATGGGAGCTCATAAGGTGACGGTAGACGGAGTGGAGGGGGTGTACTTTGCGGTGTGGGCGCCCCATGCGGAAAAGGTGTCTGTGGTCGGCGAGTTCAACAACTGGGAAGTGGATGCCGATGAGATGGAGCGGCAGGAGCCGGCCGGGATCTATACCCTGTTTGTCCCCGGCGCCAAGGTAGGGGACATGTATAAGTTCTGCATTGAGACCTTGAAGGGAGAAAAGCTCTTCAAGGCAGATCCTTTTGCCAATTATTCCGAGCTCCGTCCGGGGAATGCTTCCCGGGTGGCGGATATTGCGCATTTTAACTGGTCCGATGATGCATGGATGGAAGCGCGTAAAAAGTGGGATAATACGAAGAACCCCATGTCGGTCTACGAGGTGCATATGGGCTCCTGGATGCGGCATCCCTGCCGGGAGGATGAAGGATTTTATACGTACCGTGACTTTGCGGTATCCGTTGCAGACTATGTCAAGAAGATGGGATATACCCATGTGGAACTGATGGGCATCGCGGAGCATCCCTTTGACGGCTCCTGGGGATACCAGGTGACAGGATATTATGCGCCGACTTCAAGATACGGAAGCCCGGAGGACTTTGCATTTCTTGTGAATTATCTGCATAAGAATAAGATCGGCGTCATCCTGGACTGGGTACCGGCGCATTTTCCGAGAGACGCGCACGGCCTGGCAGACTTTGACGGGACCCCTACATTTGAGTATGCGGATCCCAGACGCGGCGAGCATCCGGACTGGGGAACCAAGATCTTTGACCTGGGCAAGAGCGAGGTGGAGAATTTCCTGATCGCGAATGCGTTATTCTGGATCGAACATTACCATGTGGACGGCCTGCGTGTGGATGCAGTGGCTTCCATGCTGTATCTGGATTACGGCAAGCAGGACGGACAGTGGGTTGCGAATAAATACGGCGGCAATGAGAACCTGGAGGCGATCGAGTTCTTTAAGCATCTGAATTCTGTGGTGCTGGGACGCAACCACGGGGCAGTGATGATCGCGGAGGAATCCACGGCATGGCCGAAGGTGACCGGCGCGCCGGAGGAGGACGGACTGGGATTCAGCATCAAGTGGAATATGGGCTGGATGCACGATTTTACGGAATATATGAAGCTGGATCCGCTGTTTCGGAAGAACGCGCACTATATGATGACATTTTCCATGGAATATGCGTACAGCGAGAATTATATCCTTGTACTTTCCCATGACGAGGTGGTGCATCTGAAGTGTTCCATGCTGAACAAGATGCCCGGGCTTGGATTTGACAAGTTCGCGAACCTGAAGGTTGCCTATGCGTTTATGATGGGACATCCGGGCAAGAAGCTGCTCTTCATGGGACAGGATTTCGCGCAGCTCAGGGAGTGGAGCGAGGAGCGGGAGCTTGACTGGTATCTTCTGGCAGAGCAGCCTCATCAGCAGATCCAGAACTGGGTACAGGAGCTTCTGCACCTGTATCGGAAGAATAAAGCATTGTATGAGATGGATACGGAAGAAGAAGGCTTTGCATGGATCAACAAGGACGATATCTTCCGGAGCATTTTCAGCTTTGTAAGGTACTCGAAGGATAAGAAAAAGAACCTCCTGTTCGTGTGCAACTTCACTCCGATGGAGCGGGAGGACTACCGGGTCGGCGTGCCCAGAGGCAAGCAGTACAAGCTGATCCTGAACAGCGATGATGAGAGATACGGCGGAAAAGGCGAGGCGCGGCCGCTGATCTACAAGGCGGTGAAAAAGGAATGTGACGGACAGAAGTACTCCTTCGCATATCCGCTGCCGCCCTACGGAGTAGCGGTGTTTGAGTTTTAGATGAAGTACAGGAGCAAGATGAAAAAATGGCTGGTGCAGATACATCTGTGCCGGCCATTTTTTCATCTGCATCCTCCTCAATTTTATTGAAAGAATAAAAAACATATGATAGAATATACAAGTACTGTTGGCTTATTTACGGAGGGCTTCTTGATGAATCAAAAAAAGAGATCGTTTCAGGGTTTTATTTATGTGCTGCTCCTTTTAGCAGCTATAATCATACTCTTCTGGTGGTATACGGTGCAGAACAGCAAGCGTATTGAGAAGCAGAATCTGAACTATGCGGAGGATTCGGCGCAGCAGACGGCGCGCTCTATTTCGAAGGAATTTGAGAATGCGATCAACCGGATCAGTACGTATGCCTATTTCCTCGGGGAAGGACTGACCGAACCAACAGTCAGTGTAGAAGCATTGAAGGGGATGACAGGAAATTCTCTGTTTGATTCCTTTATCTATACGGATGCCAATGGTACCAGCGTGACTTCGGACGGAAGGGTTTCAGATACATCGAGCAAGGAGTATTATCTTCTGGGCATGGGCGGGCAGACCGGCATGTCCGTCGAGATGCATTCCGGTCTGTTTGATGAGACGGTGGTGACCTTTTACGCTCCTCTGCAGTTTCGGGGAGAGATCATCGGCGTACTGGAAGGAATCTATTCGGCAAATTCCTACCTGAATGACCTGCTTTCCGCCAGCTATTTCGGTGAAAAGGCAGATGTGTACCTCTGCATGCGGGATGGGGCTAAGATCGCAAGCTCGGACGGCGAGGATGATTCGGAGAATATATTTGAACTTCTGGAAGAATTACAGATCGTATCTAATGAGACATTGGGGCATATAGAAGATGTATTCGAGTTCGGCGGAGAAGGGGCTTATATCTGCCCCGACGGCGGCAAGACGGATAATATCTGTGTGATCAACCTGCCGGGCAACGAATACGTCCTTGTGCAGATGTTCCCGAAAAGCGTGACACAGACCATGCTGAATAACGCGAACCGTACAGGCAGTATCCTGGAGCTGATCCTGATCACATTGTTTATCATTTACATCATTACGCTGCTGGCCCGGACCAGGAAGGAAAAGAAGCGCCTGGAAAAAGAAAACCGGGAGATGGGCTATGTCATCGGGGGCGTGAATACGCTGTTTGCCCGTTTTGTCATGATCGATTTTGAAAAAGAGACCTATCATTATCTGTCCGGAACGCTGCCTGAGAGGGATGATATCGGTCCCAACGGAAGAGTGGAGGATCTGTGCGAGTATTTAGCCACCTTTCTGATCGAGGAGGAGGACCGGGAGAAGTTCGCGGAAATATTCAATGTTAAGGCGCTTGTGGACATGCTGGGCGAAAATGAGACAGATGTGCGTCTGGAGTATCACGTGCAGAGAAACGGCAATGCGGAATGGGAGCACATGAATGTGATCTGTCTGGAGCGGAAGAACGGCAGAGCCCAAAAAGCCCTGTTTATCCGGCAGAATATTACAGACGTAAAAGAGCGGGAGCTGAAGATCCAGGCCAGGATCTCTCTTGCGAACCGCAAGGAAAGGCAGTACCGGATCGCGATCACATCAAAAGCGATCTATACCTTTGATTTCAACCTGACCCGCGATACGATCGAGCGGGATATCGTCTGTATGAAGGACGACAAGCTCGTTTCCCTGCTCGAGCGGGTAGGAATGGAAGCGCCCTGCAGGGCTTCGGAATGGTTTGAAAAGTGGAAGCAGTTTGTCGCTGAGGAATCCATGGAGGATTACTGTGCAACAGCGAATTCGGATTATTTAAAGAAATGCTTTGAAGAAGGCGACACGGAGATCAATGTAGAGTACTGGAGCGAAAGCCTGGACGGAGAAAAAATATGTGTACGCCAGTCCTTTATCATGACATGGGATGATGATACGGGAGATATCGTGGTCATGGTTGTGACCAAGGAGATCACGGGCCAGGTGAAAAAGCAGATGGAACAGACGCAGGCCCTTCAGGATGCTCTGCTGGAGGCGCAGCATGCCAACAACGCGAAGACCACGTTCCTTTCCAATATGTCCCATGATATCCGTACACCGATGAACGCGATCATCGGGTTTACGACCATTGCAGTGAGCCACATTGACAACAAGGACCAGGTGAAGGACTGCCTGCAGAAGGTGCTTTCATCCAGCAATCATCTGCTCAGCCTGATCAATGATATTCTGGACATGAGCAGGATCGAGAGCGGCAAGGTGCAGATCAAAGAGCAGGAGTGTAATATTTCCGAGCTGATGCACAATCTGGTCAATATCATCCAGCCCCAGGTCAAAGCAAAGCAGCTGGAACTGTTTATTGATACCTACGACATTGCCAACGAGGATGTATTTGCGGATTCGCTGAAGCTGAACCAGATGTTTGTGAACCTGATCAGCAATGCGGTGAAGTACACCCCGGCCGGAGGGACCGTCAACTTCCGGATCATTCAGAAAAGCACATACCGGCGCGGATACGGCGAGTATGTCTTTATCATCCAGGACAACGGCATTGGGATGTCGCCGGAATTTGTGGAGCATATATTTGAACCCTTTGAACGGGAATCCAGTACCACCAAGACCGGGATCCAGGGCACCGGGCTGGGTATGGCGATTACGAAAAATATCGTAGATATGATGGGCGGCAAGATCACTGTCGAGAGCGAAAAGGACAAAGGCTCGACCTTTACGGTGGAGCTCAGCCTGAGACTGCAGAATACGGAAAAAGAGGCGGAGAAGATCAAAGAGCTGGTAGGCAAGCGCGCGCTTGTGGTGGATGATGATTTTGACACCTGCACCAGTGTATGCAGGATGCTGCAGCAGATCGGGATGCGCGCGGAGTGGACCACATCCGGAAGGGAAGCGGCGTACCGGGCAAAAAGCGCGTTTGACGACGGAGATTCCTACCATACCTATATCATTGACTGGCAGATGCCGGAGACCAGCGGGATTGAGACCGCCAGGAAGATCCGCAGCGCAGTGGGGAATGAGGCTCCGATCATCATACTGACCGCTTATGACTGGTCGGACATTGAGGAGGATGCGAAGGAAGCAGGAATCAGCGCATTTTGCGCAAAACCGCTCTTTATGTCTGATCTTAAGACCGTACTTCTTGTGGCAAACCGCCTGATTGAAAAGGACGAGGAAGAGGCCGCATGGCTGCAGGCTGATTTTGACGGAAAGCGAATCCTGCTTGTGGAGGATAACGAGCTCAACCGTGAAATCGCGGAGGAGATCCTGGAAGAGACCGGTTTCATTGTGGATACGGCTCCGGACGGATCGGATGCGGTGGAGATGATGAAGAAGGCAGAAGAAGGATACTATGACGCCATCCTGATGGATGTGCAGATGCCGATCATGGACGGCTATGAGGCGACCAGAGCAATCCGGGCCATGCCCAGGGAGGATGTACGCCACCTGCCGATCATTGCCATGACAGCCAATGCGATGGATGAAGATAAAGAGGCGGCATTGAAGAACGGAATGACGGCGCATATTGCGAAGCCGATCGATGTGGATGTATTCATATCGGTGCTGGGGCGGTATCTGGATTCTGGGAAATAAGATTGGCCGTGAGTATACCTTGTGAAACAGCCGAATGGCCATAACGGGATGCCCTTGGGTATACCTTGTGAAACAGCCGAATGGCCATAACGGGACGCCTTTGGGCATAAATAATGGAACTGCAGGGAGAACAAAATTTTCCGGGCAGTTCCATTGTTTGTATGCAATGCTTCAAAGCAAAAACATTTCGGCAGCAAGCACAGCGGCGCAGCACAGCACGGCCGTCTTGAACAGGTCGGCTCCCAGCCATGCGGCAATCAGTCCTACGGCAAGGGCAATATAGCCGGATACGGGACTCTGGGTTGCTTCCACGATGGCCGGAAAGGTCATGACAGCCAGCGTCACATAGGGAACATAATATAAAAATGACTGAATGAACCTGTTTTTGATCGGCTTGCGGATCAGGGTCATGGGAAGTACCCGGATCGCATAGGATACACCGGCCATGATCAGGAGATAAATATACATATTATGCATCGGTATGTTCCTCCTCCACATCTTTTGGAAACAGGACTGCAGCGGCAGCCGAAAGCACCACGGTCAGAAAGATTGTCCGCGTGCCGCCGGACACTTCGGACACGACCGGCAGATGAGCCGCTCCATAACTGGCCCCGAAACAGATGGCAATGAGCCCTGCGATCACCTTGCTCTTTCTTGCGGCCGGAATAATGACTGCCAGGAACATGCCGTATAAGGCCACACTGAATGCGCTCACCAGGCGCAGCGGGAGCAGTCCTCCGGCGATGGCGCCCAGGGCGGTTCCGACGGCCCAGCAGGGAGCGGCCACCAGCACGGCTCCGTAGCTGTAAAATGGATTCAGACAGCCGGGCCGCGCAATGGCGATGCCGAACAGCTCGTCCGTAATATGAAATGCCATGAGCGGCCGGTGGAATCCAGGCATGCCGGGATCCAGCCGCTGGCTCATAGCACAGCTCATGAGCAGATATCTGGCGTTGGCGATCAGGGTGACGATAGCCAGCTCCAGGTAGGAGGCGCCCGCGGCGATCAGGGTGAATCCTGCGTATTCTCCGGCCGAAGCATTGCACAAAAGGCTGGCCAGAAAGCCCTGGAATGGGGTGAGCCCTGCGTTCTTCGCGGCAATCCCGAGGGAAAAGGAAACAGCAAAATACCCCAGTCCGATGGGAACGCCGTCCCGTATCCCGTTCTGCAGGGCCTGTCTGCTGAAATGTGTTCCGAGGGTGTTGGTATTGTGTATTTGTTCCATTATGATCTCCTTGCAGTGTTCTCAAAACACCATCTTATCCAATCTTTCCATAGCCTCTGTCAGCAGTGCCTTGGGAAGCGCTACGTTGAGGCGGATCCCGTATTCTCCGTGAAACGGCCTTCCGTCCTGCCAGATGACTCCGGCCTCCACTCCCGCGCGCTGCAGTTCATCGATGGTCCGGCCGTGCTTCTTGCACCAGCCTTCACAATCCAGAAACAGCATGTATGTTCCCTGGGGCTTCGACACGGACACGCCGTCAAAATGCTCCAGGATAAAACGGTAAGCATAATCCACATTTTCCGTCAGCACCTGGCACAGCTCGTCAACCCATTCGTATCCTTCTGGTTTATATGCCCCGATCAGCGCATGCATGGAAAGGACATTCATGGAATTATAATGTGACAGGGAGGATTCCTTCCGGATCCTGTCCCGGATCCAGGGATTATAGATAATATGGTAGCTGCCGATCAGCCCGGCCAGGTTGAACGTCTTTGACGGGGCATAAAAGGCGGCAGTGCGCATCCGGGCATCCTCAGAAACCATCTGGGTCGGGATATGCCGGGAGCCGGCCAGGATGATATCCGACCAGATCTCATCCGCTGTTACCATTACATCGTATTTCCGGAACAGCTCCATAGCCTGCATAAGCTCTTCGCGTTCCCAGACACGCCCGGTCGGATTGTGAGGGGAGCAGAAGATGGCCGCATGGATTTTTTCCTCTTTCAGCTTCTGTTCCATATCCTCAAAATCCATTCTCCAACAGCCTTCGCTGTCCTTTACAAGTGGGCTGAGCACCATGTGGTATCCGTTATTTTCCAGCGCTTCCGTGAAACCGATATAAGTGGGGGAATGCAGCAGGACCTTGTCGCCTTTGGAACAAAAGACATTCAGGGCGCTGAGCACACCGCCGAGCACGCCGTTTTCATAGCCGATGCATTCCTTTGTCAGCCCCTGCACGCCGTGGCGCGTTTCCTGCCATCGGATGATGGAATCATAATATTCGTCCCGGGGCAAAAAATATCCGTATGCTGTGTGCCGTGTACGTTCGATGATCGCCTCCGGTATGGTCGGGACAGTCTGAAAATTCATATCCGCAACCCACATCGGGATCCGGCTGAACCCCTCTTTGACCTGCATATCTTTATAAGGGATCACGTCCACCGCGATCGCGTCTTTCCCATTTCGATCCATAATAGTTGTAAAATCATATTTCATCTCTTGTAACCTCGCTTTTTTCTCTTTGCTCATCAGGGGGATTGCACCCGCTTAATAATATATCACATCCTGGGGGGATTAAAAAGTGGAATATTACAAAAAAATATAGACCGTAAAAGTAACCTTTTTCTTTATTGGCGTGCGGCATCCCGAAAAAATGGGGTGTTAAAAGCCGCTGATATAAGGTATACTACATATTACAGAATCAATGGAAGGGGCAAAGAGTGCTATGGACGAATTTTATCGACGGATCAAGGACTTAAAACAGGCGCTTGCCAGACAAAAGCTGGTCATCTTCGTCGGAGCCGGAGTGTCCAGAAATTCCGGGCTGCCGACCTGGGGACAGATGGTACAGACATTTGCGGAGCGGATCGGCTACCCATCCATAGAGCGGCTGGCAATGGAGGAATACATACGGATTCCGCAATACTATTACTGTATAGATGAAAGCGAAGGCCACAGCGACTATTACCAGCTTCTTCGGGAACTGATCTGCATAGACGCCAAGCCCAATATCCTGGATGAGCTGATCGTATCCCTGAACCCCAGGCATCTCGTGACCACCAACTACGACAAGCTGCTGGATCAGATCGCGGACAACTACGAGGTGATCCGCGAGGACAGGGAACTGCTCAAAGGCACGGCGAACCAATACCTGATCAAGATGCACGGGGATATTGACCAGGTAGAAAAGCTGGTCTTCAAAGAGGAGGACTACCTCTATTATTCCGAGACACACCGCCTGATGGAGGTCTTTTTAAAATCCCTGCTGATCGACCATGTATTTCTGTTCGTGGGATATTCGCTGAATGACTACAATCTGAAAACCTTTGTAAGCTGGATCGAGTATATTGCCCAGGAAATGCGGTTCAAGGAAGGGATGCACAAGAATTATTTCGTGTCCAGCAGCGTGCATGCGGAAAAGGACTACCTGCAGAAGTATTATGAGGGTAAAGGGCTGGAAGTGATCAATCTCTATAACCTCCCGAAGGAGGTCAAGGACCAGACCTGGCGGGTGCCGCTGGAGGAGGATCTGGGGAGAAGGACTTACGTGGTGCTGGAATTGCTGAAATAACAGGTGTGTTACTGCCCCTGAATGAAATGGGTTCGACAGAAGGTATGATTTATAGGATCTTTGACAGTCCTTTCAAGTAAGCAAGGGCAAGCTTTTTGTCATCCGGAGAAAGCGCGGTAAAAAGAGCAAGACATTCTGCCTGGTCAGGCGCCAGGGAACTGCTGCTTCTGTCCGGTTCAAAAAAATCAGTTATGGAAATGCCGAACCCGTCACATAATCTCTGCAGTGTGGGGAGAGAAGGCATATTATGCTTATTGAACATGGTGCTTAATGTAGAATACGCAATGCCGGTTACTTTGGATAGCTGATAATAAGACCAGTTCCGTTCCCGGCAGAGTTCCTGGATTCGTTCCAGAGCGTTAAATTCTTTCATAAATGACCTCTTTCTTTTTCTATAGGACTGCTGATTTTGAATACCCCGGTATGCAGAAAAAGCAACAGTGGATTTACACTTAGGAATGATACATCTTTGATTGTAGCGAATGGATTTATAAAAGAGAAGTCCATATTAAACGCTATACATAAGACGTTTATCCAGATTAGCTTAGTCAAAAATCAAAACAGCTATACTGGAAGGATATGGAAAAAACACGCAATAAGTATGAAAGCAAGCTTTCATATCTACCTTTATGGCAGGTGCAAGACCTGCCATGCAGAGGAAAAAATGAAAAACATGTGAGGAAAATATATGGAATCAGAAATGACAACGATATCTAAGGAATTTTTCAATTCAGCAAGATCAAATCTTTTCACAATTCAGGACGCAGTGCAATATCTGGAAAAGGAAGCAAAAATGCGTACTCTCCGTGATAAGTTAGAAAAATTCAGCCATGGGCAGGAATTACGGAAAACATTGGTTCAGGGGCTCCTGGAAAATGATCCGAACCGAAAAAAAGACGCGGTGGAAAGGCGTGTAAGAGGCTGGCTGGGGAACAACAGCAGCATCCAGTCCATTAAAAAACCGGATGCGATTGAAGTTTGTTTTATCTTAAAGCTTTCCATGGAAGAGGCCGACCAGTTTGTTGCCATGGTTTCAGAGGAAGCTCTGCATTACCGAAATCCAGATGAGATCGTATACATTTTTGCGCTGCAGCATGGCCTGTCCTATCAGGAAGCTTCGGAATTGAATGAGCAGATGATGAAAAAAATCTCGATCGTAAAGGATGGCAGGGAACCTGCAGAGGACAGCTTTACACCTGTTATCCGCAGAGAAATCGACGCACTGCAGAGCAAGGAGGAGCTGGCAGACTATCTGGAGCACGCGGCGGGCCGGCTTGGCAGATACCATAACCACGCTTATCAGGAATTTATGGACAGGCTGAAGCTGCTGGAAAATCCTCCGTCAGAAAATTTGCTGCTGGAAGAAGGGCATAAAGAAAAACATTTCACAATGCGTGATATCCTGAGAGAATATCTATTTGAAAAAAATATTCTTTATGCAAA
Organism: uncultured Clostridium sp.; assembly: GCA_964415625.1. Lineage (GTDB taxonomy): Bacteria > Bacillota > Clostridia > Lachnospirales > Lachnospiraceae > Schaedlerella. The sequence goes on from CAYQBE010000003.1 coordinate 46,146, forward strand.
AGAAAAAGAGCGGATCGGAAAGAAAAAGGATCGTGATCTTTCCGCAGAAGAGCGGTTTGTGTTCACAAAGGTTCAGGAAAGTGTCAGTGCAAGCTGGCCGGATGAGACAACATTGTCCAAAATGAAATCCAGAAAAACAGATGTGACCCGCAAGGTTTTGATCCTGCTGTTTCTTGCAACAGACCAGGGCAGAGACTGGAGTGAACTGCCGGAGTACTATTGGACGGAGGAGAGCAGAGAAAAGGACGGCACAGAACCTCAGAACAAAACAGATCACGGCATGGAAGACGAAACAATCCCGGAGTACTGGTACGAGGATATGGACGATGCCATGACAAGGGATGAGGCTTTTGAGGATTTATATATCCGTCTGAATGACATGCTGCTATTGTGCGGCTTTGCGCCGTTGGATCCGCGCTCTCCGTTTGACTGGCTGATTCTGTACTGCATTTGTGTGGAGGATATGTTTGATGTGGATATCCGAATGCGGGGAGTATTTAAGGAGATGTTCGGCGAGCGTACAGAGGAAGAAAACGAATGAGGAAATGGATTTCAAATCCATATTGATAAGTATGATATTGTATACCCAAGGGCATCCCATTATGCCCATGCAGCCGTTTCACAAGGTTTCGATAAGAACTTGAAAAGCATTTGCGACAACTCTTTAAATGGAAATGGAGAGGAATATGGATAGAAGAAGATTACTGTCAGAAGGCACTTGTCTGGCTTTCCCCGGAATGCAATGTACAATGGAATCATTCGTAGGAAAAGGCTCCAATGCCATTGTTTATCTGGGCTCCTATCCGGATCAGCAGCAGCCGGAGCTGCGCCATCGTGTATTGATCAAAGAACTTTTCCCGTATCATCCCAAAGGCGCTGTTTATCGGAACGAGCAGGACGATATCTGTTTCGATGAAGAGGGAAAAGATACCATGCGTCTGCACAGCATGAGCTTCAGCAGGGGAAATGAAGTACATATCCGGCTGCAGGGAAGTCATCCGGGAGAACTGGATTTTCATATCAATACATTTTCGCTGCACCATACCATGTATTCGGTTATGGGCTTTTCAGGCGGAAGAAGCCTGGATAAAGAACTGGCCATGCCGGGAGCGGAGAAAACGCCTCTTACCGTTCATATCAGAAGAATGGCAGGTGTACTGAATGTCCTGGAGGCGTTTCATGAGTCCGGGTATCTGCATCTGGATATCAGCCCGGATAATATTCTTTTGATCGGGGACGGGAAGAAGGAGCGGCTCAGCCTGATCGACTATAACAGTGTACAAACGTTGGAGGAGATCAAAAGCGGGAACTCTCTTTATTACAGCGCCAAGGAAGGATATACGGCGCCGGAGATCAGGATGGGCCGGATTCCGTATATCGGATTTGCCACGGATCTTTATTCCCTGACAGCCGTATTTTACCGATGCATTACGGGGCATGCCCTGACGGTTCTCCAGATGACCCGCCAGACTGTCCCGGATCTGTCTGACGCAAAATGCTTAAAGGGGATGCCCGACACAGTGATCAGTATGCTGCTGCATATTTTGCGGCGGGGCCTGGCGCCGTCCAGCAGCCGCAGATACAAAAACGGATCTGCAATGCGTCATGATCTGGAAGAGCTCCAGGATCGGATCGAGGGAAAGGGGATCACGCATTGGGCTCTCTGGGAAATGGGCCGGAGCAGTGTGGCGGGTATGGTGAAGGCGAATCCTGCTTTGGAATATATCCGTGAGGAAGAAGCGGTCTACCCCATCACAGGTCAGCAGGAGGATGGTACGGCTGTCACGCTGCCTGACCTGTTCCGGACTGTTGCCGCGCCAGAAGGAAATTCTTTCGTCCTTCTCGGAGGCGGAGGCATGGGGAAAACGACTGCGCTTCTCCGCATGGCATACCTGCAAAGCCCGCAGTATTCAGGCGCGGAGCCTGCTGTGATCTACATTTCATTATATGGATGGAATCATAGCGGCAGTGATTATATCAAGAATAAAATTTTGGAAAATCTGAGATTCCGATCCGAGACAGACAGCATGGAAACCGCAAAACATGAACTGCTCCGTCTGTTCGCGTCTCCGCTGCATACACGCTGGGGGGAACGGCCGCAGGTTTTGCTTCTGCTGGATGGATATAATGAAGCGGTCGGCGAACTGACATTATTGATGAAAGAGCTATCGGAGCTTTCTGCGATGCTCGGACTGAGAATATTGCTTACCAGCCGCAGTGCCGTAACAGGGCTGGACTTTCCGGAAATCCTACTCAGACAGCTTGAAGAATCAGAAGTGACATCCATACTTACTCAAAATGGTATTCTGCCGCCGGAAAATAAAGAAGTATTCCAACTGCTGCGGACTCCGATGATGCTGTCGATTTTTATAAAATCCGCTTTAGATGGGGAAAAGCAGCAATTGATCGATCTGCATGAGAAAAATCCAGGGCAGCAATTGCTTGCAAGATATTTGTCGGGAATGCTGGAGAAAGAAAACCGGGATACTACGGACGACGCTTCCAGAAAATGGCTTACAGAGGCTGCGATTTATTATGTCCTTCCGGAAATTGCAAATTTTCTAAAGGCAAAGGGAGCGGCGCTTTCCGACAGGGAGCTGCTGCCGTTGATTGAAAAATGTTACCGCCGGCTGTCAACGCGCGATATGACGGCAGTATTTCCGCAATGGATCGGGCATGTGTCTGATATTCGGGGCAACGCCCACAACGCCGAGGAATGGTACGGGATGGTGGTTCATGGCGTTCTCTGGAGAAGGCTTGGGCTTCTCCTCCGTGAGGAACATGGAAGATACAGAATCGTCCATCAGCTGATCGAAGAGTATCTATCAGGGATATGCCAGACTTTTGAACGGAAGTTTATCTGGAGGAAGAGGATCCGAATATGCCTTGCTGTTCTAAGCTGTGCCGTATTTACAGGAATTGCCTGGAACTGGGTCTATCTGCCATATCAATCTTCCCATACAACCCGGGGAGTAAAGAAGTATGATGAGAATATTGCGGCCAATGTTTTAGATATCGCGTTTACTGCTTACGCAAATTCGGCAAGACAATATGAGAGCGTGATCGAAGTATCAGACTGTTTACTGCAGGAGGAATTTAATGAGAGTGAGTATGAACGTGTGTGTATTGGATTTCAGAGAACCCTGGATGACACTTCCAAAGATTATGGAGAACGTGCGCAGAAGTTTGAGGAGGCGCTTCTGGATTCAGGAAAAGCAATGCCCTGGTCCGAAAAGTCATTGGATACCGATGCCTTTGAAAAGCTCGTCTCTGTTCCTGCCGAACAGGCGAAGGAATATCAAAAATGTATGGAGATCATAGAACAGCTAAAGGCCGATCCAAAACGGTGGGAGAAGTACGGAAAAAGCTGTGTTGAGGATTTCCGCCAGATCGCTGCGTGCGGAGCGGAGATTACAGGGTGCTGCTATAAAATACTCATCGAACCTGAAATAGAGATCATGGGTGAAGAAGGCTTAGAGGAAGAGAAATACGCATACACACGCTATTTGTCTGGGAAAACAGATTATCCGAATCAAAATATGATCACAAACGGGATAGAAGAGAAGGCCGATGGAAATGCCAAAGAAGAACTTTTGGAAGAATATAAGGATAGATGGATATCGGTAAGATCAGAGTTCAGGGAGAAATATATCGCAGAAATCAATAAGGACGAAGAGAGCGATTAAGAGCGAAGAAAGCAATTAAGAACGAAGAAAGCAATTAAGAGCGAAGAGAGCGATTAAGAACGAAGAAAGCAATTAAGAGCGAAGAAATCAGATAAGAACGAAAGGAATCGAGAATTATGAAAAAACGATTGCGCAGAGTGATCTTAATTTTGGCGGCGGCAGTGTATGGATTCCTGCTCAGCGCATGCTCAAATTCTGAAAAAGAGCAGGCCTTAGAACATCTGCTGGAGGTATGGTCCGATTATCTGCAGGTTCAGGAAGAGATGTACACAAGCGAATTATGGGCTTTGGATTATGCGGAAAAATTTCTGGACACAGGTGACTGGGGGGATCTGGTAAAAGCGAGAACAGCGTGTATTGCGTCTGCCCGCTTCCTGAGTGAGCTGTCGATGTCCGAAGAAGATCTTTCTGATGAGGAATATGCCGCTTTGGCAAAGGCAGGCGCGGATACCGCTTTTCAGTCCATAGAATTTGAGTCACTTTCCGGAAAGGTAGATGACCAACATACCTTTGTGAGAAGCCGGGTATTAGAAATGCTGGAAGGCGGGGTATTTCTTTCCAAGGATATCGAGTTCATGCAGGAGGCAATTGCTCTCCAAAAGGAGTATATTGCATATATGTGCCAGTATGAGTGCCTTATGACAAATTATCTGCTTGTGACATTAGATGATGAGAGGAACGCGGCTGCTTTTTGGGAAAAACTGCCGGAGAAATATCCTGTACTTTGTAAGGAAGGTCCGCAATGGAATGACAATGAAACCGATTTGGAAAAAAATGCGGACAAATGTCTGGATCAGGTGGAAGAGGCTACATTAAGCCAGGTAGAATTACTGGCGGAAATGAAGGCAGACCTTCACAATATGACTGCGATATTAGAAAAGGGAGATGTGGAAAAGTGGATGAGATCGGCATTTCCCATGAAGAATACTCCGGAATTTCTTCCCATGCCGGATTGGTACGACCCGGAAACAGCAAGGTATTTAACCTTTATTAAGGAAGAGGACGGAAACATCGCTTATCCGGAATCAGGAGATCAGCTTGAGGATGCTTCTTACGGTGTCTATCTGCAGATACCGGAGATTTCTTCGGATGAGATCGATACATACGTTTCTCTGGTTCAGGATATTGCACGGAACGTTTGGAAGCAAGGCGATTCGGATACATGGGATATAGAAATGACAGATTACAATATCAGGATCAGCCTGGAGGAGGCAACGGCAACCCTGCTTTTTGACGGGCAGGATGTGACGTTTGTGCCGGTATGGTATCTTGGGGTATGATATACCCAAGGGCATCCCATTATGGCCATTCTGCCGTTTCACAAGGTTATAAGGGGAAAAGGCTAATATATCAAAAAGCGGCTTCTGGTTCATCACCGGAGGCCGCTGTAAATCAATCGTCCTTATTCATTTAGCTCGATATCTTTTGCATACGAATAAGAGATAATCTCACCCGTCTTTGTTTCCGTATATCCCGTTTCCTTGTGTGAATAATTAGAGATATCCACCGAACCAAAGTTTGCAAACTTATGATATATCCGGTCTAATACTGCCAGTTCATCTTCGGAGAGGATGCCTTCTGGCATATCTTCCTCCGGAATGACCTGATGCTTTTCATACCCGTTATCGTAGAATACCTCAATATGAGCAATATGCTCTGCCGCCATAGTGCCCAGAAGTATGTCAAAGTTCTCTGGCACTGGACCATACGGCAAATGTGCATATCTCACGCCAGATATTGATATCCCATTTTCCTTATAGAAGATCATATCAGAGTAATTCAAAAGTTTCATCAGTTTTGTCTTTAACAGCTCTGAACTTTTGTGTGCAAAAAAGAGAACCATAGCACAAAACTTATCATAATCAAATGCCCTGTATCCGTTTTCTTCACATGGCACTTTCGTAGAGAAAAGATGAAAGAACCTTCTTCCCGCGCGATATTCTTCGTTCTGCTCAAGCTTATCAACAACAGCAAGCAGTTTATCCTTTTGTCGTGCATTAAGGAAAATCTCATTCTCTGTAAGATATGTCCTCATATTCTCTGGCCTGCGTAGGAAAAGCAGCAGGCTATTATGAGCCTTATCCTGGATTGACCCATTCTCATATCTGCAGATTGTCTTGTCACCCCAGTTCAATAACTTGGCGAAGCTTCTCTGACTAAGGCCATACTGTTCCCGTATCTTTTTTATCTCTTCTGGGAGAAGAAGCTTGTGCCTTCTACGGTATTCGTTATATGTCTGGACTAATGTGGCACTATCCAGGTCCTCTGAATAAAACTCTTCTCCACACTTTGCACATACCAATACCCGAGCATCGACCTCGATGGTCTCTCCGCACACATTGTATGCTTCCCTCTTTGTAATTATCTTTGTCTCAACTTCTTTTTTGCATTCATCACAATATTTTCTCATCGACGCCACCTCCATCAAGCAAAATCATCCTCGTGAAAGCCAAGACACTTAAGGATATCCTCACCGTTTTCTTGTGTAATCTTAACCTTCACATAAAACGGTATTCCATCAATATTTTTCTTAAACTCCCATATATCCCCAGGACGGTTCGGATCCAGATCCTGCTTAGGATCTTTGTAGTAATCACCAACAACCAGCCCTAAAATCTCATTCTTTGCATCAGTGATTGTAAGACCATATTGCGCCAATGCCTGCATATTTTTCCTTCTCGGAACAAAATCATATTTCCCTGCGGACAGTAGCCTCTTTACCTCCGAAAGATAAGCCGCAATATCCGATGTGTTTGCCTGATTACTCACCCAGCCACCTCCTTATACCTTTACATTATACTCGGATATAGTCGTTTGTCAATATAAATGCGGTTATATGACCGCATTTATATTTTGGAGTATTCAAACCATGAACGCCGGAAACAGAATACAAAATTCTATCATTTCATCTGTTATCTTAGATATATCAAAAGAAAACATGCATGGTTTTTAGCAAAAAGAAAGGGAAGGAATGCGGCGTGGAGAAAAGAATACGGAATCTGTGGTTGAGGGCTTTAAACGGAAGCAGTGCGGCGTACAGAAAACTTGGATGTATCTTTATTCAGGGAAAAATATGTAAAAAAGATATGTTACTTGCAAGGCTGTGTTTGGATAAGGCGGCGGAAATGGGGGATGAAAAAGGGTATCTGCTGTATCATAAAATTTTTTATACAAAGGGGAAGATCATTGATGATCTGTCTTATGAAGACATGCGCAGGGATTACCGGGGAACGAAAAGCTGGAGAAAAAAGAAATGGCTCAAGAAATATCTGGAGATAGCGAAGAAAGAACGAGGAAGAAAGCACAGGCGGAAACAATTATAAGATTCAGAAAGACGTGTATGATACCATTATTTTATCAAAAAAAGAAAGTGAGGTAATTGAGAATGAAAAATTTGTTACAGTTCGCTGACAGTTTATTGAACGCACTTAAATGAATGACGAATAAACGTTGTAGATATAGTGTGAAAATGATATAATAAAAACAGGTTTAGACAGTTATTGATAAAAACTCAGAAAGTAGGTAGGAGGAACTGGAATGGGAAGATCGGAACGATTGGTGTTTATGGATTGCCTGGAGGAAAAGATGAAAGAGGAGTGGGATTCTCTAAAAAAGTTAAAAGAAATAAATGAAACACTGGTAGAATGCACCAGAGAAAAAGATGCGCTTATTTTGAGAATCCTACGGCAATCCGAGGAGGAACGGCAGGAAAAAGATGAAATTCAAAAGGAACTGACGCGCTTATCATCAGATATAGGAATGATTGGAAAGAGCATAACAAATGGCTTTGAAGAACATAGACAGAATCTGGAACAATGGAGCAAAAGAGAGAGGGATTTGGAGACAGAGCTTTCAGAATATAGAAAATCGAAGCAAAAATTGGAGGATGAGAATATAGCACTGAAAGATGAAAAACAAATTTTAATAGAGAAAAATGAAAATCTATTTTGTGAACAGGAGGCGCTTAAGCAGAGAAATGAAGAACTGAGCGATGAAATTCAAGCTCTGAAAAAGAGAACAAGTGAAGATATGGAAGAAACCGGGCTTACTAAGGCATACAGCCTATATAAGCGTTATCATGAAAGGACAAGTCAGGGAGAACGGCCATTTATTCAAATGGGGAACAATATCTTTGAATTTATTGGAAACTGCGGAAAAGAAAAATGGCTGGAATACATCTATGAAGAGCTGAGAGAAAGCAATATCCTTTGGGACGGGACGGATACGGAGGGGATTGAACTTCTGAATGATATCATTGATTTTTGTATTGAGATTCTGAATCAAAATTACGGACAGGATCAGCTTCAGCGGCAGGATGTAAATGAAGAGGATCATTATAGCGGAAATATACATTACAAGAAAAATGATGACTGCAATTTTGGAGTTGTGAAACAGGTTTTGCTTCAGGGAGTAAGAGACGGCAGCGGAGCCGTTTTCAAGGGCTGTAAGGCATTTGTAGAAATCAGTATGTGAAAGGGGACATCAGGATGTCTGTAAAGGTAAAATATGTTCCGGCACCCGCTGACGTGACAGGAAATGATGTAAAAGAAGAATGGGAGCAGAAAATTGCGGATCTGGTATATGCGGTGGAAAAGGAACTGGAGAAGAACGCAGGATTTCTAAAATTGATCGATCTGAAAACGGAAACTGTTTTTTACTATAACCAAAGAATCTGTGGGATTTTTGGGAATCTGTCAAAGCTTTCAGATCTCGGATTTCAGGCAGGTGCCGAGAGTGTTGCACGTGAACTCTTGAAATATAAGGAAAAGGATGTTTTCTTGAGAATTTCACGTTTTCCGGCAGAAGCACTGCATAAAGAAGAGTACCAAACACTTTTTCTTGAAGACAGATATCAAAGCTTAGCCGAAGAAAAAGGATGGCAGAACTTTAAAGACATTAATGTTATGGTCGTGGATCCACAATGTTATTATGGCTCTAAAGACAGGTCTGGCTGTCTGATTCCGGCAGTATTCCGCTGTGAAAAAAACGGATGGGGGATTCACAGTGATTCCACATTATATGAGCTTGTATTCCGGCTGATCCGGGAAGGAATGAAACCTGCGGCTTATACCATGGATCATGAAAGCTGGAGGAAGCTTTCGAGATATATAGAAAAGCGTTATGGATTCCCAAAAGCAGGAACTGAGGTGCCGGAACCGGGAACAGTCATCAGTCTGGATGATGAAAATAAATTGGAACAAATAAAAGAATTTTATCGTAAAAAAGATTTTTTTGCTGCAAATCTGCCTGTTTATGATGATACTATTTTTCAAAAGACAAGAGGAAGCTGGGATCTGTATCCCTTCGCTGATCTGGACAGGGAAAAAGCAAAGGGTAAAGGCGGAATCTGGTATGAAGTAGACGGCCTGTATGCAAAAAATCCGGTGGAAGACGCGGCGTCAGGAGTGGAGCAGGTGGCCATTGATTTCGGCACAAAGTCCACAACGGTAGCGATTTTGGATAATCGGGGAAATATCACGATGATCCCGGTAGGCGCATTAGAAAGTGCTGAATTTGAGAATCCGACGATATTAAAGTTCCAGAATATCCGTAAGTTTATGGAGGCTTATAAAAGCGAAAAATTCAGGCCGGATACAAAGTTCGAGGATATATCTGTTTCACAGGCAGCCATGTCAGACTATGAGGATTCCGTGGAACGGACGGATACACAGATGTACCAGTATATCAATCATTTAAAACAGTGGGCAAACAATCCCGGCAGTACACTTGAGGTGATTGACAGCAAGGGAGAAGAGTTTTCACTGGCATGCGGTGATTCCAGGTCATCTGAAGAAAAGCTGAATCCAATTGAAATCTATGCGTATTACATTGGCAGAAATATTAACAACATGCACCATGGAAAAGTTTATTTGAGATATTTGCTGTCCTATACGTCTACTTATACGGAAAAAAGCAGAGAATGGATACGCTCAGGCTTTGAGAAAGGCCTTCGGAAATCCCTTCCTCCTCAGATTGGAAATGACACCGAATTGATGAAAAAATTTCAGGTAAGGACTTGGTGCGATGAAGCAACTGCGTATGCTGTAAGTGCCGTAAGCAGATATCTTGAAGAGGATTACCGCAGCGAAGGAACAGATGGAATTTGCAGAAAGGAACTGGAAGCCGGGGGGATTTTTTACAGCGTATATGATTTCGGCGGTGGAACATTGGATTTTAGCTTTGGGATGATGCGGCAGAAAGGGGAAAAGGATGTATACAGCCGGCTAAAATACGGCGGAAGCCCGAATATGGGCTGCGAGAACCTTTTGGAGGCGTTGGCATTTGATATTTTCAGCAGACCGGAAAACAGAACCCTTTTAAAAGATAAGAAGATAAAATGTGAAAAACCGTTTCTGTATGGTATACAGCAAAACGAATATCAGATCGTTGGTAATTCTAATGCGGCTCGGGCGAATACATGCAGTATGATTGCATACTTGAGGGGAATCTGGATGAACGGGACAGAAGGCGTGGTCATTCGGCTTCAGGATGAAAAGGGCAATAGGATCCGGGCAAAATTCGGGGAAAAAGCGGAGCAAAAGCGGGATAGAGACGGAAATGTCAATATCGTATTACAGATGGATATGAAGACGATTGAGGAATATTTCTGCGCAAAGGTAATCGAAGGAATTCGGCTTTTTATTGAATATTATAAAGAAGTGCTTGAATTTCACAGAGAGCTTGCGGATAAGAAATGTATCATTTTTCTGGCGGGGAATGCAAGCCGGGCAAAGCGTGTCCAAAATTGTTTCAGAGAGGAATTAAAAAAAGAAGGGCTTTCGGAGTATTTTTGCATGAAATTGTGCCTTCCCACGAAAAGCGACAAGGAAGAACAGGAGAAGCATCCGACCCGAAGCATTCCAACGGCAAAAAGCGGCGTTGTATTCGGGATGCTTCTGGCAAGGCCTGGGACCTCGGATATTGAGATCATAGACGATATGCCAAAGGTGAATTTCCGCTATCATATCGGCAGGAAGAAAAAGGACAGGGCGTATGCCCAGAAAGGGCTGTTTCAGCTTTTGTTACACGCAGACCAGGTGTCCGAAACAGAAGATGTCTATCAGTTCCTTATGGCAATACCGAAACAGGAATTTGAGATTTTGTATACGGATGATGGAGGATATGCATTGCAGACTTCCATGCGTCCTGTCGGGGACGAGGTAAATGTGATGGAGATCCATGTGCCGGAGCAATATGTCGGCAGCGGCCTGTTCGTCCGCGCAAAGGCAGATTCCGGTGAAATCTTGGAACTGGGAGTGTCCAGCTTACCTGAAAGATATCAGCAGAAGGTAGAGTTATTTGGAATCTGCGATTTCGCAAAAGGTCATTTTGAGATGCTGAATGAGAATGGTAAGAAACCTGAGGAAGCAAGCCAGGAGACTGCTGTTGTGGATTCAGGGTGTAATATCTGCATAAGTGATAAAAACGGAATCCGGTATCAGCGGAGGATCCTGGAGGATGAAGAGATAGCAGCGGCAGAAGCTTTGTTTAAAACGGATTCTGAATATCTGGAAGTGATTCGGGAAGAAGCACCGGGAATTCCATGTTCAAAAGAAAAATGCAAGATCGGAGAGCCCCAGATTTCTAAAAAAATCTATCTGCTCAAAGAAAAGGACGATGGACTGAAAGTCATATTGATCTGTCAGAGGCAGGGAGAAGACCAGTTTTTTGAGATAGATATGTCAGGAGAAAAATTGATAGTAAAGAGACAATAATAACAAGTAGGAGGAACAACAATGAGCGATATAAAAGACACATTATCTGAAATCATTAAAAAGAGGAATGCGAAAGCAGGCCAAAAGAAAATGCAGGCAGAGGAATTGAAGAGAAAAAAAGAAGCTCTGATGCAGTCAGAAAAGGTGTTTGAAAAGTTTGCCAATCTGGATACGGAAGAACAGGAATGGATGTGCGGCAGTAAAGAAATGGCAGAGAAGCTGGAAGACGTCCGGAGTGCTGTTGAAAAATGCCTGACAGCGTATGATCAGGCAATTGCGTCTCTTGAAAAGCTGGAAATAAGGTTTAAAAGAAAGACAATTGACTTGGTAGCCATTGGAAAAATCGGAGCAGGAAAAAGCAAGTTCCTGCAGTCGGCCAGCGGCCTGGATGATAATTGTATACCCTCACTTGACGGGTATTCCTGTACCGGAGTAACCTCAGTCATTGAAAATATTGAGGATACAGGAAGGACAGAAGCTCATTTTGTCTTTAAGACAGAGACAGAAGTGATTGAAACCATCAATCGGGAGATAGAAAACCTGAAAAATGAACTGGATAGAATTTCTCCAACAACAGAATGGACAGAGAAGATCAATGCGGTTAATAATCTGGAAGCAGAAGAGATCAGGAAGCCATTTCAGATCTTGAATAAAAGGGCAACAGAAATTAAGGAGAAAAATAAAGGGGAATTGTCTGAAATACAGGCAGGACAGGCTTCTAAGAAGATTTTGAATAAGATGGAAGAATATACACAGAATGAGAAAAGAAGCGAATGGCGTCCATATATTGGAGGCTCGGAATCAGAATCAGAAAATCTCAAGTCGAAGGGACTGGAAGTTTACCAGGGGGAAGATGGAAAATACAGATATGTATTATCAGACCAGGAAGAAATAAAACTATTTGTCTCCAAACATGGGAACGCAAAAGAAAATTTTCAGGAATATCACAGATATATTGCCGTAAAAGAAGCAGTCATCAAGACACATATCACCGGTATTGATGCCCGAATCCGTCTGGTGGATACGGTGGGGATCGGGGATCCGGATGCAGATACGGTCAGCAGAATGGAAAATGCCGTAGACAATGAAAGTGACGGTGTCATTTATATTTCATCTGGCCGAAACAGAACAGATCTTGACGCTACGGAACAGGAACTGCTGCAAAAGCTTCGGCAGTTGTTCCGGGAACATAGTTCTGAGGGAGCCAGATACTGGATGGCCTTTGTACAAAATTATATAAAGAACGAGGGCAAAGGAAACGATAGAAGCCACCTTGTAATGTTTCTGAAGGATCTGGAGAAAACTTATGGAAGCAATGAGGACGATCTGCTTGGAGAAAAAGGAATCCGCTATCGAAAGGTAGTAGATGTCGGAAGTGAAAGCGAAGTAAACGATATGCTGCGGGAGTTTCTTGAGCAGATATCAGATAAACTGGGCTTTATAGATGAACGTTTTGAAACTGAGTCGAACAGCCTATGCAGGAAAGCGGCAGCGGAAGAACGAAGATTAAAGGAACTGTTCAGCCATATCTATATCAATACGCCTAAAAAGCTGTCACAGAATAATATTTATAGAATGGTAAATGACAGACTGAGAGATCTGGGGGAGAATCTGAAAAAGTACAGGCTCGAGATCGTGAAAGAAGGGAAAAATGAGGAGGCGGGATCCTCCTTTCTGAGGCAGCGAATGGAAATAGTAAGGCGATTGAAGGACGGAGAGGAGCAGGAGGGAATCCATATTAACTTGAAGGACATGGTTGATATGTCCTGCAAAGAAAATAATTACATTGCAGATGCAAGACTGGAAGGAATAAAGCTATTAAAGAAATCGGTGAGAAAAATTGCTACGCTCCCCTCGGAAAAACAGCAGGAGAAAGCAGCAGAATACAAAAAACAGGTGGCGGACTATTTTGTGAACAGTCTCAGGATTGATCTGGAGAAGATCCGGGAGGATAAGGATGTCTCGTTAAATCCTGCAGAACCGGGATTTTTAAGAGAATTGGGAGGAATTCTCTTTGATGGAATCTACGATGCGGAGGAACTGAAAGAAATTTTTGATTCGATGGCGCAGTTCAGGCTGGATGAAATGAATGTATTGACTAAAACCTTATTTTACCATCATGCGGAAAAATGTCTTACAGATGAACCATATAAGGATCAGCAGGAACAGGGAGGACCATCAGAATCAGAAAGTGTAAAGACTGAGCACACTGACGTAAGGCGGGCTATGTTGAGTGAATGGAAAAAACAGCATCAGGAGGAGAAAAAAGAGGAACATATTTTAGAAAAAGACAGAAGAAAGCTGTTGGAGGAACTGCGAAGCAAGCTGGATCATTTTATAAGTTCGGTAGAAGAAGATACGGGGGAAGAAACGTATCTGGTGAATTATTATGACCAGATGAATGAGGAACTGTACAATTTTATGCAGCTTTTAAATAAAGAGTACCGTGAAAGATGGCATATGGTTCTGGAAGAAATGAAAGAACGTAAATATTTGATTGAGGATTCTGAAAATAAAGAGAAATGGCAGATTGTAGAAAACGTTTCAGGAAGCGTAAGCAGATGTCTGTCAGAAATACAGCAGATTTTGTAAGATTCAGGAAAGGAAATACATAATGAATCAGGAAAAAGAAAAATCAAACGGAGGGAAGGAAGCAAATGGCCAGGTTCGCCTTGGAATGGATGAGCAGGAACTTATAACAATGGTAAAGAATCTTGCCGGAGAGAGGGACGGACTGAAAAAAGAAAGAGATGAGCAGAATCAGAATTTAGAGAACCTGTACGCAAAGTTGCGTGATGCAGAAAAGCAGGCGGCTGATAAAGATAAAATGCTGCAGGACAATGAAGAAATCTTAAAAAGCAGATATTCATCCAGTGAAAAGAAGATCCGCAGGTTAAAATGTATCAGCTTCTTATCTGTCTTTTTGATATTGATATTTATCTGTACCCTGATATCGAAAATTAATGATTATAATCAGCTTTTAGACGAAAAAACTAAATTGCGGAATCAGTCAGAACAAATGCAGGCTGCAAATGAAAAGCTCCAGGAGAGCTATGAAGAGGTTCAGGTCAGCTTAAAAAATCAGCAGGATATCAATCAGGCATTGCAGAAAACGTATGAGGAGCTTAGTGAGTATGAAGGCTTGTATGGAGGTTGCCGAAAGAATTTTTATGCGAGTAAAAGCTTTGTGATCATAAAAAAAGGGGAGTCGGGCGGTTTCTCAGTAAGTGGGGTACAATATGATTCATGTGAGGTAGAAGCATCATCAGATGATATAAAATGTAGCAAAAGCAGGCTGGGTTTAAGTTCAGGATCTATAAAATTACAATTGAGGACAATAAAAGGTGTATATGTGAAGATTGAAACCATGTCATCCGGAATATATACAGTGTCAGTTAGAGATGATAGCAGCAATGACAGCTTAAAAGTGTTAGTGATTGTTATAGAGTAACTCATGTGAGCCGATAAAAATAACAGTATGTTTATCTGGCACTCAACATAAGTTCTGCTGTACAGATTGATTTATTGGGGGAATCAAAGATGTTATATTCAAGAAAAATGCCAATCCAGCGGGAACTGGAACGAATCGCGAAGGAAGAGACGAAGCTCCTTCGCCAGGCGGAGAGGTATGTTCCTCCCAAATGGAAGGACACCCTGGAGAGCAAGATTCCGGAGAAAGTCTATGACAATCTGCTGAAAGCATTCTGCAAAGCCTTTGAACTGGTATTTGAAAAAGGCACTGTATGGATAGAGAAAACCTACCAAAAGGAGGAACTGGAAAAGGAATTTCAGGTGCGTGATTTTGCGGTGGATCTGAAGCAGGATCACAAGGAGCTTCGGAAGATGAAATCCCGGATCGGGCAGAATAATCTGGCCAATCTGGCGGTCAGTACAGCGGAAGGAGTTGGACTTGGCATTCTGGGGATCGGCCTTCCGGATATTGTGCTCTTTGTTTCCATGATCCTCAGAGGCACTTATGAAACCGCCCTCCAATA
This sequence comes from uncultured Clostridium sp., assembly GCA_964415625.1. Lineage (GTDB taxonomy): Bacteria > Bacillota > Clostridia > Lachnospirales > Lachnospiraceae > Schaedlerella. The sequence goes on from CAYQBE010000003.1 coordinate 61,542, forward strand.
TGGATTTGCATACGACACTGCCGGAGAAAGAATGTGGATTCTGAAATTGCTGGAAGGCTCCCTGCAAAACGGTGAACGCTGGATCGCCTGCAATGAGGAAATTAACCGGATGCTGCGGCAGATCGCAGGGCCGGATAAGGAAATCGACAGAAACCAGTTTTCGCAGACCGCTGAACCAGATCCGGATGCGCTGAAAGAACAGATCCATGCGGCAGCAGATGCATTTGCCGTGGATATGCTGCTTGCAAAATTTATCCAGGGGCTTCCTCTGGTTGGGATTGTGGGAGGATTAACGAATCCGGTTTACTACAGCAGGATCTTGAAGTTTGTACAGATGAAGTACAGAAAGCGGTATCTGCTGATGAAATACAGGAATCATAATTCGGAGCAGAATTAAGCACTTACTGCGCAATATCAGGAAGCGAATATCATGAACAGACAGATGTGAACAAGAAAGAATCCTAAGGAACTGTGCAAAGAAGCCAAGATTATTTTCGCACAGTTCTTGAGCATAATGGAAAGGGGAAACTTATGACAAACAGGTCATTTGAGGAAAAAAAGAAAGTGCTCGACAAGATCCGGGGCAGTTTATTTGGCGGCGCTGTCGGCGATGCGCTGGGTTATCCGGTGGAATTTCTGCCGTGGAGCAGGATTCAAAAGTATTATGGGGAACAGGGCATTACATCTTATAAGCTGGATCCGGAAAGTGGTACGGCGCTGATTTCAGACGATACCCAGATGGCGCTGTTTACTGCCAATGGGATTCTGTCGGCAGAAACAAAGGGCTATATTCCGGGAAATTCGGAATCGGTTTCGGGATATGTCTATACGGCGTACCAGGACTGGCTCAGTACCCAGACAGGATCTCATAGCTGCCTTACCACGCATATTCAGGATTCATGGCTTTTAGATATCCCGGAGCTTCACGACAGGCGCGCCCCTGGAAATACCTGTATGAGTGCGCTCCAATCCGGAATATGCGGCAGCACAGCCAGATCAATCAATGACAGCAAGGGCTGCGGCGGTGTGATGCGGGTGGCTCCTTTGGGGCTGCATAACTGTCCGGAAACGGAGGAACAGAGAAGAATGCTGGATGAGGAAGGGGCGGAGCTGGCAGCGATCACTCATGGACATCCGCTTGGCTGGCTTCCTGCTGCGCTGCTGACTCACATTGTCAATCTTGGCGTGTATGGAACAAAGACTCTGCCGGAGGCAGTGGAAGACGCAATGCAGACAGTGTTTGATATTTATTGGGAGACTGTTTCGGACAGCAATATTTCCAAAATGGAACATCTCATGAATCAGGCAGTTCAGTTTGCGGGCAATGAAAAGGCGGATGAAGAAAATATACGGGCGATCGGCGAAGGATGGACCGGGGATGAGGCACTGGCGATCGCTGTTTACTGCAGTCTCCGCTATCCACATGATTTTTCCATGGCGGTCACAGCAGCAGTCAATCACAGCGGAGACAGCGATTCCACCGGAGCAATTACGGGGAATATCATGGGGGCATGGCTGGGGTACGATGCCATAGAAGAAAAGTGGAAAGACCACCTGGAATTAAAGCAGGTCATTCTGGAAATGGCGGATGACCTCTGCCGCGGATACCGGGCAGGCGAAAATAATGGCCGGATTGATCCGATCTGGGAATATAAGTATGTGGACGGACATTATGCAAGGAAGCTGGCAGCAGGCAGAGAATATGAAAACGGGAAGTCTGTTTTATTTTCCAGAGAGGAACTGGTGTTGGAAGATATTGATCCCTTATACTACAATAATCAGCCATCCAGAAAAGGATTCATCAATAAATTTTTAAAGATCATGGATGCTTATGCTCGTGAAGAGGAGGAAACAGAGGCACTGAGTGAGCCGCAGGAAGCATTGGAATTGGAAAATACGGTTTCTTCGGATTTTTTTGGTATGTACATATCTGAATGTGAACGCAAAGGGCTGTATGTATTTACAAAATGGGGAAAACGGCTGGGGGACAGGCAGTGGTATCTGAATGAAATGGATGGGGAGATGGTGCTGCAGATTTACCCGTTGGGAATTTATGAAATGGAAAATACGGTTGTAAAGGATATTCCGGAAACAGAAGATATGTTTCTCATATTTCCTGAATCTGCGCTGGCTCCATTTGCAGGACGTCAGGTTCAGATCTGCGGAATGGGAAAATACCTTGAAATGAGGATATACGAATGAAATTAAAGGTGCATTTTATATCCGCCGGGCTGGCGGCCGTGACAATGGGGCTGTGGAGATAGTCGTCCGCTCTGTAAAGGATGGAAGTATGCATGCCAGAGGTTTCTATCATATTTGTCGTCATGCCGACTCCCGGCACAAACAGTCATGAAAGATTATTTTCATAAATCATATAGATGGGTAAGGGGAAGATGGGGCAATCAGAAAATGACTGCCTTTTTTCTTTTTCGCCACATACCTGTCCCTAATTGTCAAATTATGCAAGCATATTGACAAAAAATATTGTGAAATGTATAATTAAACAGGCAGATTGCATATATTTTATAAATATTTTGCAATTTTACAAGATGATTATGAGGAGGAATGAATTATGGCATTTTGTAAAAAGTGTGGGGCGGAGATCGACGACCAGGCGGTAATCTGTCCAAAGTGCGGAGTCTCACAGGTGACTCAGCCTGCAACGGTCGATAATGGCGGATTTTTATGGGGGCTGCTCGGTTGCTGTATCCCTCTGGTTGGGCTGATCCTATTTTTGGTTTGGAAGGATACGAAGCCTAAGACAAGTAAAGCGGCAGGAATCGGTGCACTGGTGGGTGTGATCTGTGTTATTGTATTTTATATTCTGATATTTATGATCGGTGTTGGCAGTGCGGCATCCATGTATTATTAAATGGATGGCATGGATCTATAAGTGGCTGCCGATTTTTTTTGGCTGCCACTGCAGGCCGGAACGGTCATTCTATTACCGCGGCAGGCAGTTCCCTGTCTGCGCCCGCTGTACAGGAGAACTGGCAGGGATAGCGGCGGTTCTTTTTACATGGACAGTATGGCATCCCGGCGCAGTGTCTTCCTTTCTGCTGTTGATCCCGCTTGTTCTTGATGGAATGATCCAACTCTGCACGACTTATGAAAGTAAAAATATCCGCCGTCTGTGGACGGGAATCCTTTTTGGATACGGATTGACAAATCTTTTGTTTTTATCAGCTGCCTGGGTGTACCATCTGGGATATGCGGCAGGATTGAATATGAGAAATACATGACAGAAAAAAGTTGGATGCCAGCCGTTATATACGACAGGGCATCCGGTTTTTTCATTTTATGGATCAAGAAAATCGTTACTATTCACAGTCAGATTAAGTATAAAAATTTAGTTACTATAGTAAGCCTCAAATCCAGTATTTATCTAGGGTTTGAGGCTTTTTTTGACGTGTTAAATTGACTTTCCAATAAATGGATTGGTATTTATTTTAAAAATATACCAATAATCTATTGACATTTATATTGGTACGTGTTATAATATATAATACCAATACACGAAGGAGATTGATAAAATGTCCATTGTAAGGTATGTGAATAAAAAGACCGGAAGGGTTGCGCTCTATGAATCCACTTCCCATTATGACCCGGAAACCAAACAGTCCAGGCCTATCCGGAAATATCTTGGCACTGAGGATCCGGAGACGGGTGAGCTGATCCCATCGTCAGGAAAACGGGGAAGGAAAAAAGGATCCGAAACCAATACCAGCTCTGGTAAACCGAAAAAAACGGAAACTGACTACAAGCTACTTGCTGAGGCCCTGAAAAAGGAATGCACGGAAAAAGATGCCAGAATCAAGGCTTTAGAACACCACAACCAGTTACTGCGTTCAAGTTTAGAACGCATAAAGGAAACGGCTTCCCATATACTGGAAGCGTAAAAAATCTACAGGAGGCAGCCATGGATCATCTGTTTTCAAACTTTACCGCACTTCAATACCAGAACAAAGCCCTGCGCCGGGAAGTGGAAGCGTTCCGGAACGGGGAAAAATATCGGAAGCTGCAGGCAGACTACAGCAGGATGATCGCCGGGTATGTTAAGGAGATCAAACGGTTAAAAAATGAACTGGCAAAAGCCCATGCCGCCACGGTGACCGTCCGTAACCTATGGTTTGATGTATGTGACTCAGACTGGGAAAAGTATCAGGCTGAATTGAATCGGAAAGACCAGGAGATCCAAAAGCTGACCGACAAAAACTGGGAGCTCCTCAAAGCGTTTGACGATAAGATCGCATCCCTTATAAAGGATTATGAAAAACAGCTGGCAGAAATGGCGGCCGTAATCCACGATCTGGAAGCAAAACTTGCCCATGCGGAGGCCCTGACCGGGAGGGACAGCACAAATACGTCCACCCCGACCGGCCAGACACCCCCATGGAAAAACAAACATGTCCCGAACAGCCGCAGGAATACGGGAAAGCCCAAAGGCGGACAGCCCGGACACCAGCGGCATATCCTGGAAAAGCCCGAGCCGGAAGAGGTAGACGAGGAAGTAGAACATCCGCTGGGCGAGGGGGATATCTGTCCGAAATGCGGCTCAGAGGATTTTATTTTTACCGGAGAATATGAGGAGAAATACGAGATTGATATCGAGGTCAAAGTCATCCGGCGGCTCCATAAATTCTGGCTTTACCGGTGCGGGGACTGCGGGCAGACCGTCCGTACTGGGATTGACCCGGCCCTGCGGGCAGAATGCCAATATGGAGCGGCCCTCCAGGCATTCTCCCTTTCGTTGATGAACACTGCAAATGCGGCGATCAACAAGGTGCCGCTCCTCATTGAGGGGCTGACGGGCGGGGAAGTGCACCCGAGCGAGGGATATATCGCAAAGCTCCAGCCGAGTGCAGCCAAAGGCCTGAAAAAGTTCAGGGAAGACCTTTTACGGTTTTTGATCACACGCCCCATCCTCTATTGGGATGACACGGTGGTCATGGCGGACAAGTCCAGGATCTGCCTGCGCTTCTACGGCGATGAGACAGTGGCCTATTATGTTGCCCATGCCAAAAAGGACTTGGACGGGGTGCTGGCAGACGGCATACTGGAGGCACTTACGGAAATGACAAGGGTGATGCATGACCATAATTCCATCAATTATAACGTCCGGTTTGTGTTCGTAAACCTGGAATGCAACGCGCATCTGCAGAGGGACCTCCAAAAGAGCGCGGATGAAACCGGGCATACGGTATTGCTTGAGATCAAGCAGCTGATCACCACTACGATCAAGGACAGAAATGACCGGATCCAGGAGGGAGAGACAGGTTTTGGGGAGGTGTATACCGAAAACTTCCATAAAAAGATGACGGAGCTGCTGGAGAAGGCAGAAAAGGAGGCGGCGGCCAACACTTCCATTTATTCCGGGGCATTTGAACGTGCCCTTGTTGCGCGGATCATCAAATACAGGGAGAATTTCTTCGCATGGGTGGAAGATTTCTCATTGCCCACTACCAACAATTTAAGCGAGAGGGCGCTTCGTGGCGTAAAGACAAAGACCAAGGTATCCGGTCAGTTTGCGTCCACTGAGACGGCAGACTATTATGCGGCAATCCGAACCTATATAGAAACCTGCCGAAGAAATGGGATCAATGAAATGGCCGCATTGATGCGGCTGTGCAGCGGGAATCCATATACCGTAGAAGAAATATTCCGTCAAGAATCCCAGCCAGAAAAGCCTTCCTGTCATTGAGATCTTTATAGGATCCCATTTTCGAGAATGGGAAGATGGGGCTTGCTTCATTTAGAGGGAATGTCATCCATGCTTGGAAGGAAAGCTTTTTACAAAGGGTCAAAGGCCCTGGCTTCCAGGCAAGGATGACATAAGCAATCACCAGGAGACGAATAAAACAAAGTTTCCCGTCTCCTGAAAAAACTATAAAACATTCAACAGAAAATGCCTTGTTTAACCGTCTAATAAAATACGGAATAATCTATGAAGCCTATTCGGAACAAATGGCCGGTGAAATACCGGTCTATTCGTACTGGAAAAAATATTTAGACTGTGAATAGTAACAGAAAATCTTCAGCCGTATATTTTTTCTGTAATTTTTCTGTTTTTCCCTTGACAAATATTTGATTTTGTGTTTACATGAACATATGAACAATTATTCATATGTTTTACGATATCATTTGGAGGGATACTATGGGGGAATTAGCAATTCAAAATGAAGAAATCATAAAAAAGGACAGGAAACATCGGAATCACAATCATGAGATACATGAGTCGCATGCCCATGACCATGGAGAACATTGCGGCTGCGGCCACGGCCATCCGCACGGGGAACATACTCACGAATCCCGTGAGCATCATCACGACCACGGAGAGCATTGTGATTGCGGCCATGCCCATTCGCATGAGGAGCATATTCACGAATCTCATGAGCATCACCACGACCACGGAGAACACTGCGGCTGCGGCCACGATCACAGTCATGAAGGGCACCACAGTCACAGTCATGAAGGGCACCACAGTCACAGCCACGAAGGCCATCACCACGAGCCAGTAGAACGCCGCCCGGTCAACCACGCATTTGACGGCGTGAAAAAGCAGATATACATCATCGAGAACCTGGGCTGTGCCAACTGTGCGGCGAAGATGGAACGGAAGATCCAGGAGCTGCCCCAGGTGGATTATGCCAACCTGATCTATGCCACAAAGCAGCTCCAGATCGTGACGAATACAAGCGAGGAACTCCTTCCTGTATTCCAGGAAATCTGTGCTTCGATCGAAGACGGCGTGACCGTAACAAAGCAGGAGACCAAGCAGGCCGCGTCGGAGCGGAAGGCAGCAGAGAAGGAGAAGGCCAGAGAGAACAAGAAGGACATCTGGGAGCTCGGCATCGGCGCGGTGCTTATGGCTGCAGGAGTCGTGACAGAGCGTTATTCCGTGACAGCATCGGCAGTTCTTTTGATCATTGCGTACCTGATACTGGGCAGGCATGTTCTTTTAACAGCCGGAAAAAATCTCATAAAGGGTCATGTGTTTGACGAAAATTTTCTGATGAGCATTGCCACCCTCGGCGCGTTTGCCATACAGGATTATACGGAAGCAGTGGGAGTCATGCTCTTTTACCGTGTCGGGGAATTGTTTGAGGACATTGCCGTTGCGCGCAGCAGAAGCCAGATCATGGATGCCGTAGACCTGCGGCCCGAGGTGGTCAATCTGGTGCATGACGGGGAAGTACAGGTGATTCCGGCAGGGCAGGCAATGCCCGGCGATCTTCTGCTGGTACGCCCCGGCGACCGGATTCCGCTGGACGGTACGATCACGGAAGGAGAGAGCCGAATCGATATCTCTCCTGTGACCGGGGAGCCGGTTCCTGTAGCCGCGGGAATGGGAGACAGTGTGATCTCCGGCTGCGTGAACACTTCCGGACTGTTAAAGATCCGTGTAGAAAAAGCACTGGAAGATTCCATGGTAACGAAGATTTTGGATTCCGTGGAAAATGCGGCAGCAAGCAAGCCGAAGATCGACCGGTTTATTACACGTTTTTCCAGAATCTATACGCCTGTCGTGGTAGGCCTGGCGGCGGCAACAGCGATCCTGCCGTCCCTGGTGACGGGCGACTGGCAGTACTGGATCTATACAGCTCTGACTCTCCTGGTCATCAGCTGTCCATGCGCATTGGTACTGAGTGTGCCGTTGGCTTTTTTCTCAGGGATCGGGGCAGGTTCGAAGTTGGGGATCCTCTTCAAAGGCGGCATTGCCATCGAGGCACTGCAGGATGTCAGGGCGGTTGTTATGGATAAGACCGGAACCGTTACAGAGGGGAACTTCGAACTCCAAAGAGTCATTCCGGCAAATGGATTTACGGAAGAACAGGTACTTGCCCTGGCAGGAACCTGTGAACAGAACTCCACCCATCCCATCGCGGCCAGCATCATGGCGGCGGCAGAACAGCAGGGGATCACATGTCCCCGTCCGGATTCTGTCAAGGAAATTGCAGGAAAAGGTGTGGAAGCAGTCACGGAAGCCGGAACGCTTCTGTGCGGAAGCCGATCCCTTCTTGTAGAGGAGGGCATCACACTGGAAGAGGGGCAGACGGGCAGCTATGGAACCGAGGTGCTTCTGGCGGTCAATGGAAATTATGCCGGATGCCTGGTCATTGCGGATACGGTGAAGGAAGATGCGAAGCCTGCGGTTCGGGCAATGAAGCGGCAGGGGATCGTGACCGCCATGCTGACCGGAGACGCGGCGGAAACTGCCCGGGCAGTTGCGGCGGAGACCGGGATCGATGAAGTCCACGCGAAGCTGCTTCCAGAACAGAAGCTTCAGGAGCTGACCCGCATCCGCAGTACACACGGCAGTGTGATGTTTGTAGGGGACGGCATCAATGACGCGCCCGTACTGGCCGGGGCAGATGTGGGAGCAGCCATGGGAAGCGGCGCGGACGCGGCGATTGAGGCGGCGGATGTGGTGTTTATGACCTCCGCCATGAACGCGATCCCGCAGGCGCTGTCCATCGCAAAGGCAACCGGAAGGATCGCAAAGCAGAATGTGATATTTGCCCTGGTCATCAAAGCAGCAGTCATGGTACTGGGTCTGGCAGGGCTGGCAAATATGTGGATGGCGGTTTTTGCAGATACAGGGGTGGCGATGCTGTGTATCTTAAATTCCATCCGTATCCTCTACCAAAAACAGTAAGCTCGAAAAGACCTCGCTAACTGTTTCCGGATGCATCGCACGTAAGCGGATAGAAGACATCCGCTAAGTGCTCATAGCTACAAAAACAGTAAGCTCGACAGGAAATGTCAAAAGATATGAAAGCCGCGGCCGGAAAAAGCCGCGGCTTTTCTTGACCCGCCTGCGTATTTCACGTATAATAAAAACTTGTAAAGGAGATTACAACTATGGATAAGATAGAAGTGGAGCATTGTGACTTTGTACATGTTCATGAGGATATCGTGAAGGATGTACGGGAGCATATGCCGGATACGGAGCAGCTGCAGGCTTTGGCGGATTTTTACAAGGTGTTCGGAGATTTTACGAGGATCCGCATCCTGTGCATCCTGCTCCGGGGTGAGATGTGTGTCTGCGATCTGGCGCAGACCCTGGACATGACCCAGTCCGCCATTTCCCACCAGCTCCGTGTGCTGAAGCAGATGAAGCTGGTGACGAACCGGAGGGAAGGCAAGACTGTCTTCTATTCCCTGGCGGACGGACATATCAGGACGATCATCAATCAGGGTATGGAGCATATACAGGAGTAAGGAATGTCGAAGGAAATAAAGATCAGGCTTGTCGAGCTTGCCGCAGGTTTCGTGCTGTATCTCGGACTTCTGATCGGAGGGCAGTACGATTACTGGAATCTGGCAGTTACGGAAGAGATGGAGCCGGTACTGTTTGTGGCTGTATACGTGATACTTGCGGCGGACGCATGCTGGCAGACAGCAAAAAGGCTCAGACATTTGCAGCTCTTTGATGAAAATCTGCTTATGCTGCTTGCGACTGCCGGCGCGCTGTACATGGAAAAATATACGGAAGCAGTTGCTGTGATGCTGATCTTCCATATCGGAAAGCTGATCGAGTCGCAGACTCTGGATCATACCAAGCGGTCCATTGCGAAGTTTATGGACATCCGGCCGGCCTTCGCGAACCGGAAGCGGGGGCTGGGGGAAGAGACAGTCAGCCCGGAGGAGCTCCGGATCGGGCAGATCATCGTGATCCGGCCCGGGGAGAAGATTCCGGTTGACGCAGTGGTCATGCGGGGGCTTGGCAATATTGACGAAAAGGCGCTGACAGGGGAATTTCAGCCCAGAAGCGTCAGTATGGGCAGCCGGATCTACAGCGGCAGCATCAACATGGACGGTGTTCTGGATGCCCGTGTGACCCGGGTTTATGAGGAGTCTACGGCTGCAAAGATTCTGAGCATGGTAGAAGATGCGATGAGCAATAAAGGGGAAAGCCAGAGTTTGGCAGAAAGGTTTACCCGATTTTACAGCCCCATTGTAACAATACTTGGAATCCTGGTGATGTTCCTTCCACCTGTGCTGCTTTCCGGACAGGAACCGGAGACCTGGTTCTATCGGGGGTTGATATTTCTGGCGGCTGCCTGCCCGAGCGGGCTGCTGGCATCAGTGACTGTTGCGTTTCTGGGTGGCATCGGCGCGGCATCCAGGCAGGGAGTGCTGGTTAAGAGCGGCAGTTATCTGGAAGCCCTGTCTCAGACAGACACATTTATTTTTGATAAGACAGGGACACTGACGGAAGGGACATTTGGTTTAAAAGAAATCTGTCCCAAGGGAATCACGGCGGCCCAGCTTCTGGAGATTACAGCCTACGCAGAAGCTTATTCCAGCCACCCCATCGCACTGTCTCTCCGGGATGCCTACGAAAAAGGAATCGATACGTCCAGAATTGGTTACATACAGGAACGCCCGGGGCTGGGAATCGAGGCGGTGATCGACGGAATGCGGGTTTATACCGGCAATGTCAGGTTTATGGAGGCACTGGGCATCCAGACGCAGAAGGTGAAGGGCAGCGGTACGGCGGTTCACGCCGCCGTGGGCAGGAGGTATGTGGGCTATGTGCTGATCTCAGACCGGGTCAGGGGAGACGTCAGCGATACGATCCGATGGCTTCGGCAGCAGCATATGGAAGTAATGATGCTGACGGGAGACAACGAGCATGTGGCAAATGATGTGGCAAGGTCTCTTGGGATTGAATATGTCTATGCAAATCTGATGCCTCAGGATAAGGTGACCCAGCTGGAAGAGATCATGAATGACCAGCTGGAATCGGAAAAGCTGGCATTTGTGGGGGACGGGATCAATGATGCCCCGGTACTTGCCCGGGCGGATATCGGGATCGCCATGGGCGGACTGGGATCGGATGCGGCTTTGGAGGCGGCAGATATCATCCTGATGGAGGATGAACCTTCGCGGATCATCAATGCGATCCGGATTTCACGGGGGACGATCCGGGTAGTGAAGGAAAACCTGTACTTTTCCCTTTTCATCAAGGTGATCCTGCTGGGACTTGCATTTTTCGGAGGAGTCACCATGTGGGATGCGGTGATCGCCGATGTGGCGGTTTTGGCGATCGGCCTGCTGAATTCATTCTGGGTATTGCAGTTTCCAGAATGAAGGCGGGGGCAGATGTTGTCCGGCAAAGAATCATATATCGATCGTGGTATCATTTATCATAGAAGGAGTTGTGTACATGAGCACTGGAAAAATAAAATATCTGGTTTTGTCGATTGCATCAGTCTGTCTCCTGACAGCCTGTTCTAAAAACCTGATCAAGGAAGGGACAGAACAGTTGGAGCAGGGAGACTATGAAAAAGCAGTCACCGCCTTCGAACAGGCGGCAGAGGATGCGGAAAAAGAGGGAGAGCGGGTGCCGGAAGCCTACCGGGGGATCGGAATGGCCTGCTATGCCCAGGAGGACTATGAGGGAACACGTCAGAATCTTCAGAAGGCTCTGGATGAGGGCGGCCTGGAAACGCCAGTGATCTATAACCTGATCGGAGTCAGTTCCATGAAGCTGGAAGATTATGACAGCGCGCTTGCCGCGTTCAGTAAAGGAATTGAGCTGCCCGAGAGCGGAACCGTTTCCAGGGGGACGAAGCAGGAGACGGAGGCGGATTACAGTGAGGTCATCCGGGAAATGAAATTCAACCGGGTTGTCTGTTTTGAAAAGAAGCTGGATTGGGAAAACGCGAAGACAGCTATGGCGGAGTACGCAAGCCAGTATCCGGATGATGCGGAGGCACAGAAGGAAGCGGAATTTCTCAGTACAAGATAAGACCGCATCCGCACACAGGATAGCAATGCGGTCGCTGCACTGGCTGAAAGGGACAATATAATATGAAGAGATCATATCAGATCACAGAGTTCTGCCGCCGTTTCCTGCAGGATTACATCGCAGAGAATGACTGCTGTGTGGATGCAACGGCAGGAAATGGCAATGACACGGAGTTTTTATGCCGCATGGCGGGAACGGAAGGAAAGGTCTATGCATTTGACATTCAGGCGGAAGCCCTGGAGCATACCAGGAATCGTCTGGAGACAGCGGGACTGCTTTCACGCGCCGTCCTGATCCGGGACGGACACGAGCATATGCAGGATTATGTAAAAGAACCCGTGTCGGCGGTCGTATTTAATTTCGGTTATCTGCCGGGAGGCGATCATCGTATTTGCACACGGCCGGAGACAAGCATCCGGGCGGTCCGTCAGGGGATGGAGCTGCTCAAGCCGGGCGGTATCATGAGCCTTTGCATTTACAGCGGCGGGGATACCGGATATGAAGAGCGGGATGCGCTGCTTGGGTTTTTAAAAGAACTGGATCCCGGAAAATGGCTGGTGATCGTCAGCAGCTACTACAATCGTAGAAACGACCCGCCCCTTCCGGCTTTTATCATACGGCTCTGAGATGGGGAACTAGTACATCGAATAATAAGTAACCAGCCCAATGACTTGCCTGATTTTCCATCTGCTGCGTTGTCGTCAATCGACGTAGCCACCGCTACGCCTCATTCCTCCGCCTTGCATATGAAAAATCATTCTGCGTCATTTGGCTAGAAACTTATTTTTCGATGTACTAGAGCCTGATACAGGAAAATATGCTGAGCGCTTGCCGCTTGGACAAGGGAGAATACAACAATGGAACTATATGATTTGAAACAGGAGGAAGAGCGCTTCATCCTGGTGGGGATCCAGCTGGGTGACAATGAACTTGCGGAGGAATCTCTGGATGAATTGGAGGCGCTTGCCAGAACCGCAGGAGCCTCGGCCGTTGGACGGCTGATCCAGAACCGGGAGGCCATGCATCCCCAGACCTATATTGGAAAAGGAAAAATAGAAGAACTGAAGGATCTGATCTGGGAGGAGGACGCATCCGGCATCATCTGCGACGACGAGCTTTCCGCAGTGCAGCTCAATCATCTGCAGCAGGAATTGGAGTGCAAGGTTATCGACCGGACACTGCTGATCCTGGATATCTTTGCCGCGCATGCGGTTTCCGGAGAAGGCAAGATCCAGGTCGAACTGGCTCAGCTCCGTTACCGTTCGGCACGGCTCACGGGGCTCGGAAATTCCCTTTCACGTCTGGGCGGCGGGATCGGGACGAGAGGCCCGGGAGAGAAAAAGCTGGAGATGGATCGGCGCCTGATCCGGGAGAGAATCAGCCGTTTGAAACGGGAATTGAAGGAAGTGGAACAGCACCGGGAACTGATCCGCGCCCAGAGGAAGCGCTCCAACATGAAGGTGGCGGCACTGGTAGGTTATACCTCGGCGGGGAAGAGCAGTATGGAAAATGCCCTGACAGATGCGGGGATCCTGGAGGACGCGATGCTGTTTTCTACGCTGGACACCACCACCCGGGTTCTGGAGCTGGAAGGAAAGCAGAAGATTCTGCTGACCGATACGGTAGGATTTATCCGGAAGCTGCCCCATCACCTGATCGAGGCATTTAAAAGTACACTGGAGGAGGCCAGATATGCGGACATCATCATCCATGTGGTGGATGCCTCCAATCCGCAGATGGACACCCAGATGTATGTGGTTTACGACACCCTGCGCCAGCTCGGAGTGGAAGGAAAGCCGGTGATCACGCTGTTTAACAAACAGGATCTGCTTGCAGAGCCGGGACATTTCCGGGATTTCCAGGCAGACTATACTATACCGGCATCGGCCAGGACGGGGCAGGGGCTGGAAGAACTGAAAAGGACCCTGTCGGAGATCCTTCGAAAGAACCAGGTTTATATCGAACGGCTGTATCCCTTTGAGGATGCGGGAAAGGTTCAGGTGATCCGCGGCAGCGGACAGCTTTTGGAAGAAGAATACGTTCCGGAGGGGATTGCCGTCAAGGCATATGTACCGAAAGAGATATATCTGTCTGGAAGAATATAAAAATGAAGATTCGAGGTAGAAAAACTCATGCTATCAAAATTCAGTGTTAAGAAGCCATATACCGTAGTGGTTGCGGTGGTCCTGGTCCTGATCCTGGGCTATGTGTCCTTTGACAAGATGACGGTGGATCTGCTGCCGGACATGAACCTGCCCTATGCGGTGGTCATGACCACCTATCCGGGAGCCAGTCCGGAGGAGGTGGAGGCCACGGTCACAAGGCCGGTGGAGCAGGCCATGGCGACCATCAGCAACATCAAGAATGTGAGTTCATCCTCCATGGAAAATGCGTCCACGGTCATATTAGAGTTCGAACAGATCGCCAATATGGACTCTGCGACCATTGAGATGCGGGAAAGCCTGGACCAGATCAAAGGCTACTGGCCGGATACGGTGGGCAATCCTATCATCATGAAGATGAATCCCACCATGCTGCCCGTAATGATCCCGGCAGTCAGTGTGGAAGGAGCGGATGCGGCGGAGACCACCCGGATCATCAAGGAGGAGGTTCTGCCTGAGCTGGAAAGTCTGGAAGGCGTGGCTTCGGTCAATATGTACGGAGATGTGGAGGAGACCATCCGGGTGACCATCAAGAAGGCCAAGGTCAGCAGCGTAGACGCCAGTGTCCAGAACCAGCTGGACCGGCAGTTCCAGGAAGCGGAGGATGCGCTGGCCGAGGCCAAAGCCCAGGTCGAGGACGGCAAGAACCAGATGGAAGCCGGAGTGGGAGCGGCGGCAGGACAGCTTGGCGCGGCACAGCAGCAGATTGCCCAGGGAGATGCGGAGCTGATGCAGGGCCGACTGGAGATCAAGGAAAAGAAAAGCCAGCTGGAGCTTGCCAGGACGACCCTTCAGATTGCGGCGGCGGGGCTGGATGCCAGCGAACAGGCACTGAATGAACAGAAGCAGGAGCTGGAGGATTTCAATAGCCGGAGAGGTGAGATCGAAGCGGAATACCAGCAGGTGCAGAAGGAAATCCAGGAGCTGCTGGCTTCGATGGGACAGCTTCCCCCGGTTGGCGACGGTACAGGAAACGGGGATGCCTCCGGGGATGGCACTGGGAATCCGGGAGCAGGCGGAAGCGGCACAGACAACTCGGGAACAGGCGGAAGCGGTACGATCAACCCGGGAACGGGCGGAAGCGGAACAATCAATCCGGGAACAGGCGGAAGCGGAGCGACAATCCCGGGCGGAAATATCCCGGATTTCTCCCAGGGAATCGGCGGCACGGAGATTACCCTGCCGGACAGCAACCCCATCACGATCCCTAATATCAACCTGCCGGGAGGGATTCCCGATATTTCCGTACCGGACGGCACCGACCTGGAGAAGCTGGCTCAGCTTCAGCTTGCCCAGGCAACTCTTGCTTCCCAGCTTGCGTTACTGAATCAGTATGATTCCACTATGGGGACGATTAACGAAGGACTGGGACAGATTGGCGCAAACCGTCAGATCATTGCGGACAAGCAGGCGGAGCTGGATATGGCCCAGACGATGCTGGATCAGGCGGAAGAGCAGATGAATGCCGGCACATTGACTTTGGCTCAGGCGAGAGCCCAGCTGGGGGCGGCTCAGCTGACCGCGGCTCTGGAGATGAGCAGCGTTTCCGCCCAGCTTGCGGTGGGAGAATCGACCATCAAAGCACAGGAGGAAGAACTAAAAAAAGCAAAGGACTCGGCCAGCGCCGCAGCGGACATGGAAGCCCTGCTGACAGCGGAGACCGTGCAGACTTTGCTGACAGCACAGAACTTTAACATGCCCGCAGGCTATGTGAAGGAGGACGGGATCGATTACCTGATCCGGGTAGGCGATAAGTTCTCTTCCATAGAAGAACTGCGCAAGCTGGTCCTGGTGGAGCGGGAAGGGATCAATCCCATCCGGCTTTCCGACATTGCAGATGTGGAACGGAAGGACAATGCGGATGAAACCTACGCCAAGATCAACGGGGAGAACGGGATCCTGTTCCAGATCCAGAAGCAGACCGGATACTCCACCGGAGACGTGACAGACCGCGTGCTGGACAGGCTGGACCAGATCCAGAAAAAGAACAAGGATATCCATACCGTAGTGCTGATGAACCAGGGCGTCTATATTGACATGGTGATCGGCTCTGTGCTGCAGAACCTGGTGTTCGGTGCGGTGCTTGCGATCCTGATCCTTTTGGTGTTCCTGCGGGATATCCGGCCGACCTTTGTCATTGCCTGCTCCATTCCGATCAGTATTTTGGCCGCGATTGTGCTGATGTATTTCAGCGGGGTGACCATGAATGTCATCTCCCTGTCCGGACTGGCTCTGGGCGTGGGCATGCTGGTGGACAACTCCATCGTCGTGATCGAAAACATTTACCGGATGCGCAATGAAGAAGGGGCATCGGCCAAAAAAGCGGCGATCCAGGGGGCAAAGGAGGTGGCGGGCGCCATTGCGGCCTCCACTCTGACTACCGTATGCGTATTCCTTCCCATTGTATTTACGGAAGGCATCGCGAGACAGCTGTTTGTGGATATGGGACTGACCATTGCCTATTCCCTTCTGGCAAGTCTTGTGGTGGCACTGAGTCTGGTTCCCATGATGTCCGCAGGGGTTCTGCGGAAGACCGAGCAGAAGGAGACACGCCTGTATGCGGGAATCCAGAATGTATATGAGAGACTGCTTCGGATCGCGTTGAAAGGAAAAATTGTTGTACTGGCAGGTGCGCTTGCCCTGTTTCTCTTAAGCGGTGCCCTGCTGCTCGCCCGGGGGACCCAGTTCATGCCTTCCATGCAGAGCACGGAGATCAGTATGAGCGTTTCCATGCCGGACGGAACTCCGCTGGCAGAAACGGCTCGGGCCGCGGACGCATTTACCGAACAGATCGGTAAGATTGCCGATGTGGAGGACGTGGGCGGAATGGCAGGAGGCTCCGGGGGACTTGGAATGGGTTCTTCCTCTACCAATGAGGTGCAGTTTTACGCTCTGGTCAGCGAGGACCGCACCATGTCCGACCGGAAGCTGCAGAAGGAGCTGGAAAAAGCCGCGCAGGACCAGGGACTGGAGATCGATGTAAGCATGTCCAACATGGATATGAGCGCCTTGGGAAGCTCCGGCATTTCCGTGCAGATCAAGGGAAATGATCTGGATACCCTGCGGAAGATCGCCGGGGAAGTGGCGGAGATCGTGTCAAATGTAAAAGGAACCCGAAACGTGTCCGACGGCATGGAGGAGGTCACCAGAGAGCTCCGGATCGTGGTGGACAAGGCGAAGGCTATCTCCCACAACCTGACGGTGGCTCAGGTGTATCAGGATCTGGCGGCAAGGCTGCGGGATCAGACCTCATCCACCAATCTGGAGATGGATACCGCCACCATCGGGATCGTGGTGGAGGAGCAGAAGAACCAGGAGCTGACGAGGGAAGATATCCAAAACCTGGTGCTGGATGTGAAAAAGGAAGACGGGACGACGGAAAAGCTGGCTCTCAGGGATGTGGCGTCATTTGAGGACGGCGAAGGGCTGCAGGCCATTTCCAGGGATGCCCAGAGCCGGTATATCAATGTCAGCGCCGAGGTGGCGGAGGACGACAATGTAGGATTGGTCAGCAATCGGATCCAGAGGGAGCTGAACAAGTACCGGATCCCGGAGGGCTATACGGTGAAGATGACCGGGGAAGACGAGACCATCCGGGAGACGATGATCGAGCTTTTGAAAATGCTGGCGCTGGCCGTGGTGTTCATGTACCTGATCATGGTGGCGCAGTTCCAGTCCCTGCGCTCCCCGTTCATCGTCATGTTTACCGTGCCGCTGGCATTTACCGGGGGATTCCTGGGACTGCTGGTGTCCGGAAGCCTGATGAGCGTGATCGCCATGATCGGATTTGTCATGCTTTCCGGGATCATTGTCAATAACGGGATCGTATTTATCGATTATACGAATCAGCTGGTATCCGCGGGATACGAGATAACGGAGGCACTTGTGGAGGCCGGAAGGACCAGGCTGCGGCCCATTGTCATGACGGCGCTGACCACGATCCTGGGATTGTCTACGATGGCGCTGGGTGTTGGGTCCGGCGCGGATATGGTACAGCCCATGGCGGTGGTTACGATCGGCGGCCTGACCTACGGTACGCTTTTGACCCTGTTCGTGGTGCCCTGTATTTACGGATTGTTCCGAAAGAAGGAAAAGGCAAGACTGAAAGAAGGAATGGAAGACGACTTAGAGGATTACATGGAAGAAATCTATGAGGAAGAGGAGTAGATAAGCTGCTGTTCGGCCGGTCAGACCGCGAATGGCAGCGTAGATAAGGGAGGTCCGGGATATGTTTCAGGAGGCAGTGGAATTTGCAACGAAGGCGCATGAAGGGCAGGTACGGAAAGGAACAAAGAAACCATATATCGTCCACCCGATCGAGGTGGCGGAGATCGTCAGGACCATGACATCGGATGAGGAACTGCTCTGTGCCGCGGTTCTGCATGATACGATCGAGGACTGCACAGGGGTAACGGAGGAAATCCTGCGCAGCCGTTTCGGAGAACGTGTGGCGGCGCTGGTCGCAGGGGAGAGCGAAGACAAATCCAAAACATGGGAGGAACGCAAAAGCACGACCATACGGCATTTAAAAACAGAATCCAGAGAGCTGCAGATGATCGCCCTGGCGGACAAGCTGTCCAACATGCGGGACATTGACCGGGATTACCCGGTTCTGGGGGAAGGTCTGTGGATGAAGTTCCGGATGCACAGCAAGCAGGCCATCGGCTGGTATTACAAGGGCGTCATGGAGGCGCTGCAGGAAGACTTTCAGGATGTCCCGGTGTTTCAGGAATACTGCCGCCTGGTGAGGAAGCATTTCGGAGACGCGCCGGCTTCTCTGGAGTGGAAAGAGGAAAGGAAAAGGAGGGGAGGCAAATGAGCGGTACAAAAGTCATCTGTTTTGCAAATAACAAGGGTGGGAGCGGGAAATCCACCACATGCTCCAACATCGGCTACGGCCTGTCGGTTCTTGGAAAAAGGGTACTCCTGGTGGACGGAGATATGCAGCTGAACCTGTCGCTGTCCCTGTTTGAGGAGGATCAGGTGCTGGACTTCGCGCGCAGTGAGAAGAACCTTTACGAAGGGATCCGCAGACAATCCGACCTGACGGATTTTATCGTGCACTCCCCCTTTGAAAACCTGGACCTGATCCCCTCCTCCACGCTGATGTGCTCCATCGAATATGAGCTGTTTACCAAATGGCAGAGGGAATATATCCTCAAAAAATGTCTGGCAAATATCAGATCCTCCGGGGAATACGACTATATCCTGATCGACGCGCCGCCTACCCTGGGCGGGTGGGTGATGAACATCCTGTGCGCTTCAGACGCGGTGATCATCCCGGTAGAGTCCAGCCCATGGGGCATGTTCGGCCTGGCAAATATGTTCGAATTTTTGGGCGAGGTCCGGCAGATCGCTCCGGATCTTCAGACAGGCGGCGTGGTGATCACAAAGGTAGATACCCGGAAAAGCTATTTCCGGCAGACACTGGATACGCTGAAAGAGCTGGACGGGGTGAAGGTATTTGACACATACATCCGGGTGGACAGCGGGGTGGAATGGTCCCAGGACAACCATGTGCCGATTATGGCATATAAGAAGAACAGCCGCAGCGCGAAGGAATATATGGAGTTGACGGAGGAAATCGTGCAGCGGTTTGAGGGCTGACCTTACAGGATGAAGGACATTTAGAAGAAGGATACGGCGGGACGAGAGGATATGCATCAGGATTTGATCAGGGAATTATCGGTAATCACGGAAGAAGAGCAGAGTATACTGGACGGGCGGCAGGGCATCGACCAGCAGCTTTATACGGAGAAGAAGGAGCTGGTCGTAGACAGCGAGAAGCTGCTGAAGCGGGGGAAGCTGATCGAGGTAAGGCCCCACACCCGTTTTGTAAAATTTCCCCGGCACCGGCACAATTATGTAGAAGTGATCTACATGTGCCAGGGGACTACGACGCACTATATTGACGGAAATGAGGTCGTTCTGGAGCCGGGCGACCTTTTGTTCCTGAATCAGAATTCGGAGCAGGAGATCCTGCCAGCCGGGGAAACGGATATTGCGGTGAATTTTATCATCCTGCCTGAGTTTTTCAACATGGCATTTTCCATGATGGGAACGGAGGAAAATGCGCTGAAGGAATTTCTGGTGGGGACACTGTGCGGTAAAAACGAACAGACCTCGTATCTGTATTTCCATGTGGCGGACGTCCTGCCGATCCAGAATTTGGTCGAAAATATGGTATGGACGATTTTTTACGATATGGGAAACAAACGGAGCTGCAACCAGATCACCATGGGACTGCTTTTGCTGCAGCTATTGAATTATATGGACAAGATGGAGACCGGGAGCTCCCGCTTTGATACGGAGCTCACCGGAAATGTGCTGAACTATATCGAAGAGCACTATAAGGAAGGCAGCCTTTCCGAGCTGGCCGAACTGATGAATTATGATCTGTACTGGCTCAGCCGGGAGATCAAGAAACGCACCGGGAAGACTTACAAGGAACTTCTTCAGGCAAAGCGGATGAGCCAGGCGGTCTATCTGCTTACCAGCAGCCGCCTGCCCATAGCGGATATTATAGAGTCGGTGGGATATGATAATACAAGCTATTTCTACCGGAAGTTCCGGGAGCGGTATGGGGTCAGCCCGAAGGAGTACCGGAGGGGGCTGTGAAGTGGCCGCCAAAGGTACAGTTCACCCGCGCCATTCGCAAATGAGGTCCTATTTTTATGTAAATAGAGACCTTTTTTTGTGCTCTTTTACTAATTATAATAATCATAGAGTTGAAAAAATATAAAGGAGGCACAAAATGGAGAAGTATTATTTGGCCGTAGATATCGGGGCATCC
>CAYQBE010000004.1:0-78596 GCA_964415625.1 uncultured Clostridium sp.
TGAATACGATATCAATAAGAAAAGGATGAGGCGCATAAATAAACAGTGTGAAAGTGAACAGGAAAGTATAGTTATTTCATATAAAGAAGAGATATGTGTAATTTCGTCAAACACCATTAAAATTTTGAATGAGAATCAAAAATGTATAATGGAGATAAAAATACCAAGGAAATTTAGTAAAAAATCAAATAATTATCGTCTGCTTGCAGGGTGGAAGAGCACTGATAAATTCCTATGGCTATTTTCAGCAAGTGGAGGCGGAACTTTACGGATAAAAAATAATAAAATATACTTAATAAAAACTGTTGCATCCTTTGAAATTCAAAAACAGATTACATATTATCGGGCGGAAGCATTAAATCAAAAAATAATGGAGTATGGATATATCATAGAGAAATGTTGTAAAGAGGCGTATTTAGAAGAATTTGTAAATTTGATTTTACGGGATGAAAACACATATAAGAGTAATAACAAGAATTTATCGGGTAATGTCATCTGGAAGTATTTAAAGGTGAACTGAAACAAGTAACGTCTAGAATAAAGTATTTGTAAATTATAACCGAGAATCTGAAACTTAGGAAGGAAAAAATATGTCGTATATAGAATTAGGCGTGCCAGAAAAAAGAAGAAATAAGGTGGGAAATATAAAAATTATATGTCCGATTACAGTTTCTTCTGAGAAAGACAGAAAATGTAAGGAATTGTGGTATGAAGTAGATTTGCAATATGAGAAGTATCTTTATATAGATCGAGTTGACCCGTTTGTAGTTGCAATACTTCCATATTGCATGAAAAATTCGTTTGATATAAAAGTGGATGAGAAGACAGGAATATCGGCAGATTTGTTATACCAGTTGAAGGAAATATTGATTCCCACAATGTCAAATGCGAAAAAATTTAACAGCATAAAATTAGAATCAAAAGCAGTCTTAAAGAAATTAAATTGTGGAAAAGAAATTGCAACAGGAATTTCTAGAGGAGTTGACTCGTTTTATACATTATTGAAAACAATGGAAGGAAATTTTAAGCCAACATACCTAACTTTGTTTAATACACAGGCATATGGAGAATTTGGAGGAAGTGCTGCTAGGGATATGTTTCAACAAGATTTTGTCATTGCCGAAGAATTAAATAAAGAATTGAATGATTACTATGATACGACTATTAAAGTAATGACAGTAAATTCAAATATTCAGGAAGAGCTTCCAATCAAAATATATGATGCAGGTTCATTCAGAGATGCGGGCGCTATTATTTTTTTGAAAAAGATGATAAAGTTATACTATTTCTCTACTACGATATCATTGGAAGCTTTTTCAATAGATGGAAGCTGTCGTGAATTCGAACCATGGGCATTTGCGTGCCTTTCAACGGAGACACAAAGAATACAACCTATAGGAGCAGATAAAAAGAGGTTAGATAAAATCAGTTATATCTCAGATTATCCTCTTACATATAAATATTTGAAAGTATGTAGAAAACCATTATACTGCGGTACGGAGGGAAGAAAATACGAAAAAGAAACAAATTGTACAAGCGATTGTGAAAAATGTAGATGTACAATTTTAGAGCTTATGGCTTTAGGAAAATTAAATAATTATAGTTCGGTTTTTGACATTCAATGGGCTGAAGAACATAAAAAGCAATTATTATATGAGGTTATAGGTCGCCAAAACGAAACTGGGGAGTTAGACTATTCAGACATATATAAGGCAATGAAAACGAAAGGAGTGATTAATGATACAATTGAGATTGAAGCTGGAATACAATTAGACTTAATTAATGATGCGCCTCCAGATAGAGATTATTTAATATTAGAAGTTATGAATGATTTTTTTCACAAGGTACAAAAAGGAATTTCTTTAAAAAATACAATAGAAAAATTAGGATATAAAAATGTTGGTATTTATGGCATGGGAAGACTGGGAAGGCTGTTATATGAAGAAATTAATGGCGATCTTCTTAAACTAGAAATAGATAGGAACAAGGATATGCAGTATGGTACAGTTGAATTGTGTACGCCGGATGGGGATTTCTCAAATTTGGATTTAATTATTATTACAGCCATGTATAAAGTAGAAATGATAAAAAAGTATCTCATATCAAGGAATGCCTGCAAAATTATGACACTGCAAGAACTGCTTGCACAAGCGGAAAAAGGGGGATGGAATGAAAAGACTGGATAATCTTAAAAGTATGGGGGAATTATTAAAGATAATCAAAAATAAAAATTGTTTTTGTTTTGGGGCAGGAAGGCAACTTACGGAAATATGTGATGACATTTCCGATTTGCCAGAACATATAGAAGGCATTATAGATAATAATCCTGCCCTGTGGGGGACACAAAGAGAAGTAAAAGGGCGGCATATAACAATATACTCGGTGGAAGAGCTTTTACAAAAGGATGTAAGAAAAACGATTTTGATGATTACTTGTTCTTTTAAAGAGGAAATCATTACGCAATTGGAACAAATAGAGGCTCTGGAATTGCTTGAATACATTGACTTCCAGGAAATATTTGATGCTGCGGCGTGGGGCTGCATATGCCCACCCAAAGGTTTTAGAAAAAATAAAATTGAGACAATACCAAGGAAAATACATTACTGTTGGTTTTCCAAAAATAAAATGCCTGAAAGATTAATACAATATGTTGAGGGATGGAGAAAACTCTGTCCGGATTATGAAATTATATTGTGGAACGAAGATAATTACGATATTACAAAAAGTGAGTATATGTATGAGGCTTATAAAAAACA
This sequence comes from uncultured Clostridium sp., assembly GCA_964415625.1. Classification (GTDB taxonomy): domain Bacteria; phylum Bacillota; class Clostridia; order Lachnospirales; family Lachnospiraceae; genus Schaedlerella. The sequence goes on from CAYQBE010000004.1 coordinate 2,757, forward strand.
GAAATGGGGTTTCGTAACAGACTATGCACGCCTTGATATCGTATATACAAATGGAGGCATTTATATGGATACAGATGTGGAAATGATAAGACGTCCGGACGAATTGCTGTTTAATGATGCTTATATTGGGTTCGAAAGACTTTCAACTGTCAACACAGGATCAGGATTTGGTGCAAAAAAGGGATTCCCTATATTGAAAGAAATTATGGAATTTTATAAGGGCAGGAAATTTATTGATGAGGCAGATCCTAATAAAATGATACTTTGCCCGATTTATGAGACCGGGATACTAAAAAAACATGGATTAAGATTGAACGGAGATTTTCAGATAGTGGATGACATGAGTGTGTATCCAGTGAAGTATTTTAATGCGAAAAGTTTATATAGCAATAGGTTGAGAATTACGGATGAAACAATATCTGTTCACCACTGTACATGGACATGGGCAGGAGAAAAAAATAAATTATAGATACGAGGAGAAATCATATGTCAAGACAATGCTATGCAATTGGGGGAAGAATTAATTTTAATTATAATACAGTCAGCTTGTGTCATGGGATTGATATAGGAGATCGTGTTATTTGGGAATATGGTAAGGATGGAGCATTTACACCGGAATATTATAAGTCAGCAATAGAAAAGATAACAACAGAAAATCAGACAGACGATCCTGCATGTCAGGGATGTAGCAATCTTATTGAAGATGCAGAGAATCCGAAAAAAATAGAAATCATAACAATTAATCCGATGTATTTCTGCCAAAACAGGTGTATTTATTGTGGGAATTTTAGAGGAGAAAAGACAAGCCTGTATGATCCATTGCCTATAATTAAGGATTTCATTGATGCCGGAATGATTGCTGATACATGTTTGTTTGACTGGGGGGGAGGGGAACCAACCGTCAGCGATATTTTTGAGGAAATCTTTCTTTTTTTAATACAGCACGGTTATATGCAGAGAGTAAATACAAATGCTATTTTTCTAAGTGAGATTGTTCGTGAGAATTTGGATAACAATCTGGTATCATTGAGAATTTCATTAGATGCTGGGAATGAAGAAGCCTTCCTTGCTACAAAGGGACGCAATCTGTTTCATCAGGTATTAAATAATATTGCATCCTATCGTGACAAAACAGAAAATCTCCTGTTGAAATATGTGATTACCAATTCTAATTCAGATGAAAAATCTGTAAAAGATTTTATAGATTTAGCATTTAGACTGAATATTAAAGCAATATGTATTGATACAGATATGCTTTCCTTCGGTTGGGCGGACTATCCAGATCTCCTCCGATTTACTGAAAAAGAACTGGATGCTGCCCATTTGATGCAGAAATTGGCTCATGAGAAGGGTCTGAATGTGCAGATCGGTTATGTCTGGACAGCAAGGGACATCAATACACCCAGTCGGGATTTTAATCACATAAAGCATATAGGTGAGTTGATAGAGAATAATGAGACATATTTATTACCAGAGAAATTATCGGAATTTCATATTCAGAGGAACTCCGAATTTGAGCGAGGAATCATTCCGAGGGTTTTAGCAAGCTTTGAAACTTTATATTATACTATGCGGGATAAAAAAATGATCCTTTATGGAGCTGGAAAGAATGGAAAGAAATTATTAAAGGCACTTAAAAAATTCAATTTGAAAAATATTGTTTTTTGTGATAGGGAAAAGGCGGGACAGGTAATAGAGGGGGTAGATGTCTGGAGTGCAGAACGTATGCTGAATACAATTGATGCAGATACGGTAGTTATTATTACCCCGTATAAAGTCAAGGAAATACTCTATGAATTTAATGAGAAAAGATATACGGAGTTGATTGGGCATTTATATTACATAGATGAATTCAGGTATAGTGATTGTGTGTTGGAGGCAATGCAATGAAAGCGATAGCATTTTATTTGCCACAGTACCATGAGTGTGAGGACAATAACAGGTGGTGGGGGCAAGGATACACGGAATGGAATAACGTCAAAACGGCAAAAAAATTGTTTTGGAGCCATAACCAGCCGAGAGTACCATTGAATAATAACTACTATGATTTATCAGATATTTCAACTATGGTGCGACAGGCAGAACTGGCGAAAAAGTATGGTATTTATGGATTTGCATACTATCACTATTGGTTTGATGGGAAGAAATTATTGGAGAAACCACTGGAACAGATGCTGAATGGAAAAGAAGTGGACATGCCATATTGTCTCGTGTGGGCTAATGAAGAATGGAAAAAGTACTGGTATGGTGGGGGAGAAGAGATACTGATCACACAAAATTACGGATTCCGTAAACAATGGGAAGAGCATTTTCTATACTTATTGCCCTATTTCCAGGATGACAGATATATAAAAATTAATGGAAAGCCTTTATTTATTATCTATAGACCTGGGGTAATCAGACAGGGAAAATATATGATAAAATTATGGAATGATATGGCAGTTTCGTATGGACTGCCAGGTATTTTTGTCATGGGGATGAAGAACTGGGAATTTGAGACAAACAGTTGTAGATGGCTGGACGCTAAGGTGGACTATGAACCTACGAAAGAACAGAGGTCCAGAATATTAAAAACATATGTTTTGAATAAAGGGCAGTTTAAGGATAAATTCAATTTTGGATTGTATAACAGAATATTTTGTAATATTCAGAGTTACCAAAAAATAAACCGTGCTATGCTTAAAACAGAGCATAAAGAAGATGATTATAGAGGTGTGTTTGTTGATTTTGACAATTCTGCAAGAGCAAAAAAAGATGGATTGATTTTTGTGGGGAGTACACCGAAACGATTTGAAAAATATTTATATAAGCATCTTTTGTTGAGTAAAAAGGAAAATAAAGATATGTTGTTTATAAACGCATGGAATGAATGGGGAGAGGGATGTTGTCTGGAACCGGATGAGCATTTTGGCTTTGGATATCTTGAGGCAGTAAAAAGGTCTCTTTTGAGATTGGAGGAGACGGTCGTATGATGATGTTGAGCATAATTTTTCTGCTAGTGGCACTATTGATTGTTTTGTTCCGCCATTTTAGATTGATAGATCAGTACAAAAAGGTATCTGAAACCGAACGGGATCAAACAATAAAAATGACAGAATTTTATGACATACTAATACGGTGGATGCAGCTATATCAGGAAGAAAAAGAACTTTCCAGTTGGCTTATGAAAAAGGGATATAAAAGAATCGCAGTGTATGGAATGAGGGAGCTGGGAGTGCTATTTTATAATGAGTTGCTCCATGAAAAAATGAATGTAGTTTGTGCAATTGATAAGAATGGTGAAAATATGAATTTAGGAATTGATGTCATAAAACCCAGTGCCGACCTTCCAGATGTAGATGTGGTTATTGTTACAGCACCTCATTATTATCAAGAGATAAAGTATGAATTGAATAGCATTACACAGGCGGATATCGTATCTATAGAAGACATCATCTTTGAAATTTGAAAAGATGTTGGAGGTTCCGGTTATGAATCTAAAAAATTCTGATTATATAAATCTGGCAAAAGGCATCAGGGAAAAACACAATCATATTATCATCTATGGTGCTGGAATGATCGGACAAATTGTTGTCCCATTTATCATTGAGACATATCACTTGCATGAATATGTAGATTATTATGTAGATATGGACAAGTATAAGATTGGAAAAAGAATCAAGATTGGAAATTATGAATATGAAATAAAATCTCCGGATGTTCTTAAATATATCATAAAGGATACGGTCATTTTTTTGACAAACAGCAAATTTTATCCTGTGATTGACTTCCTGGACAGAATAGAGCAGTTAGCTGATATAGACTGTTACATTGTTCCGGTAATGCAAATGCTTGAGCAAAGACCAATAATACCAAAAAAGATTCATTATTGCTGGTTTGGAAAGAGAAAAATACCTGATTTTTTGAAGAACTGTATGGAGAGTTGGAGCAAATATTGTCCCGATTATGAAATAATACAATGGAATGAGACCAACTTTGATGTGTCAAAATATGAATATACGCAGCAAGCTTATGAAAATGAAAAATATGGATTTGTAACGGATGTAGCACGACTGGATATTTTGTATCAGCATGGTGGAATCTACATGGATACAGATGTAAAGCTTCTAAAATCATTCAATGAGCTCTTATACCAAAGAGGGTTTGTTGGCGTTGAAAAATGGGGAAATATCAATACGGGGGGCGGCGTTGGAGTTGTCCCGTATCATCCGATGATACAGGAAATGATTAATGAACGCATGAAGATTCCGTTCCTTTGGAATGACGGAAGTTTTAATATGGAAACAAATGGACTTTATGAAACAAAACCTTTCATCAGGCATGGGATGAGGATTGATAATTCACTACAGATTATCAATGGAATCACAGTATATCCGTCAAGCGTATTCCATCCATATGATTACATAAGCTGTGAGGAAAAAGTAGAGGATAACACAATATCAATACACTATTTCTATGGTGGTTGGATGGATGAAAATGGACGTAGAGACAGAGCAAATACACAAAATAAGTATAATACAATTTTAAGCAGGATGTGTTAAGAGGTTTTGTTAAAAAATATAATATTGAGGAGAAAAGTTATGAAACTTATTGATCGGGTAGAGATGGTAAATGATGAAGGAATTGCATTAGCGTTGATAAAAATAAAACATTACGATGTGATTTTGTATGGCGCAGGGGAATCAGGATATTCTGCTTTGAGACGGCTGATAGAGTTATATGATATCACTCCGTTATATATTGTTGACAAAGATGAAGAAAAAGTCGGGATAGAGATGTGTGGTGTGAAAGTAATCCATCCGTCAGAATTGCAGCAATATATAAAAAATACTGCTAATATTTACGCTCTTATCGCAGTGAAAAATTATTGGAATAATGAAAATGTCAGATCAGAGGTTAATTTGCTGTTGGATAAGGCTGGAATACAGAAAAAACAATATATAACATGGCGATCAAATGATGCAAGAAAAGAGTTTGACGATTACCTGAATTCACATGAAGATGATATAAAATGGTTATCAGGGATGCTGGCAGACGAAGAGTCAAAAATGGTTTTAAATGAGTGGATTAGATGCTGGCTGCAGGCAGATATTTATTGTCTTCCAGAGCATCCCTTCAGATTTAAGTATTGTGGGTGTGATTTTAATGGAAAAGATGAATTATATGTTCATTTGGATGATGAAGTTTTCGTAAATTGTGGAAGTAATATAGGTGATACCATATTCCAATATTTGGCAGAAGGATATTCGTTCGATACAATTCATGCTTATGAAGGAGATGATAAAATATTTCAAAAACTTGAGAAAAATATTGGCTTGCTGGATGAAGATATACAGAAAAAAATTATATTGCATAAAGAGTATATTGGAAGAAAAAAGGATGAGGTGGATATTCAGTTTGCAGGGAAACGGATTACATTGATTAACGCAGACATTGAAGGGGCTGAACTGGATGTCTTAAAAGGCATGCAAAATGTTATTAAAAAGCAGAAGCCTGTAATTGCGTTTTGTGTCTATCATAGACCAGATGATTTTATCTCTATCCCTAGATTTATTTTAGGATTAGATAGCAGTTATCAAATATTCTTTAGAAAGTATGTCCATTATGACCGAAATAGGTGGGAAGTAGTGATGTATGCAGTTCCACCGGAAAGATGTATAAAAAAATAGTTATGACTAAAATACAAATGGCAGTATTTATGAATGGAAAAAGGGAATTTGACAATGAGTTTTGAAAAACAGAGAGATTTTGAACTGATGGCATCCATGATGTGCGCTGATTACGGCAATCTGGAAAAGGAAGTAAAAAATCTGGAAGAAGGAGGCATCGATTCCTTCCATATTGATATCATGGATGGACGTTACGTCCCCAACTTTGCCATGTCTTTAAATGATATGCGTTACATAGCCAGCGCCACAAAAAAGCCATTGGATGTCCATCTGATGATCGAGCATCCCAATAACCGGATCCAGTTATTTTTAGGAAATCTCCGCAAGGGCGACACGGTATATATCCATCCCGAAGCAGAATACCATCCTTCCACGACCTTGCAAAGTATCATCAATGCTGGAATGATCCCGGGTATTGCCATCAACCCCGGCACATCGGTGGAGACGGTCATGGAAATGCTCCGCATCGTAAAAAAGGTTCTTGTAATGTCAGTCAATCCCGGCAATGCAGGACAGATGTACCTCCCCTATGTGGGAAAAAAGATCACAAAGCTTTTATCCCTCAAGGAGGATATGGATTTTGAACTTTACTGGGACGGCGCCTGCAGCGCGGATAAGATTCTGGAATACGCTCCAAAGGGGGTGAGGGGGTTTGTATTAGGGACAACCCTTCTGTTTGGCAAGGAAGCTTCGTATGGGGAAACCTTGCGGAATATCCGTGAATTAAAATTTTAAGGAATCTGATATATTTAACGAAAGATGAATCGGCAGATGCAAGGCGGAAGAAGGATGCGTAGTGGGCAGCGCTGACGGATGACAACGAAGCATATGCCAATCCAGACAAATAAGATAGCGGGTTATTTCTTGAACGAATTGTCAGGGGAGGTGAAACATGAGCCGCGCGTTAAGAAAGCAAATATTTTCTATGGCAGATCTGCTGGACAAGGCAAACCGCACCTTAAAATCAAACCTGTCCGCAAAACACCTCAACCAGGAAGGCATCCTCCAGCTTCTTTCCGACTGCCAGGAGACGGCTATCGGTATCGGAAGTGAGATGGAGTCGCTGTACGGCGAGGGGATTCCAAGTGTTCAGAAGCTGGAAGATTACTGTGAAAGCCTGTACCAGATGACCCTGGTGCTGGACGATCCGGAAAAACGTCGTGACATCCTGAAAGCCCTGACCGGACAGATCAAACAGGTCAGAAAGCTGATCGGCGAGCAGATCCCGGACAGGCTGGAAGCCGTATTTTTTCCCTACAAGGCATCCATGTGGGATTCTCTGGAAAGTGTGTGGATGGCGGCAGAGGAGGACGGGGACTGCGATGCTTATGTGGTTCCGATCCCTTACTATGACCGCAGCCCGGATGGCACATTTACTGCATACCACTATGAAGGCAATGATTTGCCGGACTATGTGCCGATAATGCATTATGAGGATTATGATGTGGAAAAACGGCGGCCGGACATGATATTTATCCATAATCCCTATGACCAGTGCAACTATGTGACCAGCGTGGATCCGAGGTTCTATGCCAGGGAATTGAAGAAACATACGGACAGGCTGGTGTACATCCCGTATTTTGTCCTGGGGGAGGTGGATCCGGATAACAAAGACGCTGTAAAGGGAATGTCGCATTTTTGTACCGTCCCCGGAGTCATTTATGCGGATCAGGTGATCGTCCAGTCTGAAAATATGCGGAAGATTTACATCAATGTGTTATCCGAACAATACGGGGAAGACACCAGGGGGGAGTGGGAAAAGAAGATCCTTGGCCTTGGCTCTCCCAAATATGATAAAGTACAAAGTACGAGAAAGGACGACCTGAAGCTTCCGGCGGAATGGCTGAATATCATCACAAAACCGGATGGGGCATGGAAAAAGATCATCCTGTATAATACCAGTGTCGGCGCGCTGCTGCAGTTTGAAGAAAAGATGCTGAAAAAAATGCGTTCCGTATTTCAGATATTTCAGGAGGCAAGGGATGAGGTTGCGCTGTTATGGCGTCCGCATCCTCTGATAGAGGCAACTATAAACTCCATGCGTCCTGAGCTGCAGGAGGAATACCGCAAGGTCGTTGAGGAATACCGGTCTGCAGGATGGGGAATCTATGATGATTCTCCGGAGCTGGAGCGTGCGATCGCGCTGTGCGATGGCTATTATGGGGACTACAGCAGTCTGGTGCAGCTTTGCCAGGAAGCCGGGAAACCGATCATGATACAGAATGTGGATCTGTAAGGAGCAAAAAGATGAATATTGCGTTAATTTTGTCTGGCGGAACAGGCACGAGGATGGGTTCTGACATTCCCAAACAATATATAGAAGTACATGGGAAACCGATTATCGTCTACAGTCTGGAGTGCCTGGCAAAGCATGAGGGCATCGATGCGATACAAATCGCCGCGGAGCCGGAATGGCAGGAACAGATTGAAATGTGGCTGGCCGCATTCGGGCTTGGAGAAAAATTCCGAGGCTTTTCCAATCCGGGAAAGAACCGGCAGCTGTCCATTTTTCACGGATTAACGAGTATCCGGGAATATGCGGAGGACTCGGATCATATCTTGATCCATGATGCGGCGAGGCCGATGCTTTCCGACAGGCAGATCACGGACTGTCTGGCCGGGATGGCGGGGCACGACGGGGTGCTCCCGGTGCTTCCCATGAAGGATACCGTGTATACCAGCAAAGACGGGCGGATCATCGATTCCTTATTAAAGCGCGAGGAGATTTACGCGGGACAGGCGCCGGAGGTATTTCAGCTTGGAAAATATTATGAGGCGAATCTCCGGCTGATGCCGGAACAGATCCTGAAGATCAACGGCTCCACAGAGCCTGCGGTCATGGCAGGGATGGACATCGCGGTGATATCGGGGGATGAAGGGAATTTTAAGATTACAACGCAGATCGACCTGGAACGTTTCCGGAGGATGATAAAGGCAGGAGGAACGAACAGGAACGCAGAGGCACGATCCTAAATGTGCGGCAGATTTATCTGGCGCGCAGTATCATATTCGGATTAAAAGTGGAGGTGTTTTTAGAATGAAGCGAAATTACAGAAAATGCGCGGCGCTGGCATTGTCCCTGACGCTGGCGATGTGCGCCCCTATATCTGCGGCAGCAGATGAGTCAGGGCAGACTGATCCGGCCGTAGCGGACAAGTCAGGGCAGATCGGTTCGGCCGCAGCAGATGGGACAGCACAGGCCGGTTCAGCGGGCAGCGGACAGAGGGCAGGGATCAATAAGCAGGATGTATATCAGGTGCTTCTTCCAACGGATGTCAACGGCGTTTTCGATTTTATGATCGATCCGCAGAAGCTGATCGAGGAGACCAATGCCGCCGCATACGGAGGAAAGAGCTTTGAAAAGGGGGCGACGGTATTTTTTCATCGGATGGACGGCCGGTCGGCGGAGGAATACAGCAGTTCCAGCGACCAGATGACGATTACGAACAGGAGCACAGTTCCTGTGGAAATCATGGTCGATGTCAGCGTTTCGCCGGACTCCCTCGGAGGCATCACCATGACCGGAGACCGGACCTTTGCCGGGGATACCGGGGCGAGCCTGTACATGGCCCTGACAGACGGAGAGAATACGGTGCCTGTCGGGACGGGGGACTCCTGGATCCGGACCACGATCCCGGCCGCGCCGGAGGAGGCGTTTGAATACAGCTATGACCAGGAGCGGGGAGAATATAACCGGGGATTAAAGCAGGATCTGAATGGAATACAATTTCCGGAATATTCGTTCCGGCTTGTCGGCGCAGCCAACGAGAAGGGGGACTGGGCCGCATTGGGAAAGGCTGCCCCGCGGATCAATGTTACATGGAAGGTGACGCCGGGGCAGAGCCTGAATTCCGGCGGGGAAAAGGATGCGGATGAAACTATGGACGTGGAACGAAGTGATATCCTGACGCAGATACTGGAAACCGAGCCGGTTGACAGGGAGTCAGCGGATGGAAATGCAGCTCAGGGAAGCGGGCCGTCGAAGCAGGAGCCTGGGGATGATGGAAATGCAGATCAGGGAAGCGAGGCGTCGAAGCGGGAGCCTGGGGATGGAAATGCGGCTCAGGGAAGTAAGCCGTCGGAGCGGGAGCCTGCGGATGGGGGTGAAGGGACGGGAAGAGTGCCAGCACAGGACGAGGCTGCAGATTCGAATGGAGAGCCGGCGCAGAATGGAAATGCGGATGCAGGCAGCGAGTCGGCGCTGAATAGAAATGCGGAATCAGACACAGAGCCGCCGAAGAGTGAAAATACGGATTTGGACAGAGAGCCGGTGCGGAATTGAGCAGGGAAACCAACGCAGAACAAAAATACGGATTCAAATGGCGGCTCGATGCAGAACGGAAATGTGGAAGCCGCATCGCAGGATAAATTATATACTGTGCGTCAGCTAAATCCCCAGAGCATGAGCAGCTTTGGGGATTTGTTGTTACATGTCACAAAAATTTCACTTGTGTTCTCCAGGGACAGTATGCTAGAATAAAACAAAGCATATTTTCTTAAAGTTCATTTAAAACGGATCAGACAGTTCCGTTCTATCTATGACAGATCAATACGAGGGATTTCATTCCCTGTCCTTTCAGAAAATTCGTGCTTTTATCCAGATAAGCAGGAGTTCTTCTGAACAGGAATCGGAAAATCTCCTGAAAAAAACAGAATAAGGAGGTTTTCTATGGCGCAGACGAACAAAGAAACCAGCACAATCTACTGGCATCCCGCATTTTACGCGGGTATTCAGATTGAACTGCTGGACGACGCGGATAATTTGGAATTTGAGAGTGAGCATCTGCTGAGCAAAAAGCCCATGCAGATCGATATCCTGATCATCAAAAAAGAAAGTGACCGGCCAGTAAAGAAGAACATCGGGAGATTTTTCAGAAAAAGAAATATCGTTGAGTATAAATCTCCGGACGATTCCCTCTCTGTTGACGATTTTTATAAGGTATACGGATATGCCTGCTTTTACAAATCGGATACGGTCACTGTAAATGAGATTCCCCTGGAGGAGCTCACGATCACCCTCGTATCGGAAGGCTATCCCCGGGAACTGATTCGGCATTTGCGGGAGGTAAGAGGTTACGAGGTAGAGAATACGGAGGACGGGATCTACTCCGTTACAGGTGACAAGATTCCAATCCAGATCCTTGTCACCAGGCAGTTATCCAGGAAAGAGAATCTTTGGCTGAGAAGCCTTACCAATAAGCTGGATACACTGGAAAATGCGAAGCTTCTGGTTGAAGATTATGTAGAGCACAAGAAAAATAATCTGCACAGGGCGTTCATAGAGACAATTATGCGCGCGAATCAAAAATTGTTTGAGGAGGTAAATGGTATGAGCGATATATTTATGGAAATCGTACAAGAAAAATTTGACAAGAAGCTGAAAGAAGAGCTAGATAAACAATTAGCTATCGAATTGGATAAACAATTAGCTATCGAATTGGATAAACAGTTAGCTATCGAAACCAAAGAAATTAAAGAAGAAATGAAAAAAGAAATGAAAAAAGAGCGGATAACAGACCGCATCACCATGATCTGGAAAAAATGCGCTAAAGACAAATCTCTTACAGTGATTGCCAATGAGATGGAGACTGAACCCGAGGAAGTTCTCCCAATCTACAATCTTATTATAGAAAACCCCGGTAAAACAGTGGATGAGATTTACACGCTATTCGCTGGATCAGTATGATAATCAGAAAAGCGGCATAATTCCTTATGCGGCTGTGCGCATCATGTTATACTGAGCGGCAGATTTATCTTGCGCGCAGCATATTTCCACGCAGATGTACAATATCAATTCAGATAAGGAAAGAACAGATATGGATAAAAAATATACAATAGCAGTCGCAGGAACAGGATATGTCGGCTTGTCTGCCGCGGTACTCCTGTCTCAGCATCACACGGTATACGCCGTGGACATCGTTCCGGAAAAGGTGGAAATGATCAATCAGCGCAGGTCCCCGATCCGGGATGAGTATATCGAAAAATTTTTTGCGGAAAAGGAACTGGATCTCACAGCGACCCTGGATGCCCGGCAGGCATACAGCAGCGCGGATTTTGTTGTCATCGCGGCGCCGACCAACTATGACAGCCAGAAGAATTTTTTCAATACGTCTGTTGTGGAGTCTGTGATCCGGCAGGTGATGGAGTATAATCCGAACGCGGTCATGGTCATCAAGTCTACGGTTCCCGTAGGCTATACCGAGAGCATCCGGAAGAAAACAGGCAGCAGGAATATCCTGTTCAGTCCGGAATTTTTGAGAGAAAGCAAGGCGCTTTACGACAACCTGTATCCCAGCAGGATCATCATCGGTACAGATCAGGAGGATGAGCGTCTGGACGGATCAGCCCGGATATTTGCACAGATGCTTCAGGAGAGCGCGGTCAAAGAAAATATCGATACCCTGTTTATGGGCTTTACCGAGGCGGAAGCCGTAAAGCTGTTTGCAAATACCTATCTGGCGCTGCGGATCAGCTACTTCAATGAGCTGGATACCTATGCGGAGATGAAGGGGCTGGACACGCAGCAGATCATCCAGGGCGTCTGCCTGGATCCCCGCATCGGCATGCACTATAACAACCCGTCCTTTGGCTACGGAGGATATTGCCTGCCAAAGGACACCAAGCAGCTCCTTGCAAATTATTCTGATGTACCGGAAAATCTGATCGAAGCGATCGTAGAGAGCAACCGGACAAGAAAGGATTTTATCGCGGACCGGGTGTTAAAAATGGCAGGCTACTACAGCTATGCGGAGGATAACCAGTACAGCCAGTATATGGAAAAAACTGCTACAGTGGGTGTGTACCGCCTGACGATGAAGACCAATTCTGACAATTTCCGTCAGAGCAGCATCCAGGGGATCATGAAGCGCATCAAGGCAAAGGGCGCGGCAGTGATCATTTATGAACCGACGCTTGAGGAAGGCGGGACATTTTTCGGCTCAGAAGTTACGCATGACCTGGAAAAATTTAAGGCGCAGAGCCAGGTGATCATAGCCAACCGTTATGACAGATGCCTGGATGATGTAAAAGAGAAAGTATATACGCGGGATATTTTTCAGCGCGATTAAAACTTTGCCACCTGTACGGTTGCAATCCGAACTATCAGTTTTATGCAATTTATTGCAATAAAACCGATAGTTCGGATTAGCAACCGTACAGGTGGAAACTTTGTATTCTGATTTTGGCTCCGGCCTGTCCGGATCAGGTAAGGCTATTTGTCAATCGTTCCTCAAGAAGGAGACATAGAAACATGAAATTTTTACAATTAACACCGGGGTACCGGACAGCGCTGGCGGACGGCGTGCTGGTGCCGGATTCCCCGAAGCACATGGCAACGGAGGAATTTTGCAGAGCATATCCGGGCAGCAGGCTTCACCTGTGCGAAGAGGGCTACCTGTTTGCCCCGGCCATTTTTTCCATGGAAAGAAATCCTTCCTATATATATAGCTATGCATACCAGCCCGAAGAAAACTGGGCGTCCTACACGCAGAACCTGACGCCTCAGAGCTATGGCCGGGCGGACTATATATTTGACCAGGAATGCTGGTTCCGCGTCTGCGTCAGGAGAGAGGACGGGGAGGACCTGGCCTCAGAGGACTTCGGACGTTCCGATGAATTGATAGAATACCAGGAGGCACAGAAGGCGGCGGCTGTCCGGCCGAAGCCTTGGTTTGAGCAGGAGATCGCGGAGACCATCGCCTCCATCCGGCAATTTGAGCAGGAAACTGCGGAAAATATCGCTCCCATCCGGCAATTTGAGCAGGAAACTGCGGAGACTATCGCTCCTGTCCGGCAAAAGGACACTCCGCATACGATGAAGCTGTGCCTGCTGACAGATACCCACTATACGGTCAACGGAACCTGGGAAGACACGCTGCACAATATCTGGAGTGTCGCCGCGCATATCAAATACGATGCGATCGTACACCTGGGAGACCTTACGGACGGCATGCTCCCCAAAAGGCTGACAAGGAAATATGTAGAAAATATGATACGTGGCCTGGAGGACTGCGGCGCCCCCCTCTATATCGTTCCCGGAAATCACGACAGCAATTATTTCCGAAACCGCCGGAATGCATTTTCCAATGAGGAAATGAGGAGGCTTTATCGGCTGTATGGGATTGAGGAAAATGCTGCGGGTGATGCCGGTTTGGATTACTTCATTGATGTTCCTGAATTTTCCCTCCGGATGATCTTTTTATCCTCCTTTGACGATATGGCCGCTGTCCGCTACGGCTACACCGAAGAGCAGCTCCAATGGCTGAAGGAAGTGCTGGCGTCTTCCGTGCCGGGTACAAAATTTCTTGTGTTTTCCCACGACGCGCCTCTCGCAAAGCTGGATTATTGGAGCTTCCACATCTGGAACGGAAGAGAACTGCTGGACATCTTGGAGGAATGCAACAGGTCAGAGGCGTATCAGATTGCGGGATTTTTTTACGGGCATACCCATGCGGATTATATTTTCGACGAATGCAGTTTCCCGGTCATCTCTACAGGCTGCGCCAAGCTGGAGTATTTCACAGACAAAAAGCCCCGGGGAGCAATTGCCTGGCCGCGGGAAGCGGACACGGTGACACAGGATCTGTGGGACAGCGTGCTGATCGATTTTGACAGGCAGACCCTGAAGCTGATCCGGTTCGGCGCCGGGGCAGACAGAGAAGTATCCTTTGCAAAAAAGAAAAGCATATTTCAGGATATCGCGGTCATGGAGCGCAGAAACCGTACCATGAAAATCTGGGCGCACCGCGGCGTCAGCGGCTATGCCCCGGAGAATACGCTGCCTGCTTTTGAACTGGCTCATACGATGGGAGCTGACGGTATCGAGCTGGACGTGCAGCTTAGCAAGGACGGCGTGCCGGTGGTCATTCACGATGAATGGCTCGACAGAGTGAGCGACGGTACAGGATATGTGAAGGATCATACCCTGGAAGAGCTCAAAGCATTGAATATGAATCGATCCTTTCCCGCGTATGGGCGGGTTGCCATTCCTACCCTGGAAGAGGTGTACGACCTGGTCAGAAAAACGGATCTGACGATCAACCTGGAATTGAAAAACAGTACGGTCTTTTACGAAGGGCTGGAGGAAAAGGTGCTGCGCCTGGCCGAGGAAAAAGGGCTGGCGGACCGGATCATCTATTCCTCCTTCAACCACTATTCCATGCGGAGGGTGAAGCAGCTCCTGCCAGACGCCAGGGTGGCGTTTCTCTACTGTGAAGAAATATTGGATATTGCGGAGTATGCGGAAAAATATGGGGTTTATGCAGTGCATCCATCGGTGGGGTGTATGAAATATCCGGGGGTGGATGTGGTAAAGGAGTGCCATGCGAAGGGCGTGCGGGTGCATGTCTGGACGGTGAATGAGGAAGAGGATTTTGAGAGGATGCGGGAACTGGGAGTGGACGCGGTGATCACGAATTATGTGGAGAGAGGGATAGATCCTGGGTATACTTTGTGAAACGGCCGGATGGCCATAATGGGGTGCCCTTGGGTATACTTTGTGAAACGGCCGAATGGTTATTAATGGGATGCCCTTGGGTATAATGTAGTGGAGAGAAAATTCGATTAGAAAAAAATAAGATAAAAAACATACGGAGAGAGAAACTATGAACGAAAGAAGCAGATCAGGCAATAAATACATGGAGAAAGCATTGCCGCTCCTAAAGGAAATTGTGGATAAAAACGGTGTGAAGTATCTGCAAGAAGAGCCATATGCCGTATACAAGAGCCTCGAATCCCAGGAAACAGACCCGAGAGTATGTCGTGTAGTGCTGATGTTGCTGCTGGCAGGGGCGGCGGAAAATGCAGAAGAGATGGATGAAAAGGAATTGTCCGGCTATATCCAGAAGGAGTGCTTCCTGAAAAAAGCGGCGGCTGATCAGGTATCACAAATGTGGATTGCCCTGTTCGGAAAGCAGAATCTGGAAGAATGGGCGAAGAACGACGGGCAGGGACTTCGGGATTTTTGCAGCCGGGAATGGGAATACTCCTGGGATGGCGAAGCAACCTGGTATTCCGGGGGAGTACATATAGATTGCTGGTGCAGCGGAACAGTGGAAATAGAGGTGTCTGACGAGGAAATGGTAAGGAAGGAGACTGCAGGCCTGCTTAAGAAGAATCCGTTCATCTCTGCGGAGAAAATATTTGAGCATTATAAAAAGATTCTCAAAAAGGTTCTGGACGAGGAGATGGAGGATTACGTTACGTGCGATGACTACTATCCGCCGGTTATGGAGGATTATGGAGACAATTTTGAGTATGCACTGGAGGAGTTTTGTAAAAAATATGGGTTTGATCTGGTGAACTGTGAATGCGATGGAAGTATGTCGGATTTTGAGCCGAATGGGAGAGGGTATTGGTAGGGTGGAGCGCCGGGGACAAAACTGGCTTTATCCAAAAGTGTGCATGCAAGCTGGATTAGCAACCGTACAGTTGGAATATATTTGGAGAAAAGTAGTGCATACCATAAACTGGTACTGGATATTCCGGAAATGTCATTGTATTATTAAGATAGAATCTCGGCTGCTTGTAAAAAAGTACTGGAAATGTCTTAAGATATTTGAAAAATATTCGATAAATAATAAGAGTAATTATGCAATTTTAGCATTGTCTGAATTAGTATTATCTTTTTCTGGATATTTTGATTGGTTTTAGGGTGGAATTTAAAGTATATATATAATATTACATATTAGAGCGCGGACAGATATGAGTTCATACTGGATGATGAATACAGGAATGATAAAGGAGGCAAGACCAACATGACGAAGGTGATTACATATGGTACGTTTGATCTGTTCCATGAAGGGCATTACAGGCTCCTGCAGAGGGCAAAGCAGCTTGGAGATTACCTTATCGTGGGGGTTACGACGGAAGAGTATGATCAGACCAGAGGTAAATTGAATGTGATCGACCCTCTCATGACCAGGATTGAAAATATCAAAAAATCCGGTTTTGCTGATGAAGTTCTTATTGAAAGCCAGCCTGGACAAAAATTGATGGATATAAAAAAATATAAAATTGATATCTTTACTGTGGGTTCAGACTGGACAGGCCAGTTTGATTACTTAAGTGATTACTGTAAGGTCGTCTATCTGGAAAGAACAAAAAATATTTCGAGTACGATGTTGAGAGCCCAGAATAAGCGGATTCAGCGTATTGGGATTATAGGAACAGGGAGAATTGCTGGAAGATTTGTTCCAGAGGCAAAGCTTGTCAGCGGTGTGAGTGTGGAGGCAGTATATAATCCACACTTGGAAAGCGCAGAGAAATTTGCAGCAAACTGGAGAATAAATTCTTATAAGACACTGGAAGATTTCTATAAAGCAGCTGATGCAGTTTACATTGCGTCACCTCATGAAACGCATTATGAATATATCAGATGCTCGTTAGAGCATGGAAAACATGTTATCTGTGAAAAGCCGATGGTGCTAAAAAAAATGCAGGCCGAGAAATTGTTTGCGCTTGCGAAAGAAAGAAACCTGATATTATTTGAGGGGATCAAGACAGCATATTGCCCGGGATTTGGGAAGCTGCTGGGAATTGCGGGAAGCGGTCTGATTGGAAATGTGCGGAATGTGGAGGCCTGCTTTACAAAGCTGGAAGCACCGCAAAGCAGAGAACTGACTGACGAGAGGTATGGAGGGAGCTTTACAGAACTGGGCAGCTATGTGATGCTGCCGATCATGAAATTATTTGGCAGTAAATTTGAAGATATTCGGTTTGATACGATAAGAGGGAGCAACGGGCTTGATCTCTTTACAAGAGCCTGTTTTAAATATCCAAATGGGATCGCGACAGCTACATGCGGCCTTGGCGTGAAGTCCGAAGGACGCCTGGTTATCTCGGGAACAGCGGGCTATATTATCGTGGAAGCGCCGTGGTGGAAAACAGCCTACTTTGAAGTGCATCATGAAGACGCGAATGAAGTGGAAAAGTATTCTGACAGATTTTTAGGTGACGGTTTGAGATATGAGATCAGTGATTTTCTGTCCATGATTAACGGAAGCAATAAGAGCGAATTTAAACTGACCCGCGGTGAGACAGCTGCCATGGCAGGAGTGATAGAAAGATTTTTGGCAGAGAACAGAAGTTTATGAAAGGAGTTTGGCTATGGTTCATCTGGATGACAATTGTCTCCGTCAGCTTCAGATGATACAGCTTGAAATGCTTGTAGAGGTTGACAGGATCTGCAGAAAATGTGGAATCCAATATAATATCATTGCCGGCACATTGCTTGGCGCTATCCGGCATGGGGGATATATCCCATGGGATGACGATGCGGATGTGGCTTTACTCCGCCCGGAATATGAAAAATTCCGCAGGGCCTGTAAGACAGAGCTTGACAGATCCAGATTTATTTTTCAAGATCACAGAAATACAAAAGGCTACCGATGGGGATATGGAAAGCTACGCAGAAAGAACACACTTTTCCTGCGGGAATATCAGGAGCATATGCCATATATGCAGGGGGTGTTTATTGATATATTTCCACTAGATGCAGTTCCGGATAATTACTTCCTACGCAGCGCAAAGAACTTTGAATGTTTTTGTATAAGAAAGATTTTATGGTCCAAAGTAGGAAAAAAAGCAGAAAAGAATTACTGGAAACGCCTGATATATAAAGCATTAGATAAAATCCCGGAAAATTATATATTTCATTATTATCATAGTATGATTTGCAGCGCGAACAGGAAAAAGACAAGAATGGTTCGCATTTTAACATTTCCGACACCGAATGACGAATATGGATATTATAGATGCTGGTACGAAAATAGCAGGGATACAGTATTTGAGGGAAAAGTGTTTCGGGGAATTAAGGATTATGATAGTTACTTGAGTTTTAAATTTGGGAATTATATGGAGCTTCCGCCAGAGGAACAAAGAAAGGTACATCCGGTGAGCAGGATTTTGCTGGGTGTTGATATATAAGGAAAAGCAGATATGATTATCGAAGATATAAGCCCTGATTTGTTAAAAAAAAGAATCATTGGGAAAAGAATATATCTCTTTGGCGCGGGAAGAATGGCAGCACATTGTATAGATATATATTTTGAGACAGAACATATCCATGCGGTTATTGATAATAATCCGGCATTATGGGGGAAAGATATTGAGACCCATGACCAGAAAATACCAATTATTAATAACGAAGTATTTATTCGGGAGGTTTCTGGTTTTAGAGCCGATCAGGTTGTACTTCTGATAACACCGGGATTTTATGCCTGGCGAATTGCAGAACAGTTGAATCAGATTGAAAGCCTGGATAATATACATTGCTATTTACACACTTTGCTCAGAAATAATGGAGATAATCACCAGGAATTTGAATTTACTGATGGAGAACAGAGGATACCGAAGGTAATACATTATTTTTGGCTTGGAAAAAAAGAGATTCCTGAAAGACTTCGGAATTATATGGAATCGTGGAAAAGGTGCTGCCCGGATTATCAGATTACCCGTTGGGATGAGTCCAATTATAATGTGAACAAGATACCATATATAAGTGATGCATATGAAAATCGTGCATGGGGATTTGTTTCGGATTATGCAAGGCTGGATATTTTATATGAATATGGAGGGATCTATCTGGACACAGATGTTGAGGTCTTGAGGTCATTCGATCCCTTATTAAATGATGAGGCTTTTTTTGGAATGGGTGGGAATGATCAAGTGAATACCGGTTCAGGTTTTGGCGCAATTCCCAAGCATCCATTTATAAAAAGACTTCGCGATTATTATCATGAAAAGTCGTTTTATAAGGAAGATGGAAAGGCAAATTTATTGCCTTGCTATAATTATCAGCATCCTATCTTTAAAGAATATGGGTTTGAAATAAAAAATATATATCAAAAACGGAATCGTATTGTAATTTATCCGGCCCAAGTGCTTTCACCGACAGGTATAGCCGGTATGGGAAAATTTTATTCTGATAAAACAGTTTCAGTTCATCACACAGAATTTAGTTGGATAAATGCCGAGGAGAGACAAGCATTAAACGAAATGAAAATAAAACTAGAAGAATATGGTATTGGATGAAATTTATTCTTGAAACGGAGAACGGAGATGAGATTAACAAAAAGTTTTACAGCAGATTGCTTGAAAGAAAACCAAAAAATAATAATTTATGGTGCCGGCAGATATGGTGAACTGGCTTTGAGAGGGCTTCAGCATTTGGGGTTACAGCCTGCATATTTTGCTGACAGGTCATTAGCTGGTACGGCATATATGGGAGTAGAGGTCATCAGCCCGGATGAATTAGGAAGATTTCAAAAAGATGTTGTTCTGATCGCTTCATTGAATTATTTTTATGAAATGCTTTCTGTAGTTCAGGTATCGGGAAATGAATATTATGACATTTTCGAATTGATAAATCTGGAATATGATGAAGGCATATTATCGGAATATGCTTTGGATGAGAAAAAAAATGAAAAGAAGTATTTAAATATTATTGAAAATGCAGGAAATGACGGACTTGTTTTGTCACATTGTGAAATCGTACTTACGGAGTGCTGTACTTTAAAATGCAGGGACTGCGCGAACCTGATGCAATACTACCAGCATCCTGAAAAAATTGACGCAAATGAGATAATACGTGATTTCAACAAATTTCTTGATACGATAGATCTGCTGTTAGAATTAAGGCTGTTGGGCGGAGAGCCGTTTATCTATAAAGATATTAACTGTGTGATAGAAGCATTTCTGAATCATGAGAAGATTAAAAGGATTACGATTTATACAAATTCCACAGTTGTGCCGTCTGAGAAAATAATGGAATGCCTGAAGAATGATAGAATCGCTGTACATATGTCAGACTATGGAACTGCCAGCAGTAAAGTAAAGGAATTAAAGGAAGCGTTTGAGGAACACGGTGTCCAATATTACATCCATAAGTATGATAAGTGGTATGATCTCGGAGGACTTGAAAAAAGAGAGTACAGTGATGGATTTGAGAAATTATTATATAAAAATTGTCTGATGGCCAAGTGCTATACATTTTATAGAGGAAAATTCTATTTGTGCCCAAGGGCGGCTCATGGTGAAAGGCTGGGTGCATTTCAGAATCATATAAATGAGGTGGCAGACTTTACAATGGATGATTTAAATATAGAGGAAAAAAAGGAAGAGCTGGAACAGATATTAAACAATACAGAGTCTATTCTGGCATGCAGCTATTGTGACGGCTGCAGTTCCAGGTCAAAAGAAGTGGATGCTGCCGTTCAGATGAAACGGGTGAAGTAGATGATATGGAGAGATGTCACATTTCAACAATTTCAGGAAGAAACAAAGAAAAAAGAAATCATATGTGTTGGCTATGGACAGCTATTTCATGATATGACAGCCCTGTGGGGCAGGGAAGAACTTCAAAGAATCACTTTGATCGCGGATAATCATAAATACGGTGAAAAATATGGGCTTTATGATAAGACATTTACTATAATTGCCGTTGAAAAGCTTTCGGAGTACAGCCTGGAAAATGCATGTATTCTGATTACTTCACTTTATTGCAAAAGCCTTTATGGACAATTGGAAAGTTTGCTGGGAGATAAAAATATCAGCTGTTATATTTATCCGGTCATGTCCCTCAAGGTTGAAAAATATGATTTGATATTTAAAAGTACAGGAAATAAGATTCCTAAAAAAATCCATTATTTTTGGTTTGGAAAGGGAGATATTCCAGAGGAAAACAGAAAGTGTATCGAAAGCTGGAAAAAGTATTGTCCTGAATATGAGATCATAAAATGGACAGAAGACAATTATGATGTGTCGAAATGTCTCTATATGCGGCAGGCATATGAAAACGAAAAGTGGGGATTTGTTCCAGATTATGCCAGATTGGATATCCTTTATCAATATGGAGGGATTTATCTGGATACAGATGTAGAATTGATAAAAGAGCTGGATAATTTGCTTTCTGAAAATGCATTCGTCGGATTTCAGAGGAATTTTTGGGTTAATATTGGATTGGGATGCGGCTGCAAAAAAGGTATGAAGCTATTTAAAGAAATGAGAGATGCCTATGACAATATCAGTTTTGTGGAAGACGGCAGATTAAATCTCCTGGCATCCCCATATTATCAGACCATGGTATTAAAAAATTATGGTTTGAAATGCAATAACAAATTCCAGATAATTGATGGAATCAGTGTTTTTCCGACGGATGTATTTGATCCTCAGGGATATTCCTTTGGAAAGATGTCATTGACAAAAAACACATATAGCATTCATCACTATAGTGAATCATGGTTAGATGATGAGCAGAGAGATAGAAACTTAGCCAGATATATGGAAGTAGATCATTTTCGATAATATAACGTTTTTGGGAGAGGATCCATGGACGCAATAGACAGTGCAATAGAACGGGGTCTGCATATTACAGATGATGAAAAATTGAAAAATCAGACATGGAATGGGTTTAAAAGAACATGTTCTCAACGAAGGCTTTTTATTTATGGAGTTGGTGTGATCACAAAATATTTTTGGGAAAAATGTAAATCAGATGCGATTAATCTGGAGGGTATTGTAGATAGTAATACCAAAAAACAGGGGCGCCACTTATCCGAGTATTTAGGGGAACCATATACAAAAAACTGCGATTACACTGTATTAAACCCAGATGTATTGAAAGAGTATCCGGCTGATGAGATTGTTGTTTTAATTGCCAGCTCTAAGTATTATGAGGATATTTCCCGTGATTTAAAGAAATGGGGGATAATCCATTATTTTAGTTTGCTTAATATGGAATATAACGAAAGAAAAAACTTAAATAGGGATAGTAATAATACTTATGAAAAAGAACATGAACGAATCGCCCAGTCTGTAAAAGATTGTATAGAAAAATATGCAGTAGATCCTAGAAAAATTGTTTTCTGCGGTTTTGGAACCTACAGTGACCATGGAAAATATATTACAGAGCAATTAATAAAGCGGTCAGAAAACATTGATATTGTATGGGCAGTTACAGACTTATCCGCAGGCGTACCGAAAGGGGTACGGCTTATTAACAGCGCAGACACTGAGAAATATATTTATGAGATGGAGACGGCAAAAGTATGGATCGTCAGTACGATGGTGCCGGAGTATATCATAAAAAGAGAAGGACAGGTTTATATCCATACAAAGCACTGGGCAAGTATTACCTTGAAAAAATTCTTTTTAGACGCGCCCTCTGTGAGCAATATTGAAGGAAATAAGAAGTGGTGGCTGAGAAATGCAGAGATGATGGACTATATTATCGTGGGGAGTGAGTTTGACGCGGAATCCTGCAGGCGGGGACTGAGCGCTACTGCAAAAATGCTTTATTGGGGTTCGCCAAGAAGTGACGCTTTGTTTGCACCGGTAAATTATAGAGAAAAAATATACAGATCCTATCATATAGATACAGACAAAGGGTGGATGCTCTATGCGCCGACATATCGGTTCCGCAAGAATGGAGCGAGGGAAATTCATGTCATGGGTGAAATTGACCTTGACTTTCAGAAGCTTCGGAAAGCGTTGAAGACATACTCTGGGAAAGAATGGTATATCCTGCTGCGCCTGCATCCAGGGGTTGCAATTGAAAGCAGGAAAATTGCCAGACAGGATGGAGTGATTGATGTCAGTAATTATGAGGACAGCCAGGAGCTTGTAGCGGCCTCCGATGCATTGATTTCGGATTTTTCCAGTATTATGTTTGAACCGGCATTTGTCGGAAAACCTGTATTTCTATATGCACCGGATAAAGAAAGATATGTAAAAGAGGATTATGAGCTGCTTTTGGATTATGATTCATTGCCGTTTCCGATTGCACTATCTAATGAAGAATTGGAGAAGGAAATTTTGAACTTTGATGAGGACAAGTATACAAAGGGTGTAGAAGACTTTTTAGAGAAGTATGGTGTGTGTGAAGATGGGAGAGCCAGTGAGAGGGCGGCAAAATTTGTCTTGAATTTGTTGAATCAGGAAACACAGAGCGATAGGATAAATATTTAGACAGGATTGGAAAAGCATATGTATAGAAAGTCTTTCAGTATCATTATTCCGATATATAATGTGGAAAAATATTTGGCAGACTGCCTGGAAAGTATATTATCTCAATCGTATCAGAATTATGAGATAATATGTGTAAATGATGCCTCTACGGATAATTCCTTAGAAATATTGTCGCACTATGCAAAAAAAACGAATAAGATTAGAATTATAAATAATGAGAGAAATGAAGGGCTTTCTGTAAGCAGAAATAAGGCACTTAAAATAGCACAAGGAGAATATATTTTATTTGTAGATTCTGATGACTATATATCAAAAGACGCTTTACAAATCCTTGAAAAGGCCTTGCAGGAAAATCCCGTTGATGTTTTGAATTTTAACTATGATCTAAAAGTAGAAAGCGCATATGAAAAAGAAAGAAATCCGATACGGTTAGAGATACACAGACAGGATATCTCACTCAAATCAGGGCAAAGATGGTTTGCAGACGCATTTCATAATGGCTCATTGATCACAATGACCTGGAGCAGGGCTTACAGGAGAGAGTTTCTTGTTCAGGAGCAGTTGTGTTTTTATGAGCGGCTGATACATGAGGACGTGCTTTTTTTGATACAAATTGCTGTTAAGGCGAAAACAGTTATGTGTATAGAGGACAGACTGTATACATATCGAAAGCGGGAGGGCTCAATCACAACGATAAAGAGTAAAGAGAGGCTGGATTCCCTGATCGTGATATTAAGTGAGACATTGGCAATATTGCGGGACCATTCGTTAGAAGAAGGAATGGGTATGGCATTATATCAGTATATCAGTGATATCTGGTTGCCTCTGATCAGAACCTTAATGATGTATTTCCCGGAACATAAAGAGTTAACAATAGGAAATCCGGAAGATCAATTTCTGTTTTCTGTTCTTCGATATATGGAAGGGGGACAAACATATCAATATGTCAATCTGAATACAGAAGAATGGAATTTGATTAGAAATTTTGATAAGAGAATTATATTTGGAGCTGGAAATGTGGCTTCAGAGTTATTTTGTTGTTTTCAAACCCGGGGACTTGGCGTCTTTGCGGTGGCAGTGTCGGATAAAGATGTCAATACCGATCAGATTGCGGGATATACGATTCAGCAGATCGACGAATTGACAGAATATAGAAAAGATGCACTGGTCATTATAGCGATAGTAAAAAGAAATCAGGAACCGGTCAGGAAAAAATTAATGAGTTTAGGATTTGAAAATATTTTTTCATTGGATACAGATAGGGCAAAGATGGAAGGAGGCAGCATCGAGAAACGGTATTTTCGGTGACACGGAATGAAAAGAATTGCAATTAAAACTGCTGGTACAGAAGGAAAAAATCTTTATAATATGCTGAAGAACAATATATGCTATTCAGATCTGCAGATTATTTGTTTTGCGGAGAAAAGTGCCGCTTTAATTCATAAAAGATATAAAGATACTCCGATCGTTTCGGACTTTGCGCTTTCAACAATGTACTCAAATAGAGAAATAGAGAAAGTGATCATACCATGTGAACTTTTCAGGATGGGTGTTCAGGGAGCCTTTTTGATCCAACAAATATATGATGATTTGATAAAATTGGGGATTTCATATTCAGATATATTGATTTCTAATTTACCGAGTATGCAAAACGATGGACGAAAAGGCTTTGACAGTGACTTTGTTGAGTATGATCATTTTTTTCATATAAGATACCTGGAATTCCCGATTGCGTACCATTGCAATTTGAACTGCAAAGGCTGCAGCCATTTTTCGCCGCTTATAAAAGAGGAATTTCCTGTATATGAAGAAGTAGAGAAAGATTTTATTAAGTTAAAAGAATTTATTCCTCATATTGGAAGAATACGCATTTTGGGGGGAGAACCGCTGCTCAATCCAGAAATAGATAAATATATCAGATTAACAAGACGCCTGTATCCTTATTCGGAGATCATAATTGTTACAAATGGATTATTAGTGAAAAAGATGTCCGAAGAATTGATAAAATGCATGAAGGAAAATGACATAAGTATTCACATTTCAGTATATCCTCCTTTATATAAAACAGTGGATACGATTTTAGCCTTTTTAAAAGATGAGGATATAAAAGCAACGATTAGTAATTCTAGTGAGTTTATGCCTACATTTTCTAAGAATAAAAGCAAGTATCCATATGTTAGCCTGGAACGTACATGCAGATACTATTATTTTGCTGACGGATATTTATCCCCATGTATGTTGATGCATGACATAAAGTTTTTTAATGAATACTTTGGAGAAAATCTGAACGGAGATGACGCGCTTATTAATATACATGATGATAAATTGACACAGGCTCTGTTGATGAAGAAATTAAAGACACCGGTTGAATTGTGTGATCATTGTGCAATGTATAAGCATATGGCATTAGATTTGGCATTTTTATATCATACTGATATGAATATTGGATGGGAACGCTATTCTAAAGATGATAAACCAATGATAGATGATTGGTATGAAAGGGAATAGTAGATATGAAAATAGGCTATGTTTTATATGATACGGAAAAAAAGCCATGCGGTATCAGCCGATTGACCAAAGGATGCCTGGAGGAGATAAGGAACTGTCAACAGTTAAATCTGAGTATATTAGGATACAATTATCTTGGTTTGGATGGATATCGCAGTATACCGGTGTTATATCGAAACAGAGATACCGTAAACAGGAATAAAGAAATCAGGGTTTTGGCAAAAATATTTGGGGTGGATCTGATTCATTCTTTCTACTTCCCTCTCCCTGCGATGAAAGACGTAATAAAGATCCTTACGATACATGATCTGGCGGCTCTGGTAAATATAAACTGGTTTCCAAATGAAGAAAGTATGAAAATACTCTATGATCTTCATTTAAGGCAGGGGGCAAAGGATGCGGATATCATTTTAGCGGATTCAGAGCACACAAGATCGGATATAGTTCAGTATTATGACGTTTCCCCACAGAAAGTCAAGGTTGTATATCCGGGCTTATATAGTAGAAGATACGCGGAACATATTGTCGATGAATTACAGGTATTACGAAAATATAGGATTGATAAAGATTATATTTTGTCTATATGTACGGTTGAACCAAGAAAAAATCTGCTGTCATTGATAAAAGCATATGAAGTTTTGAGGGACAAGAAGCCGGAATATGATATAAAACTGGTATTAGTCGGAAAAAGAGGCTGGAAAAATGATAACATATATTCATTATCCGCAGCCAGTAAATATTCGTTGGATATTATATTCACAGAATATATAGAGGATTATGAGTTAGATATATTGTATAAAAAAGCATTACTGTTCGCGTATATATCATATTACGAAGGCTTTGGGCTGCCTATATTAGAAGCAATGTCAAAGGGAGCTGCCGTTTTGGCTTCTGAGACTTCATCTATGCCGGAAGTAGGAGGAACGGCCGTCTGCTATTGTGATCCGTATGAAATAGATTCTATTGTGTACCAGCTGGATTGTTTGATTTATGACACAGATTTGAGGAATGAATTGAAAAAAAAAGCAGTTGTCCAGGCAAAAAAGTTTTCATATAAAAAGATGGCAAGTGAGACCATAAAAATATACTCTGAAATGGTGAAAACAGAGACAGACATAAGTTTAGGGAGGTGACTTATTTCATGAAACAGGTTATACGGGAGTTGATAGCAAATATAAAGGACGGATTTGTGCTGTGTGACCGCAAAGAGGCCGAGTCGCTGCATGGAAAAAGAGTTTTGGTCATTGCTTCTGCAGGAGGCGGGGCGCTAGAGCAGCTTGTGGAAAATTTTCTCTTGCCGGCAAATGCGCATATAAGTATATCTGGAACTGCAAGGTGCAGGCAATATATAGAGGACGTTGCGCTGGAGGACGCAGAGTATTTTTTTCATGAGGGGAAATATGGCGTTGATTCTTTAGACTATAAAATTCTGAAATATAAAAAATTTGACGCATTAATTTATCTGGTTACACAAAAAGACCTTTATAGTTATATTAATATCGAATATATGTGCCAGGATTATAATAAAAATAATCCCTGTACAGTATATTGCGCAGATATTTTTGGCGATTTATGGAAAAATACAACTATTGATAAATATATCGCGTGCAAAGAAGCATATAAGAATCTGATTGATTATAGCATAATGAGGGGAAATGAAAAAGACTGATATGAAAGTAGGATACGTTTTAGGTGAACGAGAAAAAAAACCGGCTGGAATAGGTAAGTTTATAATAGGCTGTATTGATGGAATTGGAAGAAATGCTCAACAGATTGATATGAATGTTCTGGGATTTGATTATCTTCATTTGGATAAATGCACATATTTTCCGACGCTATATGAAAATAGTGATATATCAAACAGATATAATGAACTGAGAGTTTTGGAAGAAGCAGTAAGTTTTGATATTGTTCACTCGTTTTATTCCACTATTCCGAAATTTAAAAAAGCCAAAAGCATTATTACGATACATGATTTGAGTTCACTCGAAAATATGGACTGGTCCCAAGATCCGAAAAGAGCAAATGAGTTTCTTGGCTGTGAGTTAAAACAGTGTGCCCGGGACGTGGACTGTATTTTGGCAGATTCTCAACATACAAAGTCAGATATAGTCAGGTATTATGATATTGCGCCTTCAAAGATCAAAGTTATATATCCAGGTATATATAATATGGAAGAGCCCAAAGGAGCACTTGATGATGAAGCAATATTAAAAAAATATAATATCGACAAAGGGTATATCCTATCGATATGTACGATTGAGCCAAGAAAAAATCTGATATCTTTAATAAGGGCTTTTGAGGTGTTGAGGGATAAACGGGCAGACTGTGATGTAAAACTAGTGTTGGTAGGAAAAAGTGGCTGGAAAAATGATGAAGTATATTTAGAAGCTGGAGAAAGCAGATATTCATCAGATATTATCTTTACGGGGTATGTTGAAAATTATGAGTTAAATATACTGTATAAACATGCACAAGTATTTGCGTATATATCGTTTTATGAAGGGTTTGGGTGTCCGATTTTGGAAGCAATGGAAAAGGGGGCTGCTGTTTTGACATCAGAGACATCGTCCATGCCTGAGGTGGGAGGAGATGCAGCTTCTTATTGCAATCCATATGATTTGGATTCCATTTGGGAACAACTGGATCGTCTATTGTATGATGTGAATTTGAGGAAAATAAAGAAAAGCAAAGCCATCATACAGGCTAAAAAGTTTTCATACAAAAAAACTGCGGATGAGACCATAAAGGTATATAAGGAACTGCTGAGTAAATAATACTTTGATTTATTGAAAAAAGATAAAGGAAGGCTGTTATATGAAAGTTGTACAGGTTATATGGAACTTAGGGTATGGGGATGGCGTATCTAATTGTGTTTTTTCCGTTTCAGAAATATTGAACGAACTTAATTACTCAAATTATATTATTGCATTTTTTTTAGATAAGCAAATTAAAAATAAAAATGTGGTGAAAAAAGAGATTTATGAACCAATAGCTGTAGATGCGGATGATATACTTATATATCATTTCTCACATGGATGTCCAAGCAATTATATTGTCGAGAATATGGCTTGTAAAAAAATTCTTGTATATCATAATATTACAACACCTGATTTTTTCAGAGGTGTCAATGATGATTTGTTTAGGGCCTGTTTATGGGGGATGCATGATGCTGCCAAAACAGTTGGTAAATACCTTAAGGCTGTGGTAATGTCTGAGTTTAGCAAAAGCAATTTGTTGGAGATGGGATGGAGAGCAGAAGATATCCAGATAATCCCCCTGATAAAAGCTCATGACAAAGAAATAAAAATAAATTCTGTTTTGGCAGATAGTTATACGGATGATTATGTAAATATTTTATTTACAGGCAGGATAGCGCCTAACAAAAAGATAGAAGATATTATAAGGATCTTTTCGTACTACCAAAAAAATGTGAATCCTAAAAGCAGGTTATTTTTAGTAGGATGGATTCAATGTCTTAACTATTACGATGCTTTAGTAAGATATGTCCAGTCGTTAAAGGTTCAGGATGTAGTCTTTACCGGCCATGTCGCAAATGAAGACTTAGAAGCATATTATGCTGTTTCGGATATATTTTTATGTATGAGCGAACACGAGGGATTTTGTATACCGCTGCTTGAGGCTATGAAAAGAGAAACTCCTGTTATTGCATATTCTGCTGCCGCCGTTCCAGACACACTGGGAAATGCTGGGATTTTAGTGGAAACGAAGGATGAAGGAGAAATAGCTGAGATTATAAACAGATTAATATCAGATCCTGAGTATAGAAAAAAAATCATACAGTCACAGAATAAGAGAGTAAGTTCATTAGGTTTAGAAGACCATAAGTTAGAATTAAAAAAAATAATAGATGAGGTCAGCCAGATGGAGGATTTTTCCTACGCACTGGAAACAAAAGAGATATCAATCCCCTATTATGTAGGAAAAAAGCCGGATTTTATAAAAGATATAGAAAATTTATGTGAAAGCAATGAGACAATAGTCATTTATGGGGCAGGGAAAGTAGGGCAAAGCCTATTGCGTGGGTGTAAGAGCTGGATAAGAGGATTTTTAAAAAAATTTGTTATTTGTGATAATGGATTTGAAGAGAGCAGTTATGATGGTATTCCTGTCATAAACCATGAGGAATGTATTAAAAGATATCCGAGCGCATTGTATATTGTTACCCCTCAAATGAATTGTGTAGAGATTATCGCAAACTTAGTTAGAGATAATATAGATAAAAGCAGGATAAAATTTTTAAACTCCACAGCTCAAAAAATAGTATGAAATTTAATATGAAAAAGCGGGCTGAAAAAAATGAAAATAAAAGGTGGGATGATCATGAAAAAGGACATATGGATTTGGGGATGGGGGGATATTGGAAAACTTGCATATAAAGCTGTTTTATGTGAAGGTAAATGGAATATAAAGGGAATTATCGATAATAATCCGAATAAGCAGGGAAACATTGTAGATGGAATTGTGATATCTTCATTTGATAAAATCAAGGAAGAGATTAAAGATTTAGAATTAGTTGTTTGTTGCTGCAGGCAAAATAATTTTGTGATTTTTAAGAAAGAATTGGAAAAAATAGGACATAAACAGTATATGCATTTTCATGAGTTAAATATGTACCCTCTTTTGTTCCAATTTCTTGAAGAAGGATATGATGATCGGATACTGTCTAGGTGTTGTACACAGGAGGATTTTGAAAAACCTTGGTTTAAAGCCATTCGGATGCAGTTAGAAGAACAGGTGGACTGGCATTGCTGCTATAGGAAAACCTGGGAGTTTGTTTTTATTATCAAGGCATTAGAGGAACAGGGGATGTTGCAGGCAGGAAAAAAGGGGTTGGGATTTGCGGTAGGGCTGGAACCATTGCCTTCTTATTTTGCGAGTAAAAAAGTGAGTGTTTTAGCTACAGATTTATCAATAGATAATGAGGGCGCTAAAAAGTGGGCAGATGCGAATCAAAACGCGAGAGGTAATAAATTTGCCTTACATAGAAATTATATTTGCAGCCAAGACGATTTTGAGCAATATGTATCTTATAGAGATGTCAACATGAATGAGATACCAGATGATATTGGGGAGTATGATTTTTGCTGGTCTAGCTGTGCGATTGAGCATGTAGGAGATTTACAACATAGTAAACAATTCCTGAAAAATATGATTCAAGTATTAAAACCTGGCGGAGTCGCTGTACATACAACGGAATTTAACCTTTCATCCAACGATGAAACTATAACAGAAGGTGAAAATGTTATATTTAGAAAATTAGATATAGAAGAGATGAAAGAATGGTTTGCAGAACATAGATGCCATATGGAGACATCCTATAAGCGAGGAGCGAAAAAAGGTGATCTGTTTGTAGACATTCCGCCATATTTACAGTATGATCATCATTTAAATTTACAGTTAGGGAAGTTTGCATCTACTTCTATCGCAATTATTGTACGTAAAATGAAAAATAATGAGCAGATAAATTAATTTATATGTAAAGGAAAGCTAATATGAAGGTGGGATATGTTTTAACAGAAACAGATAAAAGACCATGTGGGATTAATAGATTTATAATAGAGTGCATGACTGAATTGAAAAAGGTTTCTAAGTTGGATATCAGTATTCTGGGATATGATTATTTTAATTATGATATATGTACATATCTCCCGACATTATACTATGAGGGAGACTTGAAAAATAGATATAAAGAGATAACAGTTTTAGCGGAGGCGTCAGGTTTTGAAATCGTTCATTCATTTTACTATCCTCTGCCTAAAATTAAAAATATAAAAACTATTATAACAATACATGATCTGACTCCGCTTATAAATGAGAATTGGTTTCCTGGTGGAAGAAAAATAAGAGAATATTATGACCAATGGCTGCGTTGTGGGGCGGATACAGCGGATTGTATTTTTGCGGATTCCGAATATACAAAGTCAGATATAGTGAAATATTTTAATATTGTTCCTGATAAAATCAAAGTGGTCTATCCAGGGCTATATAGTATAAAGCATTCTAAGAACCATGCTGATGCAAGAACAATATTGCAAAAGTATGGAATAAACAAAGACTATATACTTTCAATATGTACGATTGAACCCAGAAAGAATCTGGTTTCTTTAATAAAAGCGTATGAGTTGCTGCGTGATAAAAGACCAGATTATGATATGAGTCTTGTTCTGGTTGGGAGAAATGGTTGGGTTAATGATAATATTTATTTAGTGTCTGCACAGAGTAAATATTCATCAGATATTATCTTTACAGGTTATGTAGAAGATTATGAGTTAGATGTATTTTATAAGAAGGCTTTATTATTCGCCTATATTTCATATTATGAAGGCTTCGGCCTGCCTATTCTGGAAGCCATGGCAAAAGGGGCGGTCGTTTTATCGTCAGAGACATCTTCTATGCCGGAGGTAGGCGGTGAAGCTGTTTCTTACTGCAATCCTTATGATATGGAATCTATTGTCGTTCAGCTTGATAGATTATTGTATGATGAGAAGCTAAGAGATCAATTGAAAGCGAAAGCATTGATACAAGCTGATAAATTTTCATATAAAAAAATGGCAAAAGAGACTATGGAAATTTATGAAGAATTGATCAATTAGCTCCACAGATTGAGCGGGCGAGCGTTGGAATTTCATCCATAATAATGCAGATCAGACAAAAGAATAAGGGAACTAGAATGAAGATTTAGAAAGCGAGAAGATATGAAGGAAATCCATGTGGTATATATAACAGATTCAAATTATGTAATGCCAACTTGCGTATCAATAGTTTCACTTAAAATGTCGCGTATTAAACCTGCAAACTATCGTATTTATGTTTTGGCTAATGATATTTCTGTAGATGAAAAAGAAAAAATAATATCCATTTCGGAAGAAGATTTTGTAATCCATATTATTGACGTTAAAAATGATAAGTATAAAGAGTTGGCGGAGAGGTGTTTAACTAAGGATACTCCTGTTACATATTCTGCATTATATAAGTTTGATATTTCTAATATTTTAAATACAGTTGATCAAGTGCTCTATTTGGATGGAGATACGTTGATTAATAGAGATATTTCAGAGTTGTTTGATATTGAAATGTCAGATATGTATGTTGCTGCGGTAGATGAGATGGGAGATGAATGTACTTGTGAGGGAGAATCCATGCTTGCCGCCAGAATTGGACTACATACACAAACATATTTCAATAGTGGTGTTTTATTACTTAATTTATCTAAAATGCGTCAAGACGGAATTCATGAACAATTAATACAATATAGACAGGAAGAAATAAATTATTTTATGGATCAGGATGCAATAAATAGCGTGATGGGCAGGAAAAGAATCGATTTATCCTATTGTTATAATTTTAGGACTGCATTGTTTGATGTTATGAATATAGAAGAGATTAGTAAAAGATTTTTTGAAGATCAGTATCCAGACATTAAGTCATGTCTGGAAGATCAGTCGATTATACATATGAGTGATAGATTAAAACCATGGAAATATTATTTCCCATGGATAACAGAATTATTTTTGTACTTTTATAATAAAAGCCCATATAGAAATAGCAGGATCAATTTTTTATCTCCTTTAAAGGTATTAAATGACCAAAAGAGAGAAATGGAAAATAAGTATGTAAGCCTGATACAGAACTACCAAAATGTATGTGATAATTACGAAAAGCAGATAAAAAAAATGAAATATGCTAAAATATGGAAATTTCCATATAGCAAAATGAAGAAGGAGAGCAGAATTGTACTCTATGGGGCCGGACGGGTTGGAAAGGATCTGTATGAGCAGGCAGTACAGAGTGAATTTTGCCAGGTGGTACTTTGGGTCGATAAAGATTATATAAATAAAACAGGTGGGATTGCGTCTCCTGAAAAAATCAAAGACTGTGAATATGACTACATTATTATTGCTCTGGCAGAAACAGAAACCGTGGAAGAAGTAGAGAGATATCTGATTTCAATAGGAGTACAGGACAGGAACATAATCAAGCTGGGATAATAAGTCGTCAATATAGAAGAAAAGGGAGCATTATGAACATAATTTTACTTTCCGGCGGTAGCGGCAAACGTTTGTGGCCATTATCAAATGATGTACGCAGCAAACAGTTTATTCGTCTCTTTAAAGAAGAAAATGGTGTATATGAATCTATGATACAGCGTGTGTACCGACAGATTGTATCTGTGGATGACAGCGCAAAGATAACGATAGCAACAAGTAAATCTCAGGTCAGCGCGGTCCGCAATCAGCTAGGTGATAAGGTGTCTATTTGCGTGGAGCCATGTAGAAGAGATACTTTTCCGGCAATTGTACTGGCTGCAGCCTACCTGAGAGACGAGGCAGGAATAACGGAAGATGAGTGTGTTACGGTGTGTCCGGTAGACCCATATGTAGACAATACATATTATGAGGCTGTAAGAAAGCTTAGCTTGCTTGCCGGAAAGGGAAAGGTCGCTCTTACCTTGATGGGAATCGAACCGACTTATCCCAGCGAAAAGTATGGCTATATTATTCCGGCAGCATCTGAAAATGTAAGCCGTGTAAAAGAATTTAAAGAAAAACCGAATACAGAGATGGCAAAAAAATATATTCAGCAGGGAGCTCTGTGGAATGCCGGGGTATTTGCTTTTCGGTTAGGTTATCTTTTGGAAAAAGCGCATAATATGTTAGAGTTTGCAGATTATCGTGATCTCTATGAAAAATATGAAATGCTCGAAAAAATTAGTTTTGACTATGCTGTTGTAGAAAAAGAACAAAGCATTCAGGTTATGCGTTATGCAGGTCAGTGGAAAGATGTGGGAACCTGGAATATGATGGCTGAGACTATGGCTGATACAACAAAAGGAAATGTCTTATTGGATGAAACTTGTGTAAATACACAAGTAGTGAATGAACTTGATCTTCCAGTACTTTGTATGGGATGTAAAAATATGGTCGTAGCGGTTGGCAGTGATGGTATTTTAGTATCAGATAAAGAACGCAGCGGTTATATGAAGCCTTTTGTAGAAAAGATTTGTACGGATGTGCGTTTTGCGGAAAAATCATGGGGAACTTATACTGTGATAGATGCGCAGCCAGGATCTTTGACAGCGAAAATTATTCTTCGAAAAGGAAATCGTCTCGCATATCATAGTCATGAACATAGAGACGAGGTCTGGACTGTGGTCTCAGGGGAGGGAAGAACAGTGGTGGATGGAATGGAACAGATTGTCCATGTTGGAGATGTTGTAACTGTGGCCGCAGGATGCAGGCATACGATTATCGCAGACACAGAAATGAGTATAATTGAGACACAAATTGGTGCTGAAATCAGCGAAAATGATAAAAAGATTTTTAACGATATAAGCGGAGTTGTCTAAATGGAACCGATGTTATTAAAACCGGTTGGCAAGGATTATCTGTGGGGGGGAACGCGTCTTAAAAAGGAGTTTAACAAGTCAATGTTATTAACGCCTTTAGCAGAGACATGGGAATGTTCGACACACCCTGATGGTTTCAGCAGGGTCGCGAATGGAGAATTTAAAGGCAGAACATTAGGTGAGGTACTGACAATCCATCCAGAGTTTCTTGGCACAAGAAATAGTTCATTTGACGGCTTACCGATACTGGTGAAATTGATTGACGCAGAAAAGGATCTGTCGATCCAGGTTCATCCGGATGACGACTATGCTTGGCACCATGAAGGACAAAGCGGAAAAACAGAAATGTGGTATGTCCTGGATGCAAAACCTGATACAACTATAATCCATGGGTTTGCGCATCCCATGACAAAAGAGCTGCTTAACCGGGCAGTTCAAAAGGGGGAGCTTTCAAAACATTTTCAAAAAATACATGTACAGAAGGATAATGTGTTTTTTATTCCGGCAGGTACAGTCCATGCAATTGGAGCTGGAGCTTTGATAGCTGAGATTCAAGAAAATTCAAACATTACATATCGCATATATGATTATGACCGAACAGATAAAAATGGAAAGAAACGGGAATTGCATTTTGATAAAGCAGTCGAAGTCATGAATATGGAAGTAGGAGAAGCAGTACGTCAGGGACCGAGAATGGTACATTATTATCCAGGATGTTCAAGAGAAATCCTATGTCGCTGCAAATATTTTGAAACGGAACGTATTCAGGTGACAAAAGGATTTTCCTTTTCTGTTACAGAAAGTTCATTTCAGATTTTATTGTGTATAGATGGAGAAGGCGGACTTGAGACAAATATACAAAACCATCCGTTAAGATTTTCAAAGGGAACCTGTCTGTTTATTCCAGCCGGCATGGGACGGTGTTACGTGCTTGGAGATGCAGTACTCTTAAAAATTCGATGTTAATTTTGCAGAGCAGTAAGTTATTTATTAGATCATATATCAAAAAGGTAGGGATTGAAATTAATGAAAAAAGTGTTGATCACAGGAATTACAGGACAGGACGGTTCATATTTGGCGGAATTTCTTTTGAATAAAGGATATGAGGTGCATGGAGTTATTCGCCGATCCTCTGTATCTACAACAGAGAGAATAGAGCACCTCCTAAAAAAGAATGCAGTCATATTACATGAAGGGGATCTGTCTGATTCATCCAGTATCATACGTATTATAAATCGGGTACGGCCGGACGAGATTTATAATCTGGCGGCGCAAAGCCATGTTGGAGTAAGCTTTGATGCTGCGGAATATACAGGCGATGTAGATGCTTTGGGAGTACTTCGTATTTTGGACGCGGTACATATACTTGGACTGGACCATACCTGCCGTATCTATCAGGCGTCCACATCTGAACTCTATGGAAAAGTGGAAGAATGCCCACAAAACGAGAATACGCCATTCCATCCTTACAGTCCATATGCGGTTGCCAAGCAGTATGGCTATTGGATGATAAAAGAGTATCGGGAAGCTTATAAGATGTTTGCGTGTAATGGGATTTTGTTCAATCACGAATCCGAGCGGAGAGGGGAGAACTTCGTTACCCGTAAAATCACACGGGCGGCAGGGCGGATTGCCTGCGGATTGCAGGAACATGTGGAACTGGGGAATTTGGACTCTTTAAGGGACTGGGGCTATGCAAAGGACTATGTAGAATGTATGTGGCTGATCCTCCAACAGGATAAACCAGACGACTATGTGATTGCTACAGGAGCACAGCATACGGTTCGTGAATTTACAACGCTCGCTTTTGCCCATGATGGTATTGAGATCGAGTGGAGAGGAAAGGGATTAGAGGAAAAGGGTTACGATAAATCAACAGGTAAAATGGTTGTTTGTGTAAATCCGCAGTGGTTCCGGCCAACGGATGTAGTGAACCTTTGTGGGGATCCGACGAAGGCCAGAACTGTATTGGGGTGGAACCCACAAAAAACAAGTTATGAAGAGTTATGTGCGGTTATGGCAGAATATGATCTGAGGCTGGCAAAAAAAGAAGCCGGAATCCAACAGGAACGATAGCAATAAGGGTGTAAACGATGAAAAAAGTGTTAATATTCGGTATTGGCGGATTTGTCGGTCAATATTTGTCGCAGGAATTTTTAGATAATGGATATGAAGTGATGGGAAGCGACATATGTAAAAACGATGAAACTCCTTCGGGTATAAAGATCCATAAAGTAGATTTATTAGATTATGAGGCTGTTAAAAAGCTGATATTAGAAGCTGCGCCGGACATGATCGTCAATCTTGCCGCGATAAGCAGTGTGGGCAGATCATGGAAAATGCCACAGGCCACCATGTCGGTCAATGTGGTAGGGGCGCTGAATATTATGGAAGCCGCTAAAATATGCAATCCGGTGCCTAAGGTGATGCTGATTGGTTCTAGCGAGGAGTATGAGACTTCGGATGTGCCAATCCGGGAGGATACCCCGTTGAATGCAGGCAATCCATATGGCATTTCCAAAATGACTCTGGAAATATTTACACGCTTGTACCGTGAATGTTTTGGAATAAAAATTTATTATGTAAGGCCATTTAATCATACGGGGATTGGCCAGCAAGAAACATTTGTGCTTCCAAGTTTTTGTAAGCAGGCAGCAATTATTGAAAGGTCAGGAAAAGCCGGAGTTATTAAAGTTGGAAATCTAAGCGCTGAGCGTGATTTTAGCAATGTGAAAGATATTGTTAGGGCATACCGTATGATTATTGAAAGTTCTGATTGTACAAAAGTGTTTAATGTAGGCTCAGGAAAGGCTTATAGTATCAGAGAAATTTTGGACTATATCATATCCTTAGGGACACAGGAAATTATTGTAGAGATAGATCCTGAACGTTTCAGGGAAATAGATACGCCGAGAATTTGCTGTGACTATAGTCTTATTAAAGCAGAGTTGGGATGGGAACCAGAGTATAGTATCTTTGATACAGTGAAGGAAATGTATGAATATTACAGAAAAGAACAGTAGCTCGCTGAGGGGAAAGATGGTGATGAAAGACTTACCAACTTTAAATCCCTTTATAGAAGAGAATAATATTTTACATTTGCGGGCAAATTGATAATTTAGATAAAAAGGGGTTATGTTTATTGACTTAATGCCGATAGTATTATAGGATAATTTAATAAGATATATAAAATATCTGTACCGGATCAGGTACGGAAGATGGAAAGAGAACTATGGAGAGATTGGAATTATTCTATGAGAAAAGCGGATAAGAAACAGGTCGAGGAGTTTGTACAATTACTAAAGCGTGCACATACGGAGATCAAGAGAATGCTGGAGATAAAAAACCAGGCAGCGGCATTGGATCTGTTAGAACAGTGTCAGAGTTGTGTGATCCGTCTTGGCGAGATTATTGAGCAGGAGGAAGGGGAAGATTTTGTTACAATTCCTTTGTTGGAAGAGTACTGCGAGCTTGTCTGGCAGATATATGAAGAGGTCCGGCAGCATCCGCTGATGAATGGGAGTAAGACATATAAACTTCTGGATAAAGTGCTGATTCAGATTGAAAACAGTATCCGTAATGACATCCATTTACGGACAGAGGCAGTATTTCTTCCGTATAAAGCAGCCATGTGGGATTCACTGGAAAGTGTCTGGAAAGCCGCTGATGAAGATCCGTACTGCGATGCCTATGTAATTCCGATTCCTTACTATGACCGGAATCCGGACGGAAGTTTTCGGGAAATGCATTATGAAGGAGACCAGTATCCGGAAGATGTTCCGATCACAGATTATAACGAATATGATTTCGCAAATCGCCGTCCGGATATGATATTTATACATAATCCTTATGACGACTGCAATTACGTCACAAGTGTGCACCCGTTTTTTTATTCAAAGAATCTTAAGCAATTTACAGAAAAATTGGTGTATATACCTTATTTTATATTGGCTGAAATAGACCCGGAGAATGAGAAGGCGGTGAAAGCAAGGGAACATTATTGTACAGCGCCCGGTGTGATCCATGCGGATCAGGTGGTTGTGCAGTCAGAGAAAATGCGCCAGGTATACATAAAGGTATTGACCAGATACGCTGGAAAAGAAACGAAAAAATATTGGGAAGATAAGATCCTTGGTTTGGGATCCCCCAAAATAGATAAAGTACGCAATACCAAGAAAGAAAACCTGGAGATTCCGGAGGAATGGAAAAAAATACTGAAGAAGCCGGATGGCAGCCGGAAAAAAGTGGTTCTGTACAATATTACTGTAGGCACTATGCTCTACCAAGACGAGAAAATGCTGGTAAAGATACGGAGTGTGCTGCAGATATTCTATGAAAACAGAGATGAAGTGGCACTGCTGTGGCGGCCTCATCCACTGATAAAAGCTACGATAAAATCTATGAGGCCACATCTTTGGGCGGATTATAAAGAGATTGTGGAAACATACAGAGAACAGGGGTGGGGAATCTATGACAACTCAGCAGACCTTGACAGGGCACTGGCAATGAGTGACGCGTATTATGGCGACCACAGTTCGTTGGTGGAGTTGTGTAAGAGCGTTGAGATGCCGGTGATGATACAGAATGTGGAGATGTTGTAGAAGCATAGATGATTTGGAAAGCATCAGTTTATATAGAGTGAAAGATTTTTCTATGTGGCAGGACGAAAGGAGGCTGCATTTATGAAAAAGAGGATTGCGGTTCTATTGGCTTTAATTATGGGATTTACATATTGTTCTTCGGGGGCTGTAGCGATGGCTGCGGGAAACCAGAAAAAAAACGCAGAGGTGGAAGTGAGTAAAGAAAAAGCCGCAGAAGCGGAAGAAGATGCCGAAAAGAAGGAAGACTCGTTTTTAAAAGGGCTGCTGGGAAACTTTTTCGGCGGGGAAGAAAAAGAAGCTTCGGGCGAGAACAATGATAAATCCCGGAGGGCGGCAGATGAAAAATCGGCGCCGCAGGAGAGTTCCGGTTTGAAAAATCTACAGATACCGCAAAAGCTGGATGTTGTGATAGACCCGTGGGAAATGGATAAAAAGGGGCAGGTCTATTCGGAACAGTATACAATAAGCAATACCGGAGATAGGCCGGGAATTTTGACTTTGTCTAATCTCACATGCAGGCCAAGAGAGCAGAGCGGAGTGATTGTCAGGACAGATAAAGAGGGGTTGCATGACAGCGGAGATAAAGCTATCTACATGGAAATGCTGTTTGGAAACGGAGAGCAGATTATTTTTTCACAGGAAAGTTCCCAATATCAGAAGGAACTGAAACCTGGAGAGGAACTGTCAATCCGTTTTGCAGGAGAGGTCAATGAAAATGCTTTTGGAAAATGGGAAAACAATGACGTTGCAGTATCGGTAGTTTATTCCTGGGAAATGGAAGAAGCGGCAGATATAGGCGCAGAAAAT
The DNA here is from genome assembly GCA_964415625.1 of uncultured Clostridium sp. GTDB lineage: Bacteria > Bacillota > Clostridia > Lachnospirales > Lachnospiraceae > Schaedlerella. Next base: position 43,676 of record CAYQBE010000004.1, read on the forward strand.
CGGGAAGAAGAGATTTCTAACGATGCAGAAAAAATAGAGGAAAAGATTCAGAAAGATTTGGAAGGTGAAGGACTGGAAGAAGAGAAGCAGGACGATGGAAATTCAGAAGAACCAGGAAAAGCGGACCTGAATCCGGAAGTGCCAGGGGCTGATGCGGAGGCAGGGGAATCAGAAGCACCGCAGCCAGGCGCAGGCGAAGAGAATGAAAAGCAGCCAATTGACGAAAATGAGACACAAGAACCGCCATTAGATGCGAATGAGGTACAAGAGTCACCGTCAGACATAAGTGAGGCGCAAGGGGGTTCTTCAAATGTAAATAAAGGTGTGGGTACAGAACAGGCGGGAATACCCAATAATGTGGAAAATGGTCTGCCGACAGACAATTCGGCAGCAGGCATGCAGGAATCACAAACCAGTGAAAATAATCCAACTCTCTCCGAGCAGAAAAAGCATGAGATTAAGAACATTAATTTACTATCGCAGCAAGTGGATGTGTCGATAGATTCCTGGAAAACAGATGAAAAAGGACAGATCGTTTCCCCAGAGTATCTTTTGCATAACACTGGAAATACTGCCGGAATATGGACATTATCAGAGATTGTCTGCGAACCGCTGGAACAGAGTGAAGTGGTAATTCAGAAAAATAAAAATGACCTTCACAATGGGGAAGGAAAAGCGGTTTATATGGAGCTGGTACTTGGAAATGGAGAAAAAATAATCCTGTCCCAGGAAAAGTCCCAGTATAAGGTGGAGTTGAAGCCAGGAGAGGAGCTGTCCGTCCGCTTTGTGGGGGAAATGAATGGAGATCTCTTCGAAACCCGGGAAAATGGTGAGATTGCTGTGAAAGCAGTATGTACTTGGGAGCTGAAATAGAAAGACTGATTTCAAATTACTGCCGTAAGGGAATAAATTTAGAAGGAGTTTATGAAAAATGTCAGAAACTGTAAAGAAACGTAAGAAAAGTACAAGAAAAAAAGGAGGGGAGCAGAAGAAAAATAATAAGAAAAAAATAATTATCATTATCTGTATTTTACTTATTATTATTGTTGCAGTGGCTGTATTCCTATGGCTGCGGAGGCCGAAAAATGTGCTTACTGAGGAAAATTATAAGCAGATCATGGAAGATATGGACAATCAGGTGCAAGAAGGATATTTTGAAACCTATATGAATACGGATTGGACATTCCCGGATGGAACTTCGGAAACAACAGATGCGATACTGGGGAATTCCCCGAATAATAAAAAACCGATACGCTGCGAAGTCATGCTGGCTGATACGGAAGAAGTCATCTATTCTACTGGTGTACTTCCGGTCGGAGCGGAGCTCCCGCCATTTAAACTGGATGTAGATCTGGATGCGGGTACCTATGACGCTGTGTGTATGGTCTATCTTCTGGACGAAGAGGAAGACGGGAGTTATACGGATTATAGTAATGCGGGATTTAATGTGACTATAACCGTACAGAATTAATTTTGATAATCAACTGCATTTATAAAATGCAGTGGTTATAAATAACTCAACACATTTTAATAAAAATCAAGGAGGTAAGTGTATGAGAAACAAGAGATTTTTATCAACAGTTGTAGCAGCGGCCCTCGTTGTGACAACAATGGCAATGCCGGTAATGGCGGCAAACGAACAGTCTGGATCAGTAGATGTTGACGTTTCAACAAAAACAGGCGTATTAAGGGTGGCTGTTCCGACTCAGATGGCAATGGTGATTGATCAGTTCGAAATTAACCAGGCAGGCGCTCAGATTGCTTCTGGTGAGTTTGATATGGTGAATCACAGTGAGATGGCTGTAAAAGTAGATATAACATCTACGGCAACGCTGGGTACTGGTGTAACATTGGTAGCAACAAAAGCGGCGGCAACAGATTCAACGACAGAAGGTGAGGCATGGCTGGCAGTAGCGGCGCAAACGGCTGACGATGTTTATGATGACGAGGCAACAGACGCGACAACTGAAAATTATTACGATTTAACAGATGCGAATGCAAATGTAGCGACATTTGACGCAACTAATAAGCAGGCAAAGCAGACATTCTATCTTGAAAAAGCAGCTGCGCAAGATGCCTCTAGTAATCCGGCAAAAGAAGTATACACATATGCCATTGCAGATGCGCAGGGAAAGATTAGTGGGGCTTATGCACAGTATTATGTATTAACACCAATTACAACAATAACCGATGATACTACATTGCAGACAGCAGTAGATGCAGGTGATGTTTATTTAGTAGTGGGAGACACGAAGGCTGACGATTCAAGTCATATAGACGCAGTCGATGGAGCAAAAATGACCAAGATTGTGATGGGAACAGATTGTGCTACTGCATCTATTACACATGATGCAAAGAACGAGTATTATACAGCAGCAACAACTACATCAGCACCTGCTCCAAACGGAAAATATATGTATATTGAAATGAGTACAGACGGTGGGAAAGCTGGATTCCAGTATGTTGGTAAACTGTCAAATGCAAATGAGAAGACATGGACAGAAAGTGACATTAGTAAAATCTCAATCGGATACAATATTAAAGGCGTGACATCAAGTAGTTATGATGCGGTAAGGGATGATTGTACATATGGATTGTATAAAGAACCGGTTGTTCCGCAGGGGCCGCAGCTTACTGTTAGTAAAGACGGTTTGATCACTGCTTCAGGGTTAACTAGCGAGCGGAATTGGTCCAAACTGGAGATTACTCTTCCAGATAACAGAACTTTCGATATAAATGCTAATGAAGTTACTTGGGATGATAGCCAATGGACGAGCGAAAATGGCGGTGTGCTGAGCGGACAGATGGGAAGCGATTGGATGGACTATTTAACAACTTTGGATGGAGATTCAACATTTACACTCACGCTGTCGAGCGGAGATCCTATTACTACATCAGTAAGTTTTAAATAATCATAGAAGGAATATGAGTTGTAATGCAATATTTTGACTTGTTGCCGTCAGTAATGGCGGCAACACTGATGTCAGATTCAATTGGATATCCCGGCACTGCCTATAACAGTATATGGACATAAGACTTCAGAATCGGAGATTCAGATGTTGGATTTCAATAAAGAGGGATATGAAAATGGAAGAGCGATTTATAAAGCAAGATATAGAGGTATATGATAAAAATAATATTTATGCCTTTGATATCAAGTATATGTTACATTACTATTCTCACAGAGTAATGAAATTAACAAACAAAGCCAGTAGCTGTTTGGAATTAGGAATAGGGGATGGATATACTACAGAACTGCTTTCGTTTTTTTTTGATAAATATCTCGTTTTAGAAGGGGATAAAAAGATAATAGAACGTTTCAAGCATGAATTTCCAAGAGTGAATACAAGGATAGTCGAAACCTATTTTGAAGAATGGACTACAGAGGAGAAGTTTGATGCTATTATAATTGGATTTGTCTTGGAACATGTTGATGATCCTATATTTATATTAAATAAATATAAAAAAATGTTAAAACCAGAGGGAAAACTTTTTATAGCGGTTCCTAATGCCGAGTCTTTAAATAGAAGAGTAGGTGTATATGCGGGGTTACTGAAAGATATAAAACAATTATCCGAAAACGATATCAAGGCAGGTCATAAAAGATATTATACATTATCCAGTTTAAGAGAGGAAGTTCTTAAAGCTGGATTAGTGATAACCAGAGAAGAAGGCCTTTTTTTAAAACCTATAACAACGGCGCAAATGTCGAAACTAAATTTTACAAAGGAAATAGTGGAAGGCTATTTAAACGTTGGCAAACAATATCCAGAGTTGTGCTTAGGGATTATGATGGAAACAGTAATTGATAAAAAATAAAAAAATTCGTAAACATCTTTTTAGAAGGAATAAACAATTATGTATATTAGGGGACGAATAGTTACGGTCAGAGCAATTGAAAAGGAAGATTTATCGTTTTTAAAGGATATGATGAACGATGAGACAATTGAGCAAACTACAGTAGACGATCATTTGCCTATTTCTTATTTTCAGGAAGAACAATGGTATGTCAATAATATATGCAGACCGGAATTTCGAAAATATATTATCGAAACACCCAAAGATGGCGCAGTCGGGCTTATCAGTTTGGAAGACATTAATTGGAGACACAGGAGTTTTCAGGTGCCTGTAAAACTAATGAAAGAAAGAATCAGTATGGTAGGAATTGGAATTGATGCTCATATGGCAATGTTACGCTATGCTTTTGATGAATTGCAGATGCATCGTGCGTGGGGGATTACTTTAGAATATAATCAGGCCTCATTGAATATGCTAAAGCGTTGTGGTTATACGGTTGAAGGACGGAATAGAAGCGCAATTTACAAAAATGGAAAATACCATGATTTGATTTTAACAAGCTTATTAAGGAATGAATATTACGAATTTGTTCAAAAGGAAAACTATTGGGATTAAAAGTGAGGAATAAAGAGTGAGAGAATTAGAATATCCATTAGATTCATCATATATTCTTAGAAACAGACTTTATTTAAAACGGCAATTACAAAAAGATGGAAATGCCCGAATCCCTACAAAAATTGCAGTTTTAGGTGGGTCGACAACTCATGATATTTGTGAATGTCTACAGCTTTTTTTACTCAATCAGGGAATAGATCCAGTGTTTTATGAATCAGAGTACAATAAATTCTGGGAAGACGCAATGTTCCCGAATAAGAAGTTAGATGATTTCAAACCCGATATTATTTATATTCATACTTCAACCCGAAATATCACTGTAGAAATAGACAGCTCAGATTCTACAGAGGATATTAAAAGAAAATTAGATGAACAGTATTTTTATTTTGAAAAAATGTGGAAACAGTTAAGGCAACGTTTTCAGTGTACAATCATTCAAAACAATTTTGAACGTCCTATCATCAGATTGTATGGAAATAAGGATATCAGCGATGAACATGGATTTTCAAATTTTATATACAGATTAAATGGAAGATTTTATAAGTACGCTCAGTATGTACCATGGTTGTATATTAATGATATTGATTATATCTCTTCTTCATATGGATTGAATGATTGGTACGATCCTGTAGCATGGCACATGTATAAATATGTTATGGCAATAGAGGCAATACCGGATTTCTGTTATAACTTGTCTAATATCATTAAGTCATTATATGGAAAGAACAAGAAGGTGCTTTCTGTAGATTTAGATAACACATTATGGGGCGGCATTATTAGCGAAGAGGGGATAGCAGGAATTGAACTGGGCGAGGAATCTGCCGTCGGAGAGGTATATGGAGAAATTCAGAGATATATTAAAAGGCAAAAGGAAATAGGTGTTATTCTGGCAGTGAATTCTAAAAATGAAATATCGGATGTTGAACTTGCTTTTTCACATCCGGACATGCAACTGAAAAAAGAGGATTTCGCAATTATTAATGCAAACTGGAATGATAAGGATAAAAACATGATAGACATTGCTCATTCATTGGGTATCGGCGTTGATAGTATGGTGTTTATGGATGATAATCCTGTAGAAAGAGCGATCGTGAGAGCACAGATACCACAAGTAGCGGTTCCGGAATTAGATGTGCCAGAAAAATTTATAAAAATATTGGATAGAGCAGGATATTTTGAAGTGACTAGCCTGACAGATGAAGATAAAAAACGTACAAAATTATATCAGGAAATCAGGGAACGAAATTTAGAAGAAAAGAGATTTATAGATTATAACGAATTTTTAGTGAGCCTGGATATGGAGGCGTACATTCAGAAAATAGATAAAGAGGGAATAAAAAGAATAGCGCAATTAATAAATAAAAGCAATCAATTCAATTTGACAGCAAAAAGATTTACAGAAAATGACCTTGAAAGGATTATAGGAGACGAAAATTACATAGGCCTATATGGAAGGCTAAAAGACAGGTTTGGCGACAATGGAATCGTAAGCGTAGTGATAGCCAGAAAAGAACAGAAAGACATCCATATAGAATTATTTCTTATGAGTTGCAGAGTATTGAAAAGAGGGATGGAAGACGCAATGATGGATGAACTTATCCGCTTGATCCGATTGGGAAAAGGTGAAAGAGTAATTGGATACTATTATAAGACAATAAAGAATTCTATGGTTGAAAACTTTTATCCAAGAATGGGATTTGAATTATATAAATATAAAGATGAGAGCAAAGTATATAAAATTCACGTGAAAGATTATACACCGAAGAACACGATTATTTCATTGAGAGGTTAAAACGATGACGCGAAAAGAGATTATGGATGATGTAACAGAGATTTTCAGGCAAGTATTTGATGATAAAGAGCTTGAGTTGACAAACGAAATATCAGCAGAGGATATAGAGGATTGGGATTCTTTAATGCATATTACCTTGATCACTGCTTTGGAAACACATTTTAATATCAAATTTAAATTAAAAGAAGTGATGGAATTACAGAATGTTGGTGCTACAGTCGATTTGATTGGGGAAAAAGTGAATGAATAAGTATTCCTTTGACGAAATTAAGATTGGAATGAAGGAGGAGTTTTCAATAGGGCTTTCAGCAGACAAGATGGAAAGTTTTTGCCAACTAACAGGCGATACGAATCCCCTGCATTGTGATAGCGTTTATGCTTCAAATCAAGGGTTTGAAGACTGTGTTGTATATGGCATGTTGACGACCTCATATCTTTCAACGCTGGTAGGAATATATCTTCCAGGTGAAAAGGGATTAATACAGAATGTAGATATCAATTTTATCAGACCGGTTTATGTGGATGACTTATTAGCAATTAAGGGCGAAGTAATTGATAAAAATGAACTATTTAAAGTAATAAAAATCAAAGTTTCGATATTTAATTCTAAAGGAGAAAAAGTTGTCCGTGGTAAAATGCAGGTTGGAGTAATAGATTAATGGAGAAAGTATTATTAGTTTTGGGAGCGTCATCTGACCTTGGAATTGCGTTTCTTCAGGCAGAAATTGAAAAATATGAGTATGTGATTGCGCATTATTACCATAACGGAGATGAGCTTTTTCGCTTAAAGAAAAAGTATCCTGAAAAGTTATGTTTAGTGAATGCGGATTTTAACAGTATGCAGGAGATATGCAGGTTTTCAAAGGAGATAATCAGTGGAAGGATTCCGAATTATGTTGTTCATTTTCCAGCTATGAAATGTAGATTGAGAAGATTTGAAAAGATTACCATTGATGATATTGAAGAAAATATGCGAATATCAATGAAATCTATTACTGTAATATTACAGAACCTGTTGCCCTTAATGGCAAAAAAACATTATGGAAAAATCGTATTTATTTTATCTGTTCATACGGCAACAGATGGATATAAGTATATTTCAGATTATATGATAGCTAAATATGCGTTATTAGGATTAATGAAATCACTATCAATGGAATACAAAGATAAAGGAATCCGAATCAATGGAGTTTCACCAGATACGATAGAAACAAAATTTATTTCTGAGTTACCTGAAATTGCTATAGAAAAAAAGAAGAACGAAAACGATTCAAAAAAGTTGTTAACGGTTTCGGATGTTATTCCAACAATTGCCTATTTATTGGATGAAGCGAGTGACTGTCTTTTTGGACAAAATATTGTTTTGCTTCGCTAGGGAGAGATATTTATGGAAGAAAAAAAGAAACTTGCTAGGATAAGAAAAGAGATTTTTTTGGCGGCATATCATGGCAATAGTAGTGCCGTACATTTGGCTTCTTCTTTCTCGGTAGTGGAAATATTATATACATTATATTGTAAAGGGATTATGAAGTATGATGTGTCTGATTCCCAGTGGAAAGATAGGGACAGACTGATTTTAAGCAAGGGACATGCAGGCCTCGCGCTATATACTATATTGGCGGAGGTTGGTTATTTTGATAGAAGTATTTTAAGGACATTCTGTTATCCGGAATCAATTCTTGGGGGAGAACCAAACGGATTGGAGATTCCAGGGGTAGAAGCGACCACCGGGTCACTGGGACATGGCTTATCTTATGGGGTTGGCATAGCATTGGGGCTAAAAACAAATCATAGTGGGGCACATGTTTATGTAATAGTTGGAGATGGAGAGTGCCAGGAAGGTTCCATTTGGGAAGGGGTAATGTCTGCATATAGATATGGGCTGGATAATCTGACAGTCATTCTGGATTATAATAAATTACAGAAAATGAATACAGTTTATAATACTATGCGGATAGCTGAATGGCAGAACAAATGGGAAGCTTTTGGTTGGAAGGTGGATATGGTGGATGGACATGATACTATAGGGTTATATAGTTGCCTGAAAAAGAAGCCAGAAAAAATCCCCAGAATTATAATAGCAGATACGATAAAAGGCAAAGGCGTGTCTATAATGGAAAATAATATAGAATGGCATTACAAGATGCCGAATAAAAAGCAGATAAAAACAGTTATGCAGGAATTGGATATTTCAGCGGAGGAATTACAATCATGCAGAAGGCATATCTAAATGCTGTTTATGAATTGGCGCAAAAAGATAAAAACGTAGTAATCATGACCGCGGATAATGGAACAGATTTTGATAAGTGGTTTCAAAGGGAATTGACGGAACAGTATTTTGATATGGGAATATCGGAGTGTAACATGGTAAGCGCGGCAGCTGGGATGAGTACTTGTGAGAAAATTCCTTTTATACAGACTGCGGGTGCTTTTCTTGCATATCGCACATTTGAATTTATAAGGAATGATATATGTCTGCAAAAAAAGAATGTAAAAATAATTGGAACAGGAAGCGGATTATCAATAAGTAATTTAGGACCTACGCATCATACAACAGAGGATATTGGCGTTTTGAGGACATTGCCTGGTCTTTCCATATTATCTCCATGTTCTCCGATAGAAGTTTCTAAGTGTATTGATGTTGCATATAAAACAGAAGGACCTGTTTATATCCGTTTGGGGATGAGTGGGGAAGAGGAGATATATACATCAGAATACGAATTTCAGGCAGGAAAATGTGTAGAAATATCTTCTGGTAAGGATACTGCAATATTTGTAACAGGAAGTATAATATCCGAAGCGCTGAAGGCGGCAGAAATGTTGAAGAAAGCAGGAATAAGTTTAAAAGTAATTAATATACATACGTTAAAGCCAATCCTGAGTGGAGAAATCATGGAATATGCGGCAGATATGCCGATCGTATTTACATTGGAAGAACATAATATTTATGGAGGGTTTGGAAGTATTATTTTGGAATGTTTATGCGAAGAAGGATATCAGGGGAGGGTACAAAGACTGGGATTGAAAGATTGTTTCGCGGATGGGTATGGTTCTCTAAATGAATTGCGGAAAAAGAATGGCTTAGATAGTAATGCTATTGTAGAAATAATAAAAGAATCATTTGGCAGGATGAAAGATTCAGGAAGAAACTATTCTAAATAAAAATGGAATTACTATCTTTTCGGGGGCTGTAATTGCTTCGGGAACTGTTGTAGATAAACATATTGGGCCGTATGAAATCCTGGGTCACAAGGTTGGGAGAGGTATAAATGCAAAAATATACATTTGTTACAAGATCTTCAATGCCATCATATGAGGAATATTGTGAAGCGATTCGACCGCTATGGGATAGCCACTGGCTTACAAATATGGGAGTGTATCATCAGGAATTGGAGCAGGAATTAAAAAAATATTTGGACATTCCCGAGGTTTCCTTAACAGTAAACGGACATATGGCATTGGAATTAGTTATCCAGTCCTTTGGCTTTCCAGAAAATGCTGAGGTTATTACCACACCGTTTACATTTATTTCAACAACCCATGCCATTGTACGTAATCATCTGCAACCAGTCTTTTGCGATGTGAAAAAGTCAGATGGTACAATTGATGAGACAAAAATAGAAGAACTGATAACGGAAAAGACAGTTGCGATTCTTCCAGTGCATGTATATGGGCATATTTGTAATGTGGAGGCTATACAAGAGATTGCGGAAAAATATGGGCTAAAAGTTATCTACGATGCGGCACATGCATTTGGGGAAAAATATAAAGGAACTGGTGTCGCGAATTTTGGAGACGCATCTGTTTTTAGCTTTCATGCGACAAAGGTCTACAATACTATTGAAGGTGGAGCTGTTGCGTCAAAGAATCGTGAAATTTATGAGAGATTATATGATTTAAAAAATTTTGGCATCCGCGGGGAAGAACTTGTAGTTTCCGTGGGCGCAAATGCTAAAATGAATGAATTTGCAGCAATCATGGGAATCTGCAATTTGAGGCATATAACCGAAACGATAAATGACAGGAAGCGAGTTTATGAAATATATATGAATGGAATAAGCAAGGTAAAGGGAATACAGTGTTTTGAAGTGGAAAAGGATACGCTACAGAATTATGCTTATTTTCCAATCATAGTTTCAGAAGAATATCCATTAGAAAGAGACGAATTATACAATCAATTGATACAACATGGGATATACGCAAGAAAATATTTCTTCCCATTAACAGCAGATCAGGCGTGTTTCAAGAATAAATACAGAAGTCTGTCATTGCCAGTCGCGCGTGATCTCGCTAAAAGAATGCTGGTGCTTCCGATCTTTGAAGGAATGGAAATGAAAGTACAAGAGGAAATTTTAAAGGTGATAATAAGAGAGGATGGCTAATGAAAATTGCGATTATGCAGCCATATTATGTGCCCTATATAGGATACTGGCAGTTAATGAATGCGGTAGATAAATATGTCATATATGATGATGTAAATTATATCAAGTGTGGGTGGATTAATCGGAATAGAATTTTGATTAATGGAGAACCTGCATATTTCCATCTTCCTATTATGGGAGCCAACTAGACACTAAGTCGTGTCTGTAAGTCAGATATAAAAGAGGTATCGCCATTCTTAACGGATTTATTGAAATCCTTGATGACATTATTTGGATCACGAATGAGGTCCGAAAAGTACAATGATTTATTTTATTGCACAACAAACACACAGAGACAGATGTCGTTTCTCCTTTGGTTATTGGATAGATTATGATTTATATGAGGTACGAACGTATTTGCATATAGACAATAGCATTCAATTGTGAGTATTTCACGCAGCGTTATCGCCGACAACTTCGAAAAACAAAGCGGTACGATGTAGACAAATCTCCTCTAGGTGCTTTCAAGGCTACACGACAAAGCACGCAGGTACCGCAAAGCCCAGGCTCCTATGAGAGCGTTCGAAGACGCTAATGAAAGTGACGGGCTTAATAACGAGAAAACACAATCGGCGTATCGTAGGACTCATTAGAGAAAAAGGGAAGAGAGAAAAGAATCTTACGGATTATCTTGGATTATCACCGGGGGTCATGTCGAAATGGAAGTACGTCGGAAGCTATGTCTATATAAAATATATAGAAGAAATTTGTGAATTTCTTGATACTACACCGAATTATCTGTTTTTCGGATCGGAGGATGTGGAAGAACGCCTGTCACCTGCAGAAAAAGAAATAATCCGAGTATATCGAAGCCTTGATGGCGGGAGAAAGAAATGTATTCAAGAAACACTAAGATATTTCAAAGAAAGCAGTAAAAAGAAAAAATGAGTGGTTGAAAACGGAATTGTCGAAAAAACACTTTTATAGAGGAGATAAAATAGTGAAGGTTGGAATAATGCAACCATACTTTATTCCATATATAGGTTATTGGCAGTTAATGTCCGCAGTAGATAAATACATAATATATGATGATGTTAATTTTATAAAAGGTGGTTGGATAAATAGAAATCGAATTTTGGTTGAGGGAAAACCGAAGTTTTTTAATGTTCCATTGATAGGGGCAAGCTCGAATAAAAAAATAAATGAAATCTCAGTGAATCATGAAACTTTTATAATCAGAAAAGCTCTGAGAGTAATCGAAAGTGCATATAAAAAGGCTCCATTCTATGAAGCTATAAAACCAATTATTACAGAAATATTAGAATGTAAAGAGAATAATCTGGCTAGATATATAGGATACTCTTTTGAAGTTATTTGTGATTATTTAAAAATCACTACAGAATTAATATATTCTTCTTCATTACCTAAAGATAATGAATTAAGGGGGCAAGATAAGGTTATTGCAATATGTAATTTATTGGGAGCTACGGAGTATTATAACGCTGTTGGCGGAAGAAAACTATATTCTTATTCAGATTTTGAGAAAAAAGGGATTAAATTGAAGTTTTTAAATACAAAAAATATTATATATCAGCAATTTGATAATGATTTTCAAGCAAACCTTTCAATAATAGATTTGTTAATGTTTAATTCAAAAGAGAAAGTATATAGAATGCTAAAAGAATATAACTTGATAGAAAAATAGAAAAAATTGGGGTTAAATTTCTCCGGGTTTAATTCCCCGTAGCTTACTGCGTAAGAAACTTTTTTAGAAAGTAAAAAAATGGTACAAAAGTAAAAAAGGAAAGGAGAAAGTTGTGGATAAGTGAGTATAAGCACAAATCGCACAATGTGTCAGTACTAATGTATCATTTTGTATGTCTGTCTAAATATAGAAGAGTAGTAATAGATGAAGAAGTGGATCAAGTGATAAAAGAAACATGTGAAGAAATAAAAAAGAGGTATGAAATAGATTTTTTGGAGATCGGAACAGATAAGGATCATGTGCATTTTTTAGTACAATCAGTGCCGACGTATAGTCCAAAGAAAATAATCCAGACAATAAAAAGTATAACAGCAAGAGAAGTGTTAAAAAGATGCCCACAAGTAAAGGAAAAATTGTGGGGAAGAGAATTTTGGACAGATGGAGATTATGTGGCAACAGTAGGAGAACATGGAAATGAAGAAATCATAGGAAATTATGTAAAAAATCAAGGAAAAGAAAATGAGTATAAGAAACTATATAAAAAAGAACGGGGGGCAAAACAGTATAGCATATTTGACTATATGTAGCGGGGTAACCTCTCTCAATACCCCGCAGCTAGCTACGGAGGCGTTTATTGTGGGAATGAAACATAATGCGTTATAGCTGATGAAAAAATGCCAAGAAACCACTGTATGATTAAGTGGTTCATGCATGCTAAGTAAATTAAGTAGGTAAAAAAATATGGAAATTAGTATTTTGATGGTGACATATAATCATGAAACATTTATCAGACAAGCATTGGATAGCGTATTGGCGCAACAGATTAGTGTACCGTATGAAATCCTTATTATGGACGATGCGTCAACAGATAATACTGCTCAAATATTAAAGGAATATAAAGCAAAACACAATCAAATAATAACTTTATATTTGCGGAAAAAAAACAGTTGCCATCCCACAAAAAACGGATATTTTCTGATGTCTAAGGCAAAAGGAAGATATATTGCATTTATTGAAGGGGACGATTATTGGACTGATTCGTTAAAAATACAGAAGCAGTATGATTTCCTGGAGAAAAATAATAAATATTCGTCATGCGTTACAAGTGTGGTAGTAGTAGATGAAAACAATAATGAAATTTCTGGTCTGAATTTTTATGAGAAAAAGAAGGATAAAGTTTATACCGTTCAAGATCTTCGGTATATAAGAACAGCAGGGATGACAGGGACGCTTTTCATGCGAAATTATTTTAAAGAGCAGGATTGTACTATTTTGTATAAAGCATCACCTATTATGGGGGACATAACAACCTTTATGCTTTGTGTTTTGAAAGACCCTATTTATCAGATGGATGAAATAATGGCTGCATATAGATATGTATGTATTTCCGGAGAAAATAACTTTAATTCCATACAGAAGGAAAACATCTATAAGGATTATCTGATTGTGCAGTATTGGATCAAACTTGAAAACTATATGAAACATCATTATAGCAAGGATTTTGAAATATTACCCATCAAGGAAGCATTAAAGATGTTCTGGACACGGTATTCTTTGAGAGCAATGCTGCATTTGATTGCACAGTCTGAAAACTGGAAAAAATATTTTTTGTTTCAGATAGCTTATCATTATTTGATAGACAGTGAATTTATATTGAAGGACTCTGCAGCGAAAAAAAGAAGCTGTAAAAACAGATGGAGAGCTTACATATTGGACAGAAGGCCGGTTATTCTTTTTGGGGCAGGTGCTGTGGCAAAAGAATATATTGACAAATATGGATGGCAGGGAAATATCCTTTTTATAGTAGATAATGATATCAGGAAACAGAATAAGTCTTTCCGGGGATTTCTGGTAAAAAATCCGGAAGAAATTTTAAAATATAAAAATATTAAAGTATTAATTACATGCAAAAAGTATGAAGAACAGATAGAAATTCAGCTTCAAAATATGGGAGTGAGTCGCTATTATTGTTATTGTTCTATGCAGTCAGGTAGACTGAAAAATATAACAGCTAATATAATATTTCAGAAATATGGAGATTAGGCGGATGATGGAGATTGGTCTGCGGTTTAATGCCGGGGTGGAATACAAGGGAAAGATTTATGTGTCTAGTGTGAGAATAAATGGATTATTTGAAGTAGATCTGGTAACAGAAAAATAAGATATGTCCTATGATGAAGAACGTATTTTTGAACAAATTGCTATTTATAAAGAAAAAATTTTTTTATTACCCTATCAGGCAGATAGAATACTTGCTTTTGATATTAAAACAAGAGCCTTTTCGGAGATGTTTCTGCCAGAGAGGATATACTGGAAAATGGAAAAAATGGATTTACAAAGATATATTCAGAAAAATATATAGTATGCGCATCATTTAGTAAGAGAGATATGTGATTATACTGATGGATTTTATGGCGAGGATAATTTAGGACTTGAAAATTATATTAAACTTGTACCAGTCAATTAGCGCAGAAATAGAGGCTTAATAGAAGCGAAAAAAATGTTGGCGATTGATTATATGGATACCAAGGGCTACAAGCTGGATTTTTGCAATTATATTAATGCTATATGGAAACGGATGTAATAGATAAATACTTCTAAAAAATTATGAATTATAGATATGAGTGATGAAGTATGGATGGTGAAGGGAAAGAGGTAATTAGCAATGGATTTGGCAATTTATGGTGCTGGGAAATGTGGGGAATATGTGCTGGATGAAATTAGATCAGATAAGCATAATGAAATACAGTGTACGCTTTTTATAGATAATAATCCTGATTATTCCGGTAAATCAATGAAAGACATTCCAATTGTCAATGTAGAGTACTTTTTGAGGAAAAAGCAGGCGGATGCTGTTTTAGTGGCAGTTTCTAATATATTTGCGGCACAGGAGATGGTTCTTTCTTTATTAAAGGGAGATTTTGAAAATATATATGTAGTACCGCAAAACCTGTTAAATGGGAAATTCCCGGTTTTGGATAAACAGGGGGGGCTTGCGTCATATATTCAGAGATATGATAGATGTAAGCCGGTATTGCCATATGTGGAATATCATGTATCGGATTTGTGCAATTTAAATTGTAAAGGCTGCGGTCATTTTTCAAATATTTCTTGTACAACGCAATTTCCGGATATAGATAACTTTAAAGAAAGTTTGAAAGGTTGTTCGCAAAAGTTTGAGGATATAGCTTTATTTCGATTAATGGGCGGAGAACCATTTGTTAATCCTGATTTGGATTTGTATATCAGGGCAGTAAGAAATTTTTTCCCATATTCAGTGATGAGGATTGTTACAAATGGGCTATTATTGCCATATGTGAGTGGGAAAATTTTAGAGGCGATACGTGAATGCGGTGTGTTAGTAGAGATAACCCAGTATCCTGTTACAAGAGACATTCTTGATATATTGTTAGAAACTACGAAAAAGTGGCATATAAAAACTTGTATTGGAAAACCAGTTACAAAGTTTTTTAAACAAATATGTTTGAATAAAAATAGTGATTACAATATGTCATGGAAAAAATGTGCCAGTAAGACATGTCATTTTCTTAGAAATGGAAGAATATATCCTTGCGCAATAGTTCTGGGATTTGAAAATAGGGAATTCTTAGAATTGAATATATCAGAGCATACAGTAAATAGCAACTCATTTGATTTGATAGGAGGAAAGGAAGATGGTTGGAGAATCTTACTCAAACTGACAGAGCCAACAGAGCTTTGCAAATACTGCAGCACAGATGTGGAATGGTTTGATTGGTCGGTATCTGGAAGGAATGTTAAAAAAGAAGATTGGATTATAGAAAAATAGTATAGACATAAGAATCGAAAACTGGAGATTAATTGGTAAGATGAGGGTGAACTTTTATGCAAGTGTGAAATATGGCAATAAAGTTTTTTCCTCTGGATATGACTGGCTGACTGGATTGTTTTCCATAAATATAGAAGATGGAGAAGTGAAATTCTTAAAGCTGTTTGAAAAGGAAGTAAAAACCCCTCTTATTTATGACTATGTTAAATTGAATAATCCAGATGGTTTTGAACCACTTGTCCGGCGAAAGTGAGCCACCATTCCAGTAGGTGTGAGCCACCTATATTTTGCTTTAGATTAGGCTATCAGATATGGTATCGTTTATCAAGACCAAGCCGCATTGCGGTGCCTACGGCAGTCTTGACAATCGCTGCCACATCCGACCATCTTTAACCAAGCAAAACAGAAGTGGATCTATGCCATCGGTAGACTGGCTCAGTGAACATCGGACAGGCGGCTCCGCCGCACCGGAATATTCATAAATTTCTGATTAATCTGTTATTCAAAATTGTAATGATAAATTCAAAATGAATTGCTATTTGAATGAAACTGGCTCCTTGACTCTGAAGACATTTTGATGTGGTTAGAAGGAAAGCAAGCTGAAAAAAATGGGCAAGGAATCACTATATGATTAAGGGGTTCATGCATACTAAGTAAATTAAGCAGGTAAAAAAATATGGAAATCAGTATTTTGATAGTGACATATAATCATGAAAAACTTATCAGACAGGCATTGGACAGTGTATTGGCGCAACAGATTAGTGTACCGTATGAAATCCTTATTGTGGACGATGCGTCAACAGAAAAATATTAAAGTATTAATTACATGAAAAAAGTATGAAGAACAGATAGAAATTCAGCTTCAAAATATGGGAGTGAGTCGTTATTATTGTTATTGCTCTATGCAGTCAGGCAGACTGAAAAATATAATAGCTAATATAATATTTCAGAAATACGGAGATTAGGCGAATGAAGGAGATAGGTCTGTGGTTTAATGCCGGGGTGGAATACCAGGGAAAGGTTTATGCATCTGCTGTGAGAATAAATGGATTATTTGAAGTAGATCTGGTAACAGAAAAAATAAAATATATCAAAAGATTTTCCAGAGAAGAATCATGTCTTGCAATACATAGATGCGCCTTTCTGTATGGAAAAGAGGCATGGTTTATACCACAGAATGGTACGTATATTGCTGTTGTAAAGCTAGACACATTGGAGATAATATATTTGGATCCACCCTATAAAAGGATAAATGAAAATGCCCTCTTAGCAAAAAACGCAGTCTATTACTCAGGAAATATTATAGGAGGAAGATATCTGTATTTAATACCTGTAAATATTGATGCATTGCTGATAGTTGACATGAAGACAAAACAAATGTATCCATATTATAATGTGTCAACTCCGGATGATTATCACTTATTTGGGGGCTATGAGAATGGATGTGTTTATTTATTTCCATACAATGGAAAAGAAATCATCGAAGTAAATCTTTCGACAGGTATAAAAAGAAAAATGACATGGAAATATGGGGTTTATAACTATGCGGAGGGAATCAAGTATGGTAATAAATACTTGATTTGTCCCTTTGAAGCAGACCATATACTGATATTGGATATGGAGACAGGAGAAAACAAGCGTGTACCTTTGGGCAAATACTATGATGAAGAGTGTACTTTTGGACAAATTGCTATTTATAAAGATAAAATTTTCTTATTACCCTGTCAGGCAGATAGAATACTTATTTTTGATATTAAAACAAGAGCCTTTTCGGAAATATGTCTGCCAGAGGATATAATGGTAAATGGAAAAATTGGATTAACAAAGATATATTCAGAAAAACATATAATATGCGCGTCATTTAGTAAGAATGTCATGATACTGTATGATGCACAAAGCGAAGGTTTTCGAACAATAAAACTTAGTATAGGTATAGAGGAACTAATAAAAGATATAGAACAGGAACTAGGGAAAAGTTTTTGGAGGGAGGGAAATTTTTTCAGAGAGATATGTGGTTATTCTGATGGATTTTATAGCGAGGATGATTTAGGGCTTGAAAATTATATTAAACTTGTACCAGCCGATCAAAACGGAAAGAAAGGCTTAATAGAAGCAGAGAGAAATATTGGCAAAAGCATTTTTAATTCAATACAAATAACGTACAGATGAATGAGAAATTATTTTACGGACTTACTGAATAGTACTATAGGTGGAGAATTGAAAAAAAGGAAAAGGTATTGCCATATTAAAAAGTATTGGAGCAAATGGATGCGGAGAATTATTTGCTAGAAAAAGGATTCTGAAACTTTTTGCGAATTGGAGGCCGGTACATGATTGGAGTGGCGGACGAGATTCAGAATACTCAAAGGAATTCCAACACAAAATAGTTTATTATAAAGACAAAATATTCTGTTATAAAGAAAAGGTTATGTAAGCCCGAGTATGTATTAGATAGATATAAGTCTGAAGGGGTATTTCAAGAGGTTGCTATCTGTAAGCCGGAGAAAGCGGTCAAAGGATCAAAAGAGATGAACATTGGCATTACAATACTGATCCAGTCAAAAAAATTTACAGAGAATTAAAGGCGTTATGATATAGCGGAAATATAGTGTGGATTGGGGATTTATTGAGTGATGAGAAATTGGCTTCGGGAATAGGAAAGGCGGTAGGGAGAGAAAATGGGGAATAAAATGCGTAAAAAGATACCACAGTATTTTGAGGCTTATGATTTGTTGCTAACTTATCCGGATTTTTACATTGAGATGAGCAGAGCAGAAGCTGGAATGCTATGTGGACTGATCCAGAAGTACCGCCCGCATAATATTTATGAGATTGGAGTTGCGGCAGGCGGAAGCACCTGTTTACTTCTCAAATGTTTGGAGTTGTTTGGATTGGAAGAAACAACTTTGTGTAGTATTGATGTGGAGGAGAAATTTTATCGAAACATAAAGAAGAAAACAGGATATTTGTTATCCGACAACAAAGATAAATTCTATAATTATGGAAGACAAAAGTTTCTATTAGGAAAATATGCTGTTGAATGTACGAAGGAAATAACGGAGAAAATTGATTTTCTGTTTTTGGACACTACGCACAGAGTTCCTGGAGAAATTTTGGACTTTTTGTTGCTGCTTCCATATTTGGCTGATGGCGCGATCGTAGTATTGCATGATACGAATTTACATAATCGGGAAATAGATCATAGTGGTTTTGCTACCAGAGTATTGTTTAACACTGTTGTAGCGGATAAATTTTATGCGGATAATCTGGAATTATTAAACATAGGGGGATTTCAGATTACTGATGAAACAAAGAAATATATAAGGGATGTTTTTGGCATATTATTATTGCCGTGGCATTATAAAGTAGATGATGAGATATTGCAATTTTACAGAACTGAATATCAGAAACACTATTCCAGTGAGTTGATTTGGGTTTTCGACAGTGCTGTAGGATATGCGAAGCAATGGTTTGAGTTTGACAAGGAGTCAACTAGAAAAACGGTTGGAAAAAAAGAAAGGGGAGTCAGTATGAATTTATCTTTTCAGAATGTATTAGAAAAAGCAAGGAAAGCAGACGCAGTTGTGATTGTTGGCGCGGGAGTCAGAGGAAAAGAACTGTTCCTGCAGTTAGAACTGGAAGGTTCTGTTCCGGTTAAGGTTTTTTTTGATAATAGTGATAAGCGCAATGGAGACTACATAAAGGATATCAAAATTACTAAGCCTTATAAGGTTGAGGAGTGTTCATGCATTTATGTGATCGCTGTTGATTCTGGGGAAAGCAGAAAATCACTTAAAGCACAATTGTGTGAACTTGGGATAGAGCAAAAAAATATTGTTTTGTATTGTTTCCATAAGGATTATGACTATTATAGCAGTCTTGATGAGAAATTTTATGCGTCAGAGATACAGTTAATGTATTATGAGCGACTGGGAAAGGTAATGAATTGGGAAAAGCCTGCTACTTATAATGAAATAATTAACTGGGAAAAAGTAAACATAAAAGATGTACGGAGAACACAATTAGCTGATAAATATTTGGCTCGTGAATGGATTAAGGAGCGTATAGGTGAAAAGTATTTAACGAAGCTGTACGGTGTATGGGATAACGCAAATGACATTGATTTTGATCTTTTGCCCAAGTCATTTGTATTAAAACTCAATAATGGAAGCTCGCGGAATATTATTGTAAAAGATAAGACCAAGATTGATAAAGAAGATATTTGCCGTAAGCTAAATGAATGGAAAGATTGTAATTTTGCATATATGAGCCTTGAACTCCATTACAGGGATATTGTGCCCAAAATTATTTGTGAAGAATATTTGGAGGGTGTGGCCGAAAGCGTATATGACTATAATATATACTGCTTCCATGGAGAGCCAGAGTATATATGGTGTATTAAGGGGAGCCACAGGCCGGATTGTCAGGCATCCTTTTATGATAAAAATTGGGTCATGCAGCCGTTTTCATATGGATATCCAAAGGATCCGGTGCAGGCGCCAAAACCAGAAAAACTGGAAGAAATGTTGGATTTATGTAGGATTCTGTCAGCAGATTTTAAACATGTGCGGATAGATGGGTATAATCTTCCAGATGGGAGAGTATTGTTCTCTGAGATTACGTTTTCTACATGGAGCGGCCTTTGCCGTTGGGAACCAGAAGAATATGATACTGTTTTCGGAAGATTAATTTCTGAGGGTTGAGCATTTATATATTTATAGGGATAGGAATACGATCCCTAAATATGAAAGTAATCTCTCATGACCAATTTGTGCCGATATGACCACATGTTCACCCGTTTTTTAGACGGAGGATAAAAAGACAATGGAAAAATTAGATTTATACAGGGAACCGATAGAAATATTAAATAGATTTGAGAATAAAGGCGATACAGGAATGTCAGATTCTGAATTGTCATTTCTATGTGGGGGCAATAAAAAAATTTAGACCTAAAAGGATTGTAGAAGTAGGAGTTGCTGCCGGAGGAACCACTGCTGTTATTTTAAATTGTATAAAATTATTAAACTATAGTTGCGAAATGTACTCAGTAGATATATGTAAACGTTATTATCAAGATACATCAAAAAGAACAGGATTTATTGCAGAACAGTTGATTACAGAGGAATTTGCAAATTTTGTGAAACATCGCTTTTTATTAGGGAAAACAGTTGCGGCATCATTAGATGAAATAGGAAGGGAAATTGATTTTGTAATATTGGATACGATGCATTCACTACCTGGTGAATTGTTGGATTTTATTTCATTATATCCGTTTTTAAATAAAAAAGCAGTTATTGTTTTTCACGATGTTGCACAATCACAGTTGGGCTTTCAAAATATAAATGGCGCACCATTTGAATATGCCAGCTTAGTTACTTTATCTACATTAATGGGCGAAAAATATGTGGTATCTGATAAAAGGAATATTTCTGGATTTCTAACATAGGGGCAATAAGATTGAATGAAAATACTCCGAATAGTATAGAAAATGTGTTTTTTTCTTTATTTATTAACTGGAATTATATACCAGATAGAAAGAGTTTAGATGAATATCACCAAAGAATAGAAAAAGAATATGATGCAATATACTGCAAAATGTTTGAACGTGCGATAGAATGTAATTTGTTTTCATTATACAGGAGGAACGGAATAAAAATACCTTTGAAGGTAATAAAGGATGATTTTAAGAAAGTGCTGAAAAAAGCCGAAAAAATATATATTTATGGTGCAGGAAAAATAAGTAAAAATATAACAAGATATATCGAAAGATTTTTAGGAGAACATAAAATTTTAGGATATATAGTAACGGATAATTCCTCATATTATTCAAAAAATATATATACATTAGAAGATATTGAAAGAGATAATAATTCATTAATTATTTTAGGATTAGATGAAAAATATCATTTAGATGTGCTGCACAATTTGTATGAAAAGGGATTTTCAAAACAAGTATTTCCATATAATGGGGTTGGCTTTAGAGAGATGATGCAATTTATTGCATACGAAAATAGTATGGAGGAAAATATAGCGGAATCATATGAAAATCTTTATGGATATGAAAATTGGATAAGGAATGCAGCTAGAAAATAATTTTTTGACAATAATGCATTAAAAAAATATGGGTGAAACGAATTATTTTGCTTTCTAAAAGAGGAATGACATGGCAAACTGGGTCATCCGGTGCAGCTAGGAATGGCTGGAGCCTGTTTACTGGCGGATCCATAAATATTTAATGGGATGCGGCGTACTCCATATGGATGAAACCAGGATCCAGTGCAATAAAGAGGCTGGAAAAAAGCCAGCAGTGAATCTTTCATCTGGGTCATACGCAGTGCCGCATGCGAAGAACTCCAGGCAGCGTTCTTTTACTATTCCCAAACCCGGAATGGGGATATCGCGAAAGAACTTCTGGAGAAATTCTACGGATACCTGGTCACAGATGCTTACAGCGGATATGAGAAGGTCGAGCACATCACACGCTCCTTATGCTGGGCACATATTCATAGATCCTATGAGGAAAAGAAACAGAAGCGTCAGGAGGTCTCACGGCCCATCCTTGATGCCTTTTGGGCGTGGGTTGAGGAAATCTCTGCGTTGGCTACCACAAATGAGAAACTCACCCAGGCACTCGGATATTCTAAAAACCAGAAGGGATATCTGGAAACATTTCTGGAAGACGGGCGCCTGCCGATCTCTAACATTTTATGTGAAGCAAATATCAAGCCGTTCGCCACAGCAAGGCGGGCATGGCTTTTTGCTGACACTCCAAGTCTCAATCAATGATAGTGTCAGTATAGCAGATCTTTGCTGGAATTACTAGACGCCATCTTTTGAGGCACTTACTGAAATACTCATAAAAAATCAACTTTTTGTTACAATTTGTTTGCTTTTCGGGGGACAATATAGTAGAATAAACGGTAACAAGAAAAAAGGAGTAAGCATGATGAAAGGAGAAGGAAAGCCAGGAGTTGTATTGCCGGTTGTGGTTGACACGTTACCAGGAAGAGATATGCGGGTCTCATATATAGAGGAAAAGACTTATAAGTCCCCTGGAACGAACAAGAGGTTGCATTTGTCATCATCGGCCCATATTGAAAAAATGAAGAAATTACCATTCTAAGTCAAAAGCCAGTTCTGCTTTGCGGGACTGGTTTTTTGCCCCGCAGATACCTTATTATGCAGAATGCTTCTAGTGGCGCAGGCTTTCTGTATGAAAAGCAATATCATACATTATGACTGGAATTCAACTTAGGATACAGAGCCTCGAAGAGGCCGTATATGCATGAGGAGGAAAATCGTGAGCGAGATAAAAATGCTGAATCTATTTCGCTGTAGTTCGGCAGGGGATAAGATGATCGAAAAGGATATACATTATTTTGTGACAGATTACTTTGATGGAATCAAAGTGGAGGATCTGAACCCGGAATCAACTACATTAGCGGAATGTATGGGAATCAAAAAAGAGGCAAACAAAAATAATGTTGGAATTTCTCATCAGAGATATTGCTTGTATTCTGAGGAGGATACGAGAGAAGACATTTTTGAAATTAATCAGGAGCTTCCGGTATTGACGGTAATACAGGTATTCATAAATCCAGACATCTATCAGTCTGTCCGTTTTGCAGAAGATGGAAAGGAAGTTACATGTAGGAATTGCATGGATAAGGTGCAAAAGTACATTCAAGAAAATTTTTCAAACAAAAAAGAGATAAGCTGGAAAATGTATCGTTTGCTGACGGCAGGAGATTTTGCGATTATTGTACGAAGTAAGCGCATTCATGACGCATATGATATATCAACCCTGGTTCGGAGTATTTGTATGGCTCCGGAGAGGAGTGACAAGTGGGAAGCAGTATTTTTCACGTATAGTATATCGGGCGTATTAGATAAGCGAATGGATAGTCAGGACATATATGAAAGCATAGACTGGATGAAATATCTTGGCGAGAAGGACCGTATTATTGTACGAATTGTTTATGATCATGTGAATACTCAGGAGAATAGAGAGGTAAAAGTGTCAGATAGAGAAATGAAACAAACACTCTTACCGTTAGGCTACAGGCTTCTGGGTAGATATGATTATCAGACGGAATGCAGCCCATTGGAGTTTCAGGAAATGTATACCTATATTCGAAACTACAAATTCGGGAAGAGTGAGATTACGCAGGATATCATAGACAATGCCGACTGTGTAAAAGTAAAGGGTCTGCTGTGGCTGATAAAAATGGGACATGTTTTACGAATAAATGAAAAAATATTTTTACATTATGAAACTGACCCGTTATTGACAGAAGAGCCCATAGTCTGGCGGGTACATATTGAAAGCGAATGGAGCTCTTTGTATGAAAATAATGAAATGATGATTTCGCAGATGAAGAAATTGGCGGATCAGATTGAAAAGCAGCTAGAGTCCTATTATCAGAGTGAACGTAATTTGAAGGAGTCTGCCCGTCTGCTGGGGCGTTTTTGCCGAGTTCTTCACGAGATCAATCAGATGCGCGAGCTGAGGATCAGCACGGCAAATTTAGTCAGACAGCTAAAGATCATATTAAATTCTCTGCAAAGGTACTTGATAAATGCGGAAAGATATCATTGGGATAGTCAGGCAACAGCAAGTCAGATCAGTGAATATCTGCGTTTGGGAATCAATGATCTGGAAATTTTTGCTAGATATGTCAGAAATATAAATTTACAGACACTACAGACACCTAACTATGATTTACAGACCAACATGTGTATTGAAAAAATATTATTGGCATATAGCCAGTTTCTGCAGCCATTTTTAGAAAAGCAGACAGCGGATGATTACAATAAAAGGCCTTATCATTTTTCTGGTACATTATATCCGATTGTTGTACCGAATATGGGTGTAAAGGATTTGTCAGTATGTGTATTATTTGATGATTATCATCTTCAAAATGAAGCATATGATAAATTGATGATAGTAAATAATCCTACTTTTTCATACTTATGTGAAACCTGTTTTTTACTTCCGGCAGTTTTTCATGAGATTGCCCATCAGTTTCGATATGAAACACATAAAAAGAGAAATGCTTGCTTAGATGAGTATCTTATGAAAAAAATGATACACTATCTCTTGATGGAGCTTCTTGACGAAGATGATGAATATGATTTCCCGTTAGAAGAAAAAATTGGAAAAGTGGTTGATGCTGTATATAATGAAATAAAAGGAAAAATGGTGTTCAGTGAAGCTCAAGAAAGTGGTCTTCAGTTTTTTAAATATGAATTTGAGAGAACAATGCTGGAATTTTTGACTGCGGTAAAAGAAGAGAGAACACCAGCATCTATTGTGGAGCGATATATAAAAAGAACGAAACAAGATGTAAGGAAATATAATGCTGAAAATATAGATATTTTGAATGATATTAAAACGAAAATGCGAAAATTAGAAGAGTCTTCCGTCAAGAATGGTACATATGATGAAGACGTTCTTTTGTTGCTTCAACAAGATGTTATGAACTATTTTAAAATACAGGAAAAACAAATATTTGAAGAGATCGTTGGAATTATAGAAAACATTGCGGATGAGATAAGACAAACATATAACAGAGACGCAAACATAGTAAATAATCTGGAAGAATTTTGTCCTAAATCATGGGATGATAAAGAGGTGGAAGAAAAAGGAAGGAGATTGTTTGAACTTTGGAAAACATTGGAGAAGAAAATTCCTGAATTTTTTGTCCGGGAAGACTTAAGGAGCTTGCTGAAGCACTATCATAATCTGTACAATGCATATCGAGATTATAATAGCACATGGAAGCCTGAAAAAATGAACAGAGAGATTCGTTATCATAGTATTTTTAAGGAAATGTATACTGCGATATATAATAATCTGTTGGAGACACTTGAAAAATTTGAAGAGGAGAGGAATCATCAGTTATCCTGGGAGGCGATTCAGCTTGAAGGGGAACGCCTTGAGCACTTGAAAAGAAGAATAAAATCTGAAAAAGAGGCAGGGATCAAAAAGAGATTAAAACATATTTTGTCTATACATCAAAGGGGAAGAATTGAGGAATTTATCAGCAGTAACATAGAGTTTTATAGAGAGATTACGTCTGATCTGTTTATGTGTTCGATGATGGGTTTAGATTCATTTGGATATTTAATGGTAGCTGCGGAGAATTTTGTATTCAATAGCGCAAATGAGTTGGTGCTGCACAAAAGGGTTTCTCTTGTGCTACAATGTTTAAGTAAAAATAAAAGAGAAATGACTGCAGAAAAATTTTCAGAGGAACTCTTGGAAATTTTGTGTCATGAGCTTAATATTCTGAAAAACGAATGTGCGGATATTTATTGCTGCCCCAAAATGTGGGATGCTTCGGAAGCAAAATTAGATGAAATAGAAGAGTTTTTGGTAAATCTGCGTAGGGTAGGGGGACTAACAACAACGCAGGACTGGATTCTAAGAATTTTTTTGCAAATTGCGTATATTATTTTTAACATTAAGGATGCAGAAGTGGCGTGCAATGAAATTAGTGAAAAAGTAATATGGGAGGATATGGTATCAGAAGATTCATATATCGAACGTAAAAAAATCATGGCACAGGTTTTAGAGAAAAACGGGGGCGCGGAACTGTGCGGATCCATTGCGGAAATATTAAATTCACCGGCATCATATTTTAAAAACAAAAAGTATTTGCTTACAGAGGAGATAAAATTTATTTTGCTGCACTATGAGAGGAACTGCAGACAGATTTTTGAATCAATATGAAAGGAAGCGGAAATGGCGATTCATCAGCATAAAGTCTATCATTTTCATGAGTACATTGAAATTATAAATCAGATTGGGGAAAGTAAGAAGAAAAACTCTTGTGAGCCGCCTGTACTGTGGTCAAGAGGACATAGGGAACAATCATGGAATCTGCGCCCGACTTTGTTACGTGATGTCAGGCTAAACCCGATCAATAATCTGAGCAATGCATCCAAAAGAGCTATGGAGGAGGAATTACGCAAACAACACTATATAGCGAAAAATTATCATTTCCTTGATAAGGAGCCTAAGACAAGTATTGAGTGGTATGAAGTTATGCAGCATCATGGTGTAAAAACCAGATTGTTAGACTGGTCAGAGTCGGAATTGCATTCATTAGTATTTGCGCTGGAATGTTTTTTTGATAACAAGAGATACAGATCTTGGGACAGGCTGAATAGTTCACCATGTGTATGGATATTAGATCCTATCGAGTGGAATATGAAAGCATTTGAACAGATTATCTCTAACAATTATATAATTGATTCATGTGTAGATCGCCTGTATAAAGTCGGATTTGGGGACAAAAGGAAGATAAAACATAGAATGAGAGATTTGCAGAGTGTGTACTATGATTACATATCGGTTACTTCAGCCGGGCACCTGAAAGGAATTTTTAATTTAAGCAGTATTATAGAAATGTGGCAGGAATTGCGCCAGGAAGATATGGTTTCGTTGTTGAAAAACGGAGAATTATATTATTGCTTTTTCTATATATTGCTGTATATTTATTTGGAAAGTGAACAGCAAAAAATCAGTGAGATTATGCCACTGTCTATAGTGGAATCATATCATAGCGAAAGGATTCGGGCGCAAAAGGGAGCATTTACAATTTTCCCTTATTATGAAGAGGATTCGGCATTCGCAAGTGCTTTAAGCTTAGGAATTCCCTTGGATTCTATGGAATACATGCAGAATGGAAATCATTTATTGCATAAAATCATGTTATGTAATCCGGATGAAATTGCGTTTGAAGTGATGAATGCTGGAGCTAATGTCAGTTGGTTGTATCCTGAAATGCCTGTTGTAGCAAATGCAATAGAGCAAAGAGAGATTTTCCAGTGATACTGGTAGTATTAGTATGAGTCAATTTTCAGCCGATATAAAATGATATGATATTGTGGATTATGAGACAGAGAAGTTTGAAAGGAGCGTAATCGTATGGCAAGGCCGGTCGGCATAGGATATCAGGATTTTGAAAAGGTTATTACGAATAACAATTTTTATGTGGATAAAACTATGTTCATCAAAGAATGGTGGGAGAACCAGGACGATGTGACGTTGATCACGCGTCCCCGCTGTTTCGGAAAGACGCTGACGATGGACATGCTCGAGAAATTTTTTTCAGTAAGGTACGCGGACAGAGGGGAACTGTTTGAGGGCCTTGCGATCTGGCAGGAGGAAACATACCGCAGGCTCCAGGGAACATACCCGGTGATCAGCCTGTCGTTTGCAAATGTAAAATTGAGGGATTACAGGTCTTCTGTCCAGCGTATCGGTCAGGTGTTAGAAGAGCTTTACCGCAGATATTCGTTTTTGCTGGAGGGGGATCTGCTGTCAGAGGAGGAAAAGGCGGACTACCGCAAGGTTACAATGGATATGCCGGAAGTAACCGCCGGGATGGCCGTGCACAGGCTGGCGGAGTACCTGTACCGTTATTATGGGAAAAAGGTAATCATTCTGTTGGATGAGTATGATACGCCGATGCAGGAAGCCTATGCAAATGGATATTGGGAAGAAATGGTGGGATTCATCAGAGATTTATTTAACGCGACATTTAAGACGAATCCTTATCTGGAACGCGCGGTCATGACGGGGATCACCAGGGTAAGTAAAGAATCTATTTTTTCAGACTTAAATAACCTGGCAGTGGTGACGGTTACTTCGGAAAAATACCAGGACTGCTTTGGGTTTACGCAGGAAGAAGTATCAAAGGCGTTAGAGGAATATGGGCTGCAGGAAGAGGAGGAAAATGTAAGGGACTGGTATGACGGATTTATATTTGGCAGCAGGACAGACATCTATAATCCGTGGTCTATTATTAATTTTTTAGGTGAACGCAGGTTTGGCACATACTGGTCGAATACCAGCAGCAACAGCCTGGTGGGCAAGCTGATCCGGGAGGGAAGCCCGGACGTGAAGCTGATCATGGAAGATCTGCTCAAGGGAGGGAAGCTCCATACATCTATGGATGAGCAGATCGTGTTCAGCCAGCTTGAAAGCAGGGACAGCGCAGTCTGGAGTCTGCTGCTGGCAAGCGGATACCTGCGGGTAGAGCGGTTCATACCTAATGAGAGAAGAGGGAAGCCGGGATATGACCTTGTGCTGACGAATCAGGAAGTGCGTATCATGTTCGAACGGATAATAGAGGAATGGTTTTCCGATGCCACTCCGGCGTACAATGACTTTATTCGTGCATTGCTGCGCGCGGATATCAGGAGCATGAACGCATATATGAACAAGGTGGCGCTGGATACGATCAGCTATTTTGACACAGGAAAGAAGCCTTCCGAAGCCATAGAACCGGAAAAGTTGCCCACAGGGAAAGCGACCACTAAGAGTTTGGAAGAACCAAACTCAAGTGCCTGCTTTTATCACGGTTTCGTCCTTGGCCTGATCGTAGACCTGGCAGACCGATACACGGTCACATCGAACCGGGAAAGCGGCTTCGGACGATATGACGTGATGTTGGAGCCATGCCATGAGGAAGATGATGCGATTATCCTGGAATTTAAAGTACACGACCCGGAAGACGAAGAGACCCTGGCGGATACGGTAAGCTCAGCATTGGCGCAGATTGAAGAGATGCAATACGCGGCGGCTTTGGAAGCAAAAGGGATCGCGCCGGAGCGGATCAGGAAGTACGGGTTTGCGTTTGAAGGGAAGAAGGTTTTGATTGGATGAACTGTAGTCAGCAGTGGGATTTGAAAGGAGCGTAATCATATGGCAAGGCCGGTCGGTATCGGAAAACAGGATTTTGAAAAGGTCATTACAGAAAATAATTTTTATGTGGATAAAACCATGTTTATCAAAGAGTGGTGGGAAAACCAGGACGATGTGACGCTGATCACGCGTCCCCGCCGTTTTGGAAAGACGCTGACGATGGATATGCTGGAGAAGTTCTTCTCAGTAAGGTATGCGGACAGAGGGGAACTGTTTGAGGGTCTTGCGATCTGGCAGGAGGAAACATACCGCAGGCTTCAGGGAACATACCCGGTGATCAGCCTGTCGTTTGCAAATGTAAAATTGAGGGATTACAAATCTTCTGTCCAGCGTATCGGCCAGGTGTTGGAAGAGCTTTACCGGAGGAATTCGTTTTTGCTGGAGGGGGATCTGCTGTCAAAGGAGGAAAAGGCGGACTACCGCAAGGTTACCATGGATATGCCGGAAGTAACCGCCGGGATGGCAGTGCACAGGCTGGCGGAGTACCTGTACCGTTATTATGGAAAAAAGGTAATCATCCTGTTGGATGAATATGACACGCCGATGCAGGAAGCCTATGCAAATGGATATTGGGAAGAAATGGTGGAATTCATCAGAGACTTCTTTAACGCGACATTCAAGACGAATCCTTATCTGGAACGAGCGGTCATGACGGGGATTACCAGGGTGAGCAAGGAATCCATTTTCTCAGATCTGAATAATTTGGAAGTGGTAACGGTTACTTCAGAAAAATATCAGGATTGCTTTGGGCTTACACAGGAGGAAGTATCAAAGGCGTTAGAGGAATATGGGCTTCAGGAAGAGGAGGGGAATGTAAGGGACTGGTATGATGGATTTACGTTTGGCAGCAGGACAGATATCTATAATCCATGGTCGATTATTAATTATTTAAGTAAGAAGGTATTTGCCACATACTGGTCGAATACCAGCAGCAACAGCCTGGTGGGGAAGTTGATTCGGGAAGGAAGCCGGGATGTGAAGCTGATTATGGAAGATCTGTTGGACGGCAGACACCTTTGTGCGGAGATTGATGAGCAGATTGTATTCAGCAATCTGGATGAGGACGAGAATGCCATTTGGAGCCTGCTCCTTGCGAGCGGTTATCTGAAAGTGGAAAAACATACAATAGATGTGGAGTGGGGGATTGAAAAATATGAACTGTCTCTGACAAATAAAGAAGTACGTATCATGTTCCGGAATATGATAAAAGGATGGTTCCGGAGATCTGCGTCTGCTTATAATGCGTTTGTGAAGGCATTGCTGCGCGCGGATATCAAGAGCATGAATGCCTATATGAATAAAGTGGCGTTGGATACAATCAGCTATTTTGACACAGGAAAGAAGCCGTCAGATGCAATAGAACCGGAACGTTTTTATCACGGTTTCGTCCTCGGCCTGATCGTAGACCTGGTAGACCGATATACGGTCACATCGAACCGGGAAAGCGGTTTCGGACGCTATGACGTGATGCTGGAGCCATGCCATGAAGAGGATGACGCGATCCTCCTGGAATTTAAAGTACACGACCCGGAAGACGAAGAAATACTGGCGGATACGGTGGCGTCAGCATTGGCGCAGATTGAGGACATGCGGTATGCCGCGGCTCTGGAAGCAAAAGGGATTGCGCCGGAACGGATCAGGAAGCATGGATTTGCGTTTGAAGGCAAAAAGGTTTTGATTGGATAAACTGATAGGAGGAGATTACGATTATGATCACAACATTAAACATATTGCGTCAGCTTATGGAACACCCCTGGGACAATACCAGGGATAAAACGATCCTTTTGGGATTATATAATACAATCTATGAGATTGCCAACGACAAAACCGATTTTGCGCAGCAGTCCCAAAACTTGTTGGACGCGTTAAAAAGCGGCAGTCTGACAGATCAGGAAGAGAAGAACTGGCTGAACTATGCCGGTGATATTTATGCATCCTATGCGGCGGTCAAGATGTATGAGGAAATGATACAGGGAACGCTACAGATGACTCCGGAGGAGTTTGACCAGGCGCTGTCCTTTTATCTGAGTGACAGCTGCGGAAAAGAAATTTCCGCTGTCGGTGTATATGTATGTGCGCAGCAGCTGAATGAAGAGGATCCGATGCAGTCCTATGAGCTGACCAAAAAGGCGTTTACAATCTATCCGGATCTGGCACAGATCCTGGGGGTGAAGTACCGTTACGAAGGAAAAGTGACGGAGGAAGAGCTGACGGAGGAATGCCCCTGGTGCGGCGGCAGGGGGAGTGACATTACCCCTCACTATTGTACATCTCAGGTGACGGAACTGGAAAATAATCAGATATTCCCGCCGACAAAGCTCTGGATGAAATGCAGCCGCTGCGGCAATTATTTTGTCTATAATTTTCCAAAATCAAGCGTGGGGCTGATCAACGGCCATTACACACAGGATAAAAAGGACAACATATTAAAAAATAAATTTTCTCTGGATAACTACAACCCGATTTTTAACAGATTTAAAGAAATGACCTCCGGAAACGATTATCTGGAGATCGGGACAGGAACCGGTGAAATGCTGGCAGTTGCCCTGGAATTTGGTTATCAGGCGGATGCGGTTGAAATATGCCGGGAGGATTCTGAGCGGATTGCTTCTGCGTTGGATGTCAATATAAAATGGTGCGATATTGTAGATTATGCGACAGAGAAGCAGTATGATGTGATCGTTATGGGAGACGTCCTGGAACATGTCATCGATCCGGTCAGAGTTTTGAAAAAAGTAAAGCAAATGCTGAAAAAGGACGGTGTTCTGTGGATCTCAACGCCGAATTATAACTGCGCCTATGCAAGGATGGAAAAGTTCACCCATTGTATGTGGCATGCTTTGAACCACTATACCTATGTATCCCATGAGAGCCTGAGGGAAGTGCTGCAGGAGCTGGATCTGGAGATTGTCCATTACGATATGAGCGCCAGGTATATAGGATCCATGGAACTGTTTATCCAGAGGCGGCTCGATGAAGGAGAAGAAAATATGCACGCAATATCGGAGTGACAGAAGGGAAAATTTATTCTGGACTGAGGGAAAAAGAACAGACAGAAGAATATCAGCAAATATCGTTGGCATCCATGACAGAGGATATCGTCATGCCACAGATGCCGGATGAAAAAATATAGATTGAAAAGGTTCTGGCCTGACCTCCCAGAACCTTTTCGTTCTTT
The DNA here is from genome assembly GCA_964415625.1 of uncultured Clostridium sp. Taxonomy (GTDB): domain Bacteria; phylum Bacillota; class Clostridia; order Lachnospirales; family Lachnospiraceae; genus Schaedlerella. The sequence continues at coordinate 76,650 of CAYQBE010000004.1, forward strand.
TGTCAAATGTGCTGCAGGATTTCTTGCTTCATTTTCAGAACCTCCAGATCCTGGGGTAAAAGCGTGGTCAGCTGTTCCGCAACTCCATAGGCTTCCTGCCATTGTTCTGCGTCGATCAGTCCCTGGAGCACCTGCTTGACCTGCCTGCCCAGTGCTTCGAATTCCTCGGAGACCTGCGCCTGGGGAGCAGCCACTTTTTCCTCGAGATATCTTCCCAGCCTTCCGGCATGATCTGCCATTTCCGGGAAGATACGGACGGCCTTTTCCAAAAACGGTATGCAGTCGCTGTATCTCCCTTCTTCCAGGCTGTCTAAGGCAGCCCCCATGGCAGCCGCAAATTTATACCGGGAGGGCAGTGCATAATGATCCGGGTCAGCGAGGATCTCACTTTTATACAATGCTTCTGCTTCCGTAAGGAGGCTCTTACAATACTGCTTCAATAAATCTATGAGAATCGTGATTTCTACATCCTCTCCTATATTCTCCTGCATAAGCTTAAGCCGCTTTTCCAGAAAATACTGCTGCAGCCTTTCGGCGCAGACCGGATATTCTTCTATTCCCAGGCGAAGCTTCTGCAAAAAATCAGGCATGTCCGAAATGGCGGTATGTTCCGCAAGCTCCCGGGCGCATTCATCCCAGGTTTCAATGGAGATCTGTTCGAACAGGGGCTTCATGGAGAATCCGTTTCTTGCCGCGAGCTCTGCCAGCTGGTATAAAAATCCGTCCGGGCAGTTCGAAGTGCAGAGCCGGAAATATTTCTCTGTTTCGGCAGGCTGCCCTTGTTCTTCGGAATAAAGGGCCTTCTGTAGGATAACATAGGTATTTTCCGTCTGAAGCTTCGAAAAGCCTTCCAGGATGTTTTTTTTCAGCTCCGGGTGGTTTGATTTCCACTTTTCCAGGTTGGGATACTGAGGAACTGTCCGCTTCTCTTCGTCCCACGGAATCCAGGTGAGTATCTCCTGGAGCTGCCGTACTTCTCCCAGTTCTGCGGCAGACAGCAGTCCCGCTACATAGGTGGACATGCATCGCTCCCTGGCGCTTTCATAGGTTACAGTTGCCCCGTTCTGGCGTTCTGCTTTGTCCGGATGTTTTTCGAGATAACGCATTTTCTCCCTGTATCCGCTGACATGGGTTAAGCACTTCCGGTATTCTTCCAGTTCCCAGCAGAGTCCGGATAAAATAGCATGCAGATGGGCCTGGCCAACCTCCAGGGTACGGGGATGACGCAGCAAACGTTCCCCTTCCTTCAATGCCTCGTCTGGGTGCCCGGAGGAGGACAGTAGAATGGGAAGCCGTACCTGCATCCAGAGCTCGCAGGCTCCGATCCGCAGATCCTTCTCCCCTAGCTTTAAACCCTGGCGGCAGTATCCGATCGCAGTGTCAAAATCATCCACGCTCTGGTATTCCTGAACTAACTGCATACAGTTCTGGACATCGGGATTCTTCTCATATTGCTTTAGAAGCAGGGCGATATTCCGTTCGAACCTGGGGGCGTTCTTCTCTACGCTCTCCTTCTCCGCATATCCATAATGGTGTGCATAGCATCGGAAGACTTTATTGGGCTCGGAAAAGGGCTGAAGGAACTCATGGATCTGGTTCACAAAGCGAGTTCCCTGTGTCCGGCGGCACATCCTGCCTACGTTGGCATCCGTATACCTTTTTCCACTCCAGTCGATATAGTTGCGGACGACGTAATAAGCAGACTGGTACTGGCGGTACTCGCCGGATTGGAAAAATTGGATGATCTCACATGGATCTTCGAACCATTCATCATCGTCAATATATAGGAACCATTCTCCGGATGCTTCCCTGAGCCCGGCATTGCGCGCGGCGGAAAAATCATCACACCAGGCAAAGGGGACGATGCGGGAGGTATACTGCCGGATCAGCTCCAGAGTCTCCTGTTCTTTCCCGGTAAAGACAACGATCAGCTCGCTGTTCAGCTCT